>OMOG01000021.1 GCA_900290305.1 Candidatus Sulfopaludibacter sp. SbA4
CGATAGCGTCGTAGCGCTATTCTCGATCTGAATCCATCCATCGAGCGTCTTGCCGTCGAACAGAGAGGCCGCGGCGGCCCGCCGCACGAAAGAGCCGGCGGCCGTANNCGCCGCGGCGGCCCGCCGCACGAAAGAGCCGGCGGCCGTAATCCCGGCCAGCTTCATCCATGACCTGCGGGTCAGATGGTTCGTTTCGCTCATCGATTTCTCCTCTTGGACCAGATTCCCTTATAGTACAGTTTATGGCCATCATCGCCGTGGCGGGAAGGAAAGGCGGAGTGGGCAAGTCCACCATCGCCGGAAACCTGGCCGCCGAGTTTGCCGAAATGGGGCGCAAGGTAGTGGTGCTGGATGCCGATCCGCAGCACAGCCTGGTGGCGTGGGCCGGGCAGGGCGAAGGCATGCTGGCGCGCTCGGTCGAGAAGGTGGGCAGCGCCGGCGCCATCCGAACCCAGGCGCGCAAAGCGGAGAAGGACGCGGATATCGTAATCATCGATACCCCGCCCGGCATGCCCGAAGCCATCTACCAGGCGGCCCTGGTGGCCGACGTCATGCTGCTGCCCTGCGGCCCCTCCCCGCTCGATCTGTTTCCTCTGAAAGACGCGCTCTCGCTGGCTCTCAAAGCGCGCGCCGAGCGCCGCTCGAAGAAGCCGCGCATCCGCTTCGTGCCTTCCAAGGTGCTCATGACCACCAATCTCGGCCGCGGCCTGGCGTCATCCCTCAAAGAGATGGGACGCAAGGTGCTTCCGGGCATCGGACAGCGCGTGGTAGTTGCGGAGGCGGTGGCCGCGGGGCTGACGGTGGCGGAGTACGCGCCCGGTTCGCCCGCCCGCGAGGAGTTCCGCGAACTGGCCAAGGCGGTGGACAAGATCCTGCGGCGATGAGCAGCGATCGGAAGGGAGCCGGCGCCGCGAGGGTGAGGAGCTACCGTTAGCCAGCACACACAGCGCCGGAAGGCCGATTGAAAATCGGCCCGCAGGTTGAAACCTGCCCCACTTGTGGCATTTCAGCCCAACTGCGCAAGCAGATCGGTCGGGACGCGATCGCGCAGGTGGGGGTAGGTCTCCAGAATGCGTTCGATGTCGAGCAGGTCTTTGCGGCGTTTACTCGGCCGGCGAGTTGTGTCCGTTGCCGCCCAGATCTTTCCCTGGAGGATGTCTTCCAGGCTGGCGACAGAAAGTGAAATGCCCAGAACCTCTCGACGCGTGGCCCTATCGACGAAGGTGAAATAACGGGGATCCGTCTGCACTTGAACGCGCAGGTCCGAGCCTGCCGATGCGATGTTCAGGCTGTGCGGGAAGCGAGCCACTTGAAAGTGTGCTTCCAGCAACTGCTCCACCTGTGGCAGTTGATCGGCCGCAATCGCCAGGCGAAGGTCGAGGCTTACCAGGGGTTCGACATAGGCGTTGACGCCCTGCCCGCCGATCACGCAATAGCGAACTCCGTGCTCGTCCAGTAACAGGATCAGCGATTCCAGGAAATTGGAGTGATCCAAGGTCACGGCCTTCCAGAAGGATTGCGCCCGCATGCGTTCTCTACAATCTTACGTCTATACTGGTGTCAACGGCCATGGAAAACCTGACGATACTGGGAATCGCAGGAAGCCTGCGCAAGGCTTCTTTCAACCGCGCGGCCTTGAGAGCGGCGCAGCAACTGGCGCCGGAGGGAGTCGCCGTCGAGATCTTCGAGCTGGATGGCATTCCTCCCTTCAACCAGGACGACGATGCCAATCCGCCGCAGCGCGTCACCGAATTCAAGGCGCGCATCAAGGCCGCGGACGCAATCCTCTTCGTCACCCCGGAGTACAACTACTCCATTCCAGGCGTCCTGAAAAATGCCATCGATTGGGCATCGCGCCCCTACGGCGACAGCGCCTGGGAAGGGAAGCCCGTCGCGGTGATGGGCGCCTCGGGCGGCCCGCAGGGCACCTCCCGCGCGCAGTATCACCTGCGCCAGTGCTTCGTGTTCCTGGACATGCATCCGGTCAACAAGCCGGAAGTGATGATCGGAGACGCTACGCACAAGTTCGATGCCGAAGGAAATCTCACCGACGAGAAGGCCAGGGAAATGATCGGGCGCCTGCTGAAATCCCTGGCGGCCTGGACGCGCAAGCTCCAGTGATCGAAACGCCGCGTCTCCTGTTGCGCGCCTGGCGCGAATCGGATCGCGAGCCGTTCCGCCGCATGAACCGCGACCCGCGCGTCATGGAGTTCTTCCCGAAGCTGCTCTCGGGCGTTGAAAGCGACGAACTGGCCGACCGCATCGGCGCGGCCTTGGAACGCCGCGGATTCGGCCTCTTCGCCGCGGAAGTGCGCGAGAGCGGGGCGTTCGCAGGCTTCATCGGGCTTTCCGTGCCCTCGTTCGAAGCGCACTTCACGCCTTGCGTGGAGATCGGCTGGCGGCTGGATGTGCCGTACTGGAACCAGGGACTGGCGACCGAAGGCGCGCAAGCCGTGCTGCGTTACGGATTCGAAGTGGTGGGGCTCGGGGAGATCGTGTCGTTCACGGCAGCCGTCAACCTCCGCTCCATCCGCGTGATGGAGAAACTCGGCATGCGGCACGACCCTGCCGACGATTTCGATCACCCGAGTTTACCGGAAGGCCATCTGCGGCGCCACGTCCTGTACCGGTTGGCGAAGCAGGACAGGCCAGGAGGACTGTCCCACTAGCAAGAACACAGGCAGGAATGCCTGTGCCACTACAAGAACACAGGCAGGAATACCTGCGCCACTACAGGAACACAGGCAGGAATGCCTGTGCTACTACAGTTGTTCGTAGCACTTGCGGGCGGGGCTGCACTCGAACTCGTCCACGAGTTGGCCGTCCGGCCCGACGCACTTATAGGTATGCTGGCACCACAACGCGGTATCGTGACTGGAATCGTTTTCCGGCTCGCATTCGGCCTGGATGTACAAGCCCTTCCACCGCAGGTTGGCGCAGCGGTTCATGCTGGGTTTCATGGCTACTATCCTTTCGCCTTCGCGGCCTCCAACAGCGCTCGCTTCACCGCGACTTTGGCCAGGGTCACCTTGTAGGCATTCTGGCTGAGCGGCTTGGCGTTTTGGACCGCGGCTTTGCCGGCGGCTTCGGCGGTCGCCGCCGTGATGGTCTTGCCTTTCAATGCGGCCTCGGCCTGCGCGGATTCATACGGTGTGGGCGCCACGTGTCCGAGCACGATCTTGGCGGACGTCACCGTATTGCCGTTCATGGTCAAGGCCACCGATGCGGTCGCCAGAGGCCAATCCAGCGCCTCCTTCTGCCGCATCTCGTAGGTCGCGCTGCGCACGGTGGCGGCAGGCACGATGATCTCGGTGAGGATCTCGTTGGGCTGGAGCGCGATCTCGCGGGAGGCCTCGTCCTTCGGTGTCACGAAGAACTTGGCCACCGGCACTTCGCGCGGCCCCTTGGCCGAGACCAGCTTCACCTTGGCGCCCAGGGCCACCAATGCCGGCCCGAGGCTCGAAGCGCTGACGAAATAGGCCGGGCCGTCGCCGAAGATGGAGTGGTACCGATTCTCTCCATCCGGTATGAGCGACTTCCCGTCTTTCATGGCCAGCAGTCCGAGTCCCTGCCGGTAATACCAGCAGCGGGGACGCTGGCAGAGGTCGCCGCCGGCGGTGCCCATGTGGCGGATCTGCGGGCTGGGAATCCCCGCGGCGGCGTCGGCCAGCAGCTTGTAGCCGGCCACCACGTCGGAGTTCTTCGAGAGTTCATCCATGGTGACCAGCGCGCCGATGCGCAGACCGTCGGCGGTCTTCTGGATGCCCTCGAGCTCTTTGATGTTCTTGATGTTCACCACGCGCTTGGGCGTGTGGAGATGTTCCTTCATGAGGCTGAGGAGATCGGTGCCGCCGGCCAGCACATCGGCCTGTCCCCATTTCGCGCCCAGCAGGCCAACGGCCTCCTGGACGGTTGTCGGATTGGCATATTCGAAGGATTGCATTTTATGCGGTCCTCCCTTCCAGGGTGTCCAGCACGTGGGCCGGAGTCATGGGAATGCGCGGCACCCGCACCCCGAGCGCATTGGCCACGGCATTGCCGACGGCCGCGCAGATGGGTACAGCGGGCGGTTCGCCCAGCCCGATCACGCCGCGTTTATCGTTCTCCTCGCGGATATCCATGTGCACGATGATGTTGCCTATATCGCCGATGCCGGCCAGCTTGTAGAACTCCATGTCGGGGTTCAGGGTCTTGCCGGTCTGTTGATCCATGATGCGCTCTTCGTAGAGCGCGGTAGAGATTCCCATGATGACCGCGCCGTAGACCTGGCTTTCGGCCAGGCGCGGGTTGATCACCATGCCGCAATCGTGCACGGCCACGTAGCGGTTCATCTTGACGATGCCGGTTTCGGTATCGACGGAGAGGTCGGCGATCTGCACTCCGGCCGCTCCGCCGGTGACCAGGCCGGGTATGGCCTGCCCGGTGTGGGCGCCCATTTCGGAAATGCTGGTGGCGCCCAGCTTGCGGCAGGCGGCCTGCCAGGTGAGGGACTTGTTGGGGCTGCCCTTCACGCGGATGTGGCCATCCACGGCTTCGAGGTCCTCGGGCTGTGCACCCAATGCCGGCGCACAGGCTTCGTACAATTTCATGAGCGCATTGATGGCGGCCTTGCGCGTGGAGGTGGAGACTCCGCCCACCGTAGTGGATCCACCGGAACCACCGTCCGGGGGCAGGTCGTTGTTGCCGATCACCAGCTTAACCTGGCCCATCTGGAGGCCCAGTGACTCGGCGGCCACTTGCGTGATGATGGTGCGGGTGCCGGTGCCGAGATCCTGCGAACCGATCTCGACTGACACCGAGCCATCGGGATTGATGACCGTGCGGCACTGGCTGCGATGGCCGTTGCCGTTCCACGAGCCAATGGCCACTCCCATGCCGCGCTTGATGGTGCCGGAGCCGCTCTGCCCGCGCGGATGCCACAGCTTCTTCCATTCGGCCAGCTCGGCGGCCTTATCCAACTGGTAGCGGTAGGTGTCAGGGGCGCCGGTGCGGGCCGCGTACTGAGCGTTGGCCTTGAAGACCTCGATGGGGTCCATGCCGATCTTGGCGGCGAAATCCTCGATGGCGCAGCAGGTGAGATACGACGCCTGCTGGTTGCCGGGAGCGCGCCACGCACGCTGCGATCCGCCGTTCAGCGAAACGGTAGTGCGGACCTCGCGGATGTTGGGCACGTTGGCGTAAGTATAAGGTTGCGCGGGAGGGTTCACCGGTTGGAAGCCGCCGGAGCCCCAGGATTCGGTTTGCCACGCGGTGATGGTGCCGTCCTTCTTGCCGCCCAGCTTGATCTTGGCGTAGGCCGAGGGGCGGTTGCCGGCGATCATCAGCTCGGGGGCGCGATCGAGATACAGCTTGACGGGGCGCCCGCCGGCCTTCTTGGAGAGGTTGGCGCCGACGATGGCCCAGGCGTCCGGGGTGAACTTACTGCCGAATCCGCCGCCGATGTAATCCATCCTGACCTTGATGTTAGTGGCCGGCACCTTGAGATTCTGCGAGAGCGAGCCGGCATAGTCCGGCACGTTCTGCGTGGAGGGCCACACGTGGATCTGGTCGGACTTGTTGTCGGGATCGGTGCCGGGCTTCCATTGGATGATCTGCCCGTGCGGCTCGAGGCAGCAGTGGTAGACCACGGGAATTCCGTACTGGCCTTCGGATACCGCGTCGGCATCCTGAAACGCCTTGTCGGGATCGCCGACCACGCGCTCGCCGCCCTGCTTGGCGCGCGTGCCAGCCAGGGCGAGGTCGTCGTCCTTGACGAGATGCGGCATCACTTCGTACTCGATCTTGATCATGCGCGCCGCTTCGCGCGCGATCTCTTCGGTGGTGGCGGCGACGCCGGCAATTTCGTAGCCCTGCCAATTGACCTCGGTGCCGGCGGGCGCGGCCACGTACACGGCCTTCACGCCGGGCATTTTCTCGACGTCGCTGGTATCGATGCTGGTCACCTTGGCATGCGCGTAGGGGCTGTGGAGATAGGCGCCGAAGAGCATGTCGGGCGGTTTCAGATCGGAGGAATATTTGGCGCGGCCGGACGACTTCATGGGACCGTCCAGGCGCTTGTAGCGCTGGCCGATGACCTTGCGTTTATCCATCGGCGGATAGCTATAGTCCGGAGTATTAGCCATTTTTGGTAGCTCCCTTCATGGTCTTGGCAGCCTGCAGGGCCGCCTTGCGGACGCCGATGTAGGTGCCGCAGCGGCAGAGGTTGCCGCCCAGGCCGTGCTTGACATCCTCTTCGGTGCAATTGGGATGCTCGTCGAGGAAGCCCTTGCACGCCATGACGAAGCCCGGCGTGCAGTATCCGCACTGTTGCGCATCGTTGTCCCAGAAGGCCTGCGAGACCGGGTGCAGCGCGGTACCGGCGGCCAGACCTTCGATGGTTTCGATGTTCTTGCCTTGTGCGTCGATGGCGAGCACGGTGCATGCGTAGACCGTTTTGCCGCCCATGATGACGGTGCAGGCTCCGCAGGTACCGCGGTCGCAGACGCGTTTGGCCCCGGTGAGGTCGAGGTAATTGCGCAGGGCATCGACCAGGGTGACACGGGGCTCGACCGTCAGCTTGACGGGTTTGCCGTTGAGGTTGAGCGTGATCGGGACCGGGCCTGGCCCCGCCACATTGGCCGGCGCGGCGGCCGCCTCATTTTCCAGGAGGCCCGTTCCCAGGGCGCCGCCGCCGATTCCGACCCTTGCGATAAATCCGCGGCGGGAGAAACCGGAGGCTGGAGCCGGGGTCTCGGGATCTTTTCGTGAACTCACCAGACACCTACCTTTCCTTGAAGTGCTTCAATGCTTACCGATGTGTGCGTTTACAGGATTCTACCAGTTTATGCCAGATCGCTAAAGACAGACAGATGGGATCGTGACAAATATATCAGAAATGCGGGGGTTGGGGGTGGGGGTTGGGGGTTGGGGTGGGGGCGGAGGTGCTCGGGGTGTGTCGGATTATTATTTGCGGCGGCATAAGCCCCTTTGTTTCTGAGGGTTGTGGAGGGGGGTCGAGATTGGGGGGCGCATTTTGGGCGTTTTGTGGAAAAGATGCGCCCCCGTGTCTGGAAAGGGGAGACGCGGGCAGGGTGACGCATCGGGCTGTGTGTCGAAATATTATTTTGGGTGTTTTAAGTTGCCCTTTTTCTGTGGGTTGCGGAGAGGGGTCGAGTTTGGGAGACGCATCTTGGGCATTTTGTGGAAAAGATGCGTCTCCACCCAGTTTGGGGGGATTGGAGGTCGGGTCAACGGGTTTGGAGATCCGAAAGTAATGAAATGGGTTCATGGGCTGCCTCAATTCCGGGGGGATGGGTAGCGGCGGACGGCAGGCCGCACCCCATCCTTCAATTCCAGAGTAGCAGCACGACATGTCGGGTTTTGGATGGTAGGTGGGGCGCCAAACGCGTAAAGTGCTGAAAAGATTCGGTCGATTTTTTGAAAATTTTGGGCGAAGTGTTGTGACCGTTATGCGGCCAATGGGCAGAAATCAAGGTGTGGTCGCTTTGCAGGGTGGAAGTTGAGTCCTTTGTTGCTCTTGGGGGGGCGCTGCGCAGCTAGGCGAGTTGCGGCAATGCGGAACAATCCAGTTGTCAAGAGCTATTCTTTCTTCGAAGGTATGGTATTCGCTGAGGAAGAAGCGATGTTCCATCAATTCCCCCGGGCAGATCGTGGGCTTGGCCATGAAGAAAAGCACCGGCGAGCTGCACGGGTATCTGGCGACCCCAAGCAACCTGCCGACCGCGCGCGACGTCGTTTCGTCCGACGCACCAGACGCGTACAGGCCGATGGCTGTCCCGGAAGGCGTCCGTAAAGTAGTCCTGAGGCGGCTGGGGATTCGGAGACGGTAGACAGTTGGCAGGCGCCTGCCCCGCCGCGTTTTTCCGGCCGCTGGTTGACCGGCTATAATCTCAGTGCCTATCGAGTGAGATGCACTGGATGAACACTCCTCGGACCGCGTACCGAACATGATCCAACTGGCGTCTTACCTGCAATACGAAGGAGGGTTGACACAACATGCCCGCGGTTTCGCACGCGCCCTGAATCGATATGAACGGACGGAGCTGCTGGATTGGGCCGGCGTGAAACGCCTCGGCGGAAAGACCTTGCGGAGCAGGTGGCGCCGCCTGTTCCCGAGCGATTCGGTGGGGATTTCGCTGGGCGCAATCGACCGAACCCCCATGTTCGACACTCGCTACCGGGTGGCCTTCTGCGCCTGGGAAACCACGCGCATTCCGGAACCGACGCTGTCTTTTCTGCGGCGGGCGGACATGGTGTGGACCATGTCGAGCTGGGGCCGGGAGATTCTGGAAGCGCACGGTGTACCGGCGGAAAAGATCGGCATCGTGCCGGCGGGGGTGGACACCACTCGGTTCGTTCCGGCGCGTTCGGCGCGGCCGGCGGATTCCGTATTTCGCTTTCTGTGCGTCGCCAAATGGGAGGAGCGCAAGGGGACTGCCGGCCTGGTGCGGTCCTTTGCGGAGGAATTCGACGCCGCGGAGCCCGTGGAACTGGTCCTGCATTGCGGCACGGCCTGGCGCAGGGAGCGCGATTTCCGGCGAGAGGTGGCGGAGCAGCTCGTGGCGGCCGGCCGCGGCAATGCGCGCATTGCGGTCAGCGAGCCGGTGGAAGAAAGCCGGCTCATCGCGCTCATGCA
>OMOG01000084.1 GCA_900290305.1 Candidatus Sulfopaludibacter sp. SbA4
AACGCGGAATCTGGAAATCCCAAAGACACCGTCAAGAAATAAGAATGGAATTCTCATGTCAACTACCGTGACGCCACAGTTGGAGCCCGAAGTTTTGAGGTCGCGCATCGAGCGCTTCCGCAAGGTCCAGTCGGAGATCGTGACGCAGGTGCGCCGCGTGATCGTGGGCCAGGAGGAGGTGCTGGAGCAGGTGATGATCGCCCTGTTTGTGGGCGGCCACTGCCTGATTACCGGCCTGCCGGGCACCGCCAAAACGTTGCTGGTGCGGACCCTGGCCCAGACCCTGGGCTTGGTGTTCAAGCGCATCCAGTTCACCCCCGACCTGATGCCCAGCGACATCACCGGCACCGACATTATCGAAGAGGACCCCGGCACGGGGCACCGCACGTGGACCTTCGTAGAAGGCCCCATCTTCGGCAACATCCTGCTGGCCGACGAAATCAACCGCACGCCCCCCAAAACGCAGAGCGCCCTGCTCGAAGCCATGCAGGAGCGCGCCTGCACGGTGCGCGGCCACAACTACACCCTGCCCAACCCGTTCTTCGTGCTCGCCACCCAGAACCCCATCGAGCTGGAAGGCACCTATCCGCTGCCCGAAGCCCAGCTCGACCGCTTCCTGTTCAACACGGTCCTGGACTACCTGACGGCCGACGAAGAGATGCAGGTCATCGACCTGACGACCGTCACCACCATCGCGCACGCCGACCCGGTGACCAACGCCGGCGAGATCCTGGACTTCCAGCAACTGGTCCGCATGGTGCCGATCGGCGAGAGCGTCGCGCGCCATGCCATCGACTTGGTACGTTGTACGCGGAGCCGTGACGAAACCGCTCCCGATTTCGTCCAAAAGTACGTCAACTACGGCGCCAGCGTGCGAGCCGCGCAATTCCTGGTGCTGGCCGCGAAGGCCAGGGCGTTGATGAAGGGCCGCTACCACGTGACGTACGAAGACGTGCGCTCGCTGTACATCGCGGTGCTGCGCCATCGCATCCTGCTGAACTTCCACGCGGAATCGGACCGGTTGAAACAGGACGACATTTTGAAGCGGGTCTTGGAGTGGAAGGCAGCTCCGAGAGACTAGAGAGAGTGATTTGACGCGGAGTCGCGGAGTCGCGGAGATGGACGCGGAGAATGATTGAGAAGGCAACACTTGAGGTCACGGAGGAGGCGGAGGTACGCGCACTGTGCCCGATGCCGTACAACCTGATCACGGACCAGATCATTGGCGCCGCGATTGAGGTTCATCGGCATTTGGGACCGGGCCTGCTAGAGTCCGCCTGCGAAGAGTGCCTTTGCTATGAGTTGTGCCAGCTTGGACTCCGGTTTCAGAGGCAGGTTCATCTGCCGATCCACTACAAAGGGATCAAATTGGAAGGCGCCTACAAGATGGATCTGGTGGTGGAAGATGCAGTAGTGGTCGAAATCAAAGCAACCGAAGACATGGCTCCGATCCATGCCGCACAAGTCCTGACCTATCTCAAATCCTCCGGCAAGCGTGTAGGCCTGCTGATCAATTTCAACGTGCCAATTCTCAAAAAAGGTTTGAAAAGAATCGTGAACCATTACGCCGGTCCCGCGATAACGCCACGAACCTCCGCTCCCTCCGCGCTCACCTCTCGAAACGACGCGACAGCCGGTTCTCTCTCATCTCCTCCGCGTTTTTCTCCGCGTCTCCGCGGCTCCGCGTCAAGTAAGGACCCCCGCTAATGCTCCAACGCTTCCTGGACCCCGCCACTCTCGCCTCCATCGCCGGCCTCGACCTCGTCGCCAAGACCGTCGTCGACGGTTTCGTCGCCGGACTCCACCGATCCCCCGATTTCGGATTCTCGCAGGAGTTCGCCGAGTACCGCGCCTATTCCCAGGGCGACGACCTGCGCCATGTCGATTGGAACGTCTTCGCCCGCACCGATAAGTGTTTCCTCAAGCGCTATCGCGGCGAGACCAATTCCCAGCTCCTCATCCTGCTCGACACGTCGGCCTCCATGGGCTACGGCTCCCACCCCGTCACCAAGCTGGATTACGCGCGCTTCGTGGCCGCCTCTCTCTGTTACATGGCCAACGTGCAGCGCGATGCCGCCGGCCTCATCATCTTCGACGAAGACGTCAACAATTACGTCGCCCCCTCCACGCGCCAGGGCCAACTCTTCCGCCTGCTCCACGCCATCGAGAAGGTTGAACCCGGCACCCACACCGATTTCGCCAAACCCTTCGTACATTTTCAGAACTTCTTGCACCGCCGCGGCATCGTGGTGGTGCTGTCCGATTTCTACGAACAGCCCGAGGTGATCGTCAAAACCGTCGAGCCCCTGCGCTACAAAGGAAATGAGGTCATCCTGTTTCACATCCTCGATCCCCAGGAAATCAAACCGAAATTCCGCGAGCCCGTCCTACTGGTTGACATGGAAAACGCCGCCAACTCCCTGGAAGTTTCCCCCGAGTACGCGCACAACGAGTACCGCCGCAAAATCGATTCGCACATCGAAGTGCTCGCCTCCAAGGCGCGCGGCGCGGGAATGGAGTACTTTCTGATGAACACGGCCCGGCCCCTGGACGAAGGACTGCGCGAGTATCTCGCGGTGCGAAAAGGGAGATTCTAGATGCCCATCCCACTGACCTTACCGATCTCCGCCGCGCCCGAGCCTTCAGTAGACGCGGAGCCGCGGAGCCGCGGAGATTGGCGCGGAGAAGTGCGTAAGAAATATGTCCTCCCGACTCGCCCATTTCTCATAGCGACAGCACCCCCGACCTCCGCCCCCTCCGTTCTCTCTGAACACAACATCTCTCTCTCATTCACTCCGCGCCGATCTCCGCGTCGGGGTACCCCCTGGGTCCGCTCCGCGTCAAGTAATTCTCCCGCGACAGCACCCCCGACCTCCGCCTCCGCCGTTATCTCAAGTTTTGATTTTCTCTTAGTCTTCTCCGCGTTTTCCTCCGCGACTCCGCGTCTCCGCGTCAAGATCGCGTCTGAATGCCCGCGACGGGAAGGGAGATTCTAGATGGGCTTCTTCACTCCATGGTTTCTGGCCGGCGCGATCGGTGTCGGCCTTCCCGTCTGGCTGCACCTCCTCAGGAAACACAAGACCACCCCGACGCCCTTCAGCTCGCTGATGTTCTTCGAACGCCACATCCAAAGCTCCATCAAGCACCGCCGCCTGCGCTACCTACTCCTCTTCGCCGCGCGCGCCCTGCTCATCCTGCTCATCGTGCTGGCCTTCGCCCACCCCTACGTGGAGCGGAATATCCTCCCGGTGAAGCGCACCGGCGAAGTCACTGTCCTGGCTATCGACAACTCACTCAGCATGCGTGCCGGTAATCGCCTCGACCAGGCAAAACAGGCGGCCAAGTCAGTTGTCTCGGGGCTCAACCCCGGGGAGCGCGCGCAGGTACTGGCTTTCGGCCAGCGCGTGCAGGTGATGAGCGAAGTCACTGACGACCACTCGCCGCTCAACGCCGCCATCGATGCCATCGAGCCCTCGGACGCGCGCACAGCCTTCGGAGAATTGTCGCGCACTCTCCGCTCCATCGCGCAATCCCTGCATCTGCCGCTCCACGTGCAGCTCTACTCCGACATGCAGCAAACCGGCATGCCGGCCAATTTCAACGACCTGCGCCTCAACGCCGACATACGCCTCGATCCCCACACCATCGAGAAGAAAACCGTCCCCAACTTCACCGTGGAAAACGTTGTCGCGCCGCGCCGCGTCTACGACAACAAGAAAACGCGCGTCCTGGCGACCGTCTCCGGCTACGGAACGCCCAAAGCCATGCGCAACGTGTCGCTCATCCTGAACGGCCGCGTCACGGAAACCAAGTCCGTCGAGGTCCCCGAAAACGGCCGCGCCACCGTGGAATTTCTCTCGCTCGATGTGCCCTACGGCCGCAATAAGGGCGAAGTGAAGATCGATTCCGCCGACCCGCTCCCCGCCGACGACAGCTTCTTCTTCTCCGTGGAACACGCCGACCCGCGCCGCACTCTTTTCGTCCACGAGGCGGAAGACAGCGGCGGCCTGCTCTACTTCAAAGCGGCGCTCGAAGCCTCCGGCCAGACGGCCTTCGAAATCGACCCCGTAACCGCCCTCCAGACCACCAACATCAGTCCTTCCAAGTACGCCTTCGTGGTGCTCTCGGACGTGGGCGCACTGCCCGGCGGTTTCGAAAACGAATTGCGCAACTACGTGCGCGGCGGCGGGTCCGTGCTGATCGCGCTCGGCCACATGTCGGTAGCGCGCGCCAAGGTGCCGGTGTCCGACGACCAGATCGAACAGGCCGTCTACGCCGGGCGCGAGGGCCAGCGCTTCCAATCCGTCGCGTGGCTCGATCCTTCCCACCCGTCGATCCTGAAGAACGACCGTTGGGACGACGTCAAGTTCTATCAGGCCATCCGCGTGGCTCCCGGCAAGGCGCGCGTGGTGGCGCGGCTCACCGACCAGACGCCGTTGCTCCTCGACCAGCAGGTGGGCGACGGCCGCATCGTGGTGTTCACTTCGACGTTCGACGACGTGGCCAACGATTTTCCCAAGTGCGCCTGTTTCGTGCCCTTCATCGAGCAGACCGCGCGCTACCTCGGCCGCTTGGATAGCGGACCCTCCAGCATGCTGGTGGGCTCGTTCGAAGAGCTGCGCGATTCCAAGGAAGTCGGCGCCGCGGTGGACGTGGTCGACCCCAAGGGCGAGCGCGTGTTCTCGCTCTCCGAGGCCACCAAGGCGCAGAATATCCAGTTCACTGAGTCCGGTTTTTACGACATCCGGCGGCCCAATGGCCGCAATGAGTTGGTGGCAGTCAATGCCGACCGCCACGAGTCCGATCTGACTCCCGTCCCCCCGGAGAGCCTCAGTTTGTGGCAAAATACAGCCAACGGGACCTCCGCAACGGAGGGAGGAACGGCGGCGTCCGAGCAGAAGCCGCTTTCGCTGTGGTGGTACGTCATGCTGGCGGTGTTGGCGCTGGCGGTGGTGGAATCGTTGTTGGGGAATCAACATCTTTCTGTGGACAAAGAGGCGGCATGAAACCTTTGGATCGCTTGTCCGAGTATTTGGGCGCTATTGAGCGGCGTTTGCGTTTGCTCGCGTTGACGCGCGGCGCTGCCGTGACCGCGGCCGCGGCACTGGGCCTGACTGTGGTGGCCGTGCTGGTGGCCAATAAATTTGCGTTCTCCAACCTCAGCGTCATCGGCGCGCGGGTGTTTCTGTTTCTGGGGCTGGCCTTCGCTTTGGGCGCCGCGCTCATCGTGCCGGTGATCCGCCTCAACCGCCGCCATGCGGCCCGTAAGGCCGAGCACCGTTATCCCCAGTTCGAAGAGCGCCTTCTCACATTCACCGAGCGCGTGGAGCAGGCCCCCAACGATCCCTTCCTCGAATTGCTGGCGGCCGATACGCTCTCGGTGGCCCAGCAGGCCGAGCCCAAGGATGTCGCCAGGACTTCGTGGATCTTCAGTTTCTCGTCCGCCGCCATCGCCGCTTTCCTCCTGTTGCTGTGGCTCGGCATGTCCGGCCCGGGCTTTCTGGGCTACGGCACGTCCCTGCTTTGGGGCGGACTGCCCAAGGGCGACATGAAGCCCTTCTACGCCGTGAAGGTCGACCCCGGAAACAAAACCGTCCGCAAACGTTCCGACCAGTTGATCACCGCGACGCTCGTCGGATTCACCGCGCCCAAGGTGCGGTTCTTCGGCCGGTATACCAGCGCCTCCAAGTGGGACCAGGCCGAAATGGCCACCCAGCCCGGTGGCAACGCCTACCAGTTCCTGATCGCCGGCGTTCCGGAATCGCTGGAGTATTACGTGGAAGCCGGCGGGGTCCGGTCGCCATCCTACAAGCTCAACGTCATTGACCTGCCGTCCGTGAAGAACATCCGCGTCACGTATCATTTCCCGTCCTGGACCGGCATGAAGGACGAGGTCGAGGATCCGGGCGGCGATCTGCGCGCCGTCGAGGGTACCGTCGCCGACGTCGCCATCCGCACCGATAAGCCGCTCTCGACCGGCGCTATCTTGCTGGATGACGGAACCAAGCTCCCCTTGCGCGAAGGCCCCGAAGGCACCGTCGTGGCCAGCGTACACATCCAGAAGGACGGCCTGTATCACGTGGTCGCCGTGGAAGGCGGCGAGGATGTCCGCCTCAACAACGATAATTTCATCGAGGCCATGAAGGACAATCCCCCGGAGGTGAAGATCACCCGCCCTGGCCGCGATTTCCGCGCCACCCCGATCGAGGAAGTGACCGTTGCGGTGGAAGCCAAGGACGATTTCGGCCTCAAGGATGTGGAGCTGCACTACTCGGTGAATGGGGGAGCGGACAAGGCCGTTTCGATGCTCCCCAATAAGGGCGCCAAAACCGCAACCGGCTCCTACACCATCGCGCTCGAGGATTTCAAAGTCGAACCCGGCGATATCGTCAGCCTGTACGCCACGGCCAAGGACGCGCGAACCACCATCAACACCGACATGTTCTTCATCGAGGCGCAGCCCTTCGAGCGCAACTACTCGCAGTCGCAGGATGGCGGCGGGGGTGGCGGCGGAGGCGGTGACCAGCAGGATCAGCAGGACCAGATTTCGCAGCGCCAGAAAGAGATCATCACGGCCACCTGGAACCAGCTCAAGGGTCAGGGCGCGCGCGGCACCGATGCCGAGAACTCCGCGTTTCTGGCCTCCGTGCAATCCAAGCTGCGCGACCAGGCCAAGTCGCTCTCCGAGCGCATGAAGGCCCGCCAGTTGGAAGGCGCGGGCGATTCCTTCAAGAGCTTCGTCGACGATATGGATAAGGCGGTGGAGGCCATGGGTCCGGCCGCCGACAAACTGAAGGGCGCGAAGTGGCAGGATGCGCTGGCGCCCGAGCAGAAAGCGCTGCAATTCCTGCTGCGCGCCGAGGCGACCTTCCGCGATATCCAGGTGGCCTTCGGACGGCAGGGCGGCGGTGGCGGAGGAGGCGGCGGTGGCGCCACACGCGATATGCAGGGGCTGTTCGACCTGGAGCTGGATACCGAAAAGAACCAGTACGAAGGCGCCAGCGCCCGCCAGCAGCAAGGGGGCGGCGGTCAGCAGCAGCAGAAGGAAATCGACGACGCGCTGGAGAAGTTGAAGCAGCTCGCCAAGCGCCAGCAGGAACTGGCCGAGCAGGCTCGCAAAGGGCCGCAGACTCCCCAGCAGCGCTGGGAGCAGGAAATGCTGCGGCGCGAAGCCGAAAAGCTCCAGCAGCAAATGCAGCAGATGCAGCAGGCGCAGCAGAATAGCCAGTTGAGCCGCAACGGGCAGCAGAGCCAGCAGGGGCAACAGGGTCAGCAGGGGCAGCAAGGACAGCAAGGACAGCAAGGACAACAAGGACAACAAGGACAGCAGGGCCAGCAAGGACAACAGTCCGGACAAGCAGGCCAGCAAGGCCAACAACAAGGACAGCAAGGGCAGATGTCGGCCCAACAGCAGGCCCAGCAGCAGCGCATGAACCAGCTTGGCCAAAACCGGTTGCAGGGCGCTGATCCGCAGCGACTCCAGCAGACCTTGGACCAGTTGAACCAGGCGATCAACGACATGCGCCAGGCAGCCTCCTCGCAGCAGGCCGGCACGCCCCAGGGTGAAGCCGAGGCGCGCCGCGCGGCCGAAAAGTTGAACGAAGCCCTGCAGGGGCTGCAGGGCATGCGCAATCAGCAATCCTCCGGCCAGGTGGATGACATGGCTAAACAGGCCGAAGAACTGGCGCGCCGCCAGCAGGATTTCGAAGGCCAGATGCGCCGCGCCTACGGCCCGGACAGCCCGGGCGTCAACCGCAACCAGGCCGAGCAGCTTGCCGGCCAGAAAGAGGCCGAGGCCACCGATCTCAAGAAGCTGGAGCAGCAGATGCAGAACGCCGTGCGCGATCTGCAGTCCACCCAGCGCCAGGCATCCTCGAAGCTCCGCGACGCGCTCGGCGAAGCCCAGCAGCAGGAGTTGGATCGCGCCATGCAGCGCAACGCCGATTGGATCCGCCGCGGCATGGGCGGCTACGCCGTGATGTCGGAAGCCGGAATTACGCAGGGTCTCAACAACCTGCGGGACCAGCTCAAGCAGGTGCAGCAGGCCATGGGTCCGGGTGGAAAGCCCGGCCAGGATGACAAGTCCGTCGAAGCCGCGCTCAATCGGGTCGAGGCTCTTCGGCGCCAGATGGAGCAACTCGCCGGCCGCGGACAGCAGGGTCAGCGCGGACAACAGGGCGGCCAGCCCGGCCAGCAGCAGTCAGGCCGCGGCGGGCAGCAGGGTCAACAGGGCCAACAGGCCGGACAGCAAGGGCAGCAAGGGCCGCAGGGCCAACAGGGTGGACAACAAGGCCAGCAGGGTGGCCAAGGCCAGCAGGGTGGGCAGCAGGGCCAACAAGGCCAGCAGGGCCAACAAGGTGGCCAAGGCCAGCAGGGCGGACAGCAGGCGCAAGGCGGTAGTCCGCAAGGTGGCGGCGGCGGCGCCATGCAAGGGCAGTGGAACGGCGGTCCCAACGGCCCCCGCAACGGCAACAATTATGGCGGCAACCCGTGGAACGGAGGCAACGGCGCCTGGGGAAACTGGAACGGAGCTTTCTGTGTCGACGGCCAAAACACTTCCAACGGCCCCTGCATTCGCCAGCAGGATTTCCAGCAGAACTACCGCGACACGCTGCAGTCCCTCCAGCAGCTCCAGCAGCAAATGCGCGATGACCCCGCGACCGCGCGCGACATCCAGGGCGCCATCCGCGACCTGCGCCAGCTCGATCCCTTCACCGGCTCCAACGATCCGTTGCTGAACGAGCGTATTCAAGCCGCGCTCGCCGGCGTGGAGCAGGTGGAAATGGAACTCCGCCGCAAGGTGGATGAAACCGGCGGCAACGGCAGCGTCCGCAGCCCCGGCGGCGAAAAGGTCCCGCAAGGCTGGGAAGGCGCCGCCGCGGAATACTTCCGCAAGCTGAGTAAGTCGAAGTAATCGGAGCCGCGCGCGTAAGCAAGCGGTCGGGTCGCCTACTGAGTCAGTCGCGCCATAACCAAAGTCAGTGGACTATCCGCTGCGGGAGGTAGCTTGCATTCCTTCTTGCGAGCCTGCCAGATCTGCTCGGCAAGATCCAGATTCTGCTCCGCCACCTCGCTTTGTTGAACTCCACCCACATGAGCTTCCAGCGCCTTCCCCGCCTCATCCAGCAATCCCTGCAATTCCGGCGAAGGATTCTCACCGGCACACTGACTTGCGTCATTCCGCGTCAGCTCTACCAGATTGAGGCTCCGGCGGAAACGCCCCGCCGGACCGATGCCCCTCTCCATGGGATCCAGCATCAGCAGTTCGTTGCAGAGAGCGGGCGCCAGCCGTAGGGCAACCTGAAAGTCCCGCTCCGCCGCGCGATAGTCCCCGCGGGCGAATTCCGCCTCGCCGAGGCCGGCACGCGCATCCGCATTTTCCGGGTCGTCGTTCAGGATCCCGCTAAACACATCGGCCGCCCGGGCAGCAGATCCCGCCACCAGGAACAGCCGGCCAATCCGTACTTGAGTCTTCAGATCGCCGGGAGCCTCGTCCTGAATCGGCAGTAACTCGGCGAGCAGCTCCTCCTTGGAGTTACGCTGAGCCAGCAGGTCGATCAGCTCGAACCGCGCATGGAGCCGGCTCCCGGACCCATCCTCTTTCCACTGGCCGTAGATCGCGCGGTGATAATACGAGATGGCTTCCGGAAGTTTTCCGTCCTTCACCAGCACCCGGGCCATGATCAAATTGGCCAGACCGTCGGTCGAGTCACTCTCGAGCAATTCCGTCAGAGTCGATTCGGCGTCGGCAGTCCTTCCATCCGCCAGTTGCGCCTCGGCCAGCGTCCGCAGATAGTCGCGATTGCCGCGGTCAATCGCGATCGCGTCTTTGATCCGTTCGATCGCCTCCGCGTTCTTTCCGCTTTGCATCAAGGCACGGCCCTCTCCGAAGAGACGTGCCGCCCCGACCAGGCTCTCCGCGCGCTCCGTTTTCGCGAGAAACATGTCAACCGCAAACAGCAACGCCATGGCGAGCCCCACCAACCCGAAGGTCCCCAGGAAAGATCGTCCCGCCGAAGGCTGCGCCGTCATCGCCGCGGCTCCCTGGTTCTGGCCCGCCTCGCCACGCCGTAAGCGTCCAGGATATCGTCCAGCACGACAATCCCCATCAACTGGTGCACGTTCGCGCGGCTGACTACGGGAAGAACATTCAGCCTAGTGGCTCCCATCCGTTCGAGCGCCAGGCTCAGGCTGTGGTCGTCGTGGACGTGCGGAAGCTCTTCGGCGCTCGAGCCGCCGCTCCGCAGAGCTTCTCGGAGAATCTGCGCGACGGTCTGATGCGATGCCCCATCCGACGCCGCCTGCTCCAACTCGCTGCTTCGAATCATTCCCCACAGCCCGTACGCGTCGACCACGGGCCAGGCATCCAGCGTCTCATCCTTCATTTGATCGAGCGCTACCGCGATCAGCATGTCCGGCGACAGGACCGTCGGCGCCGGGCGCATGGCTTGGCGCACCTGCATCCGCTCGGCCTGCGCGCGGGAATGCATGGTGGGCAGGTGCACCCCTTCCTGGTAGGCCAGCGCTTCGTAGATGGGCTGCCTCTGCAGCTTGTACGAAATGAAGTAGGCGATCAGGTTGGAGATCATCAGCGGAACGATGATGGTGTAATCGCGCGTGATCTCGAAAATCATGATCACCGAAGTCAGCGGCGTGCGCACGATCCCCGCGAACGCGGTGCCCATGCCGACCAGCGCATACGCCCCGGGGCCCGCCGTGTAATGCGGGAACAGCGTGTGGGCCACGCCTCCCACCGCCCCGCCCATCATCGCGCCGATGAACAGCGCCGGTCCAAAAATGCCACCCGCGTTGCCGGACGCGTAGCACACCGCGGTCGCCACGATCTTGAGCACGGCAAACAGCACCACCATTTTCAGAACCATGTCGCCGTTCAATACTTTTTCGACGTGGTTGTAGCCGACCCCTAACACTTCGGGCACGAAGTAACCCATCAGCCCGACCGTCAGGCCGCCCACCACCGGCTGAAACCAGACGGTCCGTCTGGGCAGGCGCATGAACCACGCGCGGAGTCCCAGCAGCAGCTTGACGAAGCAAACCGATCCCAGCCCGCCCACCAACCCCAGCACCGCGTAAACGCCAAACTCCACGGGATGCACCGCCCGATAGCCCGCCACGTGGAAGAGAGGATCGTCCCCCAGAACCAGGTGCAGGACCATCCAGGATGTGGCCGAGCTCAGCACGACCGAGCCCAGTACCTCCGCGTGCAGATCGCCCATGATCTCTTCGAGCGAAAACAGCACCGCCGCGATCGGCGTATTGAAGGCCGCCGCCAGAGCCGCCGCGCAGCCCGCCGGCACCAGCGCCTTCACCTGCCGCGGCGAGAGTCCGAGGTTCCGCGCCACCACGGAGGCCAGCCCGGCGCCCACCTGCACCGACGGTCCTTCGCGCCCCAGCGCAATGCCGCTGGCCAGCGAGGCCGAACAGCAGAAGAACTTCCCGAGCACCGTTCGAAACGAAATTCGTCCGTCGTTGATGAAGAGCGCGAACTTGGTCTGCGGAATTCCGCTGCCGCGCGCAAACGGGAAGTAGCGCCACAGCAGATAGCCCGTGGTGAGCGAGCCGAGCGTGGGGACGAAAATCCGCCGCCAGCCCGATCCCCCCGCCGGATACATGCGGGCCGCGAGCCGTCCGGTCAGCAGGATAAACGCCACCACCACCAGCCCGACCAGCGCGCCGATCACCAGGCTGAGGACCAGCGAAAGCTGGTTCTCGCTCTGACGAAGTCTTTCCAGGCTCCCGCTGAGTTTCGAAATCCACGATGGTGGCTGGGTGGTCTCCATGTCCGCTGCGATAGCCCCATTATCCCCCGCGTGGGCAGTGGACCGGAAGCGGCCTTTCAGAATGGCGCACGCCAGCGAAGCCCGTCGAAGTGGCGGAAGTCACGGTCCAGCGTGATCCACTCCATGCCCGATTCGATAGCCAGCGCGGCGAACCAGGCATCCGGCGCCAGACCGCCGGCCGCGTCGGTCTCCCGGCACAGTCTGCAGAAGATTCCCCAGTGGCGGGCGCCGGGCCGGACGACGAGGCAGTGGGGCTGATCCAGCACGGTGTTCGCATAGGCCAGTACTTTGTCCAGCGGGTCCGGTTGCCGGTAGATACGCCGGTTTGTGAGAATCCGAACAACCGAGCCCAGTACCTCCGGAGACATTCCGAATGCCGCGTTACCGTTTACTACGGAGTCCAGCCAATGCCGGCATTCCGAATGGTACTGCGAGTCTGGCCGGAACGCGCACACCAGCACATTGACGTCGGGAAGGGTCATCGCAGTTTGTGCAACGGCAGCCCCTCTTCCAGGATGTCGCGGAGACTTGCGTTGTTGGTCAGATCTACGCCGGGCATGACGCCTCCGCGGCACTTGGACACCGGCAAGACAACCTTGCGCCGCGGACCAGGCTTCGAGTGCGCCAGTTCCTTGCGCAGGCCCTCTTCAATCAGCGACGTCAGAGTGCCACCCCTCCGGCGCGCTTCGCGCTTCGCCTCATCCAAAAGGGCATCGTTCAACCGTACAGTGGTGCGCATATGTCTAGACATATCTTACTACCGCGCCAGGACCTGTCAGGCGCGCACCGAAACACACCGCTCACGAGACCGCGCACCCCGCACCTGCGCGCCGCTTGACACGGCGCCCCCTTCGAAGTCACTATAAGGAGAATGTCTACCGTAGACAATCTATCTGAGGGGTAACCCGATGCGCGAATGGTGGTCCAAGATCCGGATGACGTTAGCCGGCCGCCGCGGGCTGGCGGACGAATTGCGCGAGGAACTCGACGCCCATCTGGACCTCGAGATCCAGGAGAACCTCGCGCGCGGCATGCCCCCCGCCGAAGCGCGCCACCGGGCGCGCCGGCATCTGGGGAACGCGACCCTCGTCCGCGAGTACGCCCAGGACGCGTGGGCGTTTGGCCGTTTGGAGATCCTCCTGAGGGATCTCGCATACGCCGCCCGCATGCTCGTCAAGAATCCCGGCTTCACCGCCGTGGCCGTCGCCACCCTGGCGCTCGGCATCGGCGCAAATTCCGCCATCTTCAGCGTGGTCAACGCCGTCCTGCTGAATCCCCTGCCATACCCCGAGCCGCAGCGCCTCATGTGGGGTACCGGGCGCACCCCCAGTGGATTCACCGGCGCCGCCGTCTCGCCGCCCGACTTCCTCGACTACCGCGATCGGAACCGCACCTTCGAGCACCTGGCCGCGTTCTTTACCATGGGCACCATGTCCCAAAGCTGGAGCTTCGACGGCCAGGCGCGCCAACTCCAGGGCGGAATGGTCACCGCCGAGTTCTTCGAAACCCTCGGCTCTTCGCCGATCCTCGGCCGCTCCTTCACCCGGGACGATGAGCAGATGCAAACTCCGCAAGTGGTGGTCCTCAGCTATCGCCTTTGGCAGCAGGCATTCGGCGGCAACCCCGACGTGGCCGCGCTCACCGGCAGGCTCGACGGCAACCCCGTCACCATCGTCGGGGTCATGCCAGCCTCGCTCGACTTCCCCAAAGCCGCGGACTTTTGGTTCCCCGTTCCGTTGCGCGCACCGGGCATGCAACGCCGCATGGGCCACATGCTTCTGACGCTCGGCCGTCTTCGCCCCGGCGTGACCGAGGCGCAGGCGCAGAACGACCTGGACGCCATCGCGCTCGACCTCGGCCGGCAGTTTCCGAACACCAACAAGGACTGGGGCCTGCACCTGCGTCCCATGCAGGAGGCCATCGTCGGATCCACCCGCCCCGTGCTCCTGATGCTGCTCGGCGCGGTCGCGCTGGTGCTGCTCATCGCCTGCGTCAATATTGCCAACCTGCTCTTGGCGCGATATGGCGCCCGCCACCGCGAGATCTCCATTCGCACCGCTCTCGGCGCCGGACGCCTTCGCATCCTTTGCCAATTCCTCACCGAGAACCTGCTGCTGGCGTTGCTGGCCGGCGGTCTCGCGCTCGTGCTGGCCCGCTGGGGGTTAGTCCTGCTCCGCAGCCTGGGTCCCGAGACCCTGCCGCGGCTCCAGGAAGTTCGCCTGGATGCCCACGTGCTGGCCTTCACCGCCGCGATTTCCGTGGCCACCGCGGTGCTCTTCGGGCTCGCGCCCGCCTGGCTCGCCACCGGTGGGGCAGGCTTCAGCCTGCCAATCAGTTCCCTGCGTGACGACACCCGTGCGGGAGCCGGCCGCCGCCGTCACGCCATGGGCGGCGCCCTGGTGGTCGCTGAAACCGCCCTCTCCATCTGTCTCCTGATCGCCGCCGCCCTGCTGGTCGAAAGCCTCTATCGCACCTTGCACGCCCTGCCGGGCTTTGCCACGAAGAACATCCTTTCCGCGGGCCTGATGCTGCCCAAGACCGGCGACGCCGCGCACGTCGACCGCCTCGTCGAACAGATGACCGCTGCCGTCCGCGTCTTGCCCGCCGTCGAAGCCGTGGGAGCCATCAGCGAAATGCCCATCCACAACGAGTTCAACGACATGCTGTTCGACATCGTGGAGCATCCGCCGCGCGCCCCGCAGGATCGCGACGACGAAGACTTCCGCAGCGTCACCCCCGCCTATTTTCAGACGATGCAGATCCCGCTGCTCCGCGGCCGCCTGCCGGACGGCCACGATCGGCCGTCATCGCCATTCTGCGCCGTCGTGGATGAGCCCTTCGCGCGCCGCTACTTCCCCAAGGAAGATCCCATCGGCAAGCATCTCCGCTTCGGAGAGACCGTCGAGATCGTCGGTGTCGTAGCCGGTGTCCGCAATCACACGCTCCGGACGCCGCCGCGACCCACCATCTACCTCCCGTTCGCCCAGTTTCCGTCCGACAAACTGCACCTGGTGGTCCGCGCCTCGGCCGCCCCTGCCGCGCTCTCCGAAGCCATTCGCCGCGTGATCGCCGTGCAGCATCCCGATCTCGCCCTGTCGGGCTTCGAGACCATGGATCGTTTCATCTCCCAATCGGTCTCGGGCGCCGTGTTCGATACGCTGCTGCTGGGCCTGTTCGCCCTGCTCGCCCTGATCCTCGCGGTCGCCGGAGTGTACGGCGTCTTCTCGTACATCGTGACGCAGCAGACGCATGAGATCGGCGTGCGCATGGCCCTCGGAGCGCGCCCCGCCAGGATGTTGGGCCGGTTCCTCGCCCGCGGCGCGCGCCTCGCCACGATGGGAGCGGCGCTCGGCCTGGCCGCTGCCTTCTTCCTCATGAAGGTGCTCGCCACTCAGCTCTACGAAGTCACGCCGCGCGACCCTCTGGCCTACGGCGCCGCCGCCGCGCTCCTGATCGCCGTCGCCCTGTTGGCCTGCGCCATCCCCGCCCGCCGCGCCATGAAAGTCGACCCGATTGTGGCTCTGCGCTACGAGTGAGATCTGTTCTTGGCAGAGGTGACGATCGGTTTTTGTCGTGAAAAAGTGGGGCGGACCCCCGGGTCCGCGCGCGACCCCCTGGTCGCGCTCTTCCTGGCCAGCCGGTTTTTCGACCCTGTCTCTCTGCCGCTCTGGATGCGGCGGAGGCGGAACGATACTCCATATTTGGCGCATCCGGCCTCAATAAATTTGAACTCGCGCGCCGCCCTGGGAAGCCGAAAGTGACGATAGAACGGCTGTTTGACCTCGACCATCATTCGCGCCTGGACCACACCCACACACTCGTCGGTCGATCCCGATTGCGCCACTTCGCTGCGAACGCGCCGGCACCCGCCAGAGATACTCAGGCCTTCTCCATCTCCGCGGTATAAGCCCGCATCCTGCGAAGCCGCGCCAGGAAAGCCCCATACAGCCCGTCGGCATGCTCCCGGATGCTTCTCCTGCTGTTCGTAATCGGCATTTTGGTAGTCGCGTAGTCCACCTGCTTGATCCATTCCTCGGGAATCGAGCCCGCTCCCGTGAGCGCCCCCGAAATTCCCGCGGCGCACGCCGACATGCAGTCCGTGTCGCGCCCCATGTTCACCGCGGCCAGCATGGCTTCCTTCGTGTTTCCCCTGCCCATGGAAAAAACGCCCATGGAAAAAACGCAAATACCCTTGGTGACCACTTCGTTGGCGTAAGAAGTCGGATATGGCATGCCCTTGCCGAAATAGACCTTGTCGAATGCCACACGCAACTCCCGGTAATCCTTGCAGGGCTGTGCAACCCTCAGCCCGCGCTCGATTTCCGCGGTGACTCCCCGCCCGATCCGCGGATGACCCTTGAGAACCGCGGCAATAACGCGGTCCACCGTCGCTCCCGGCTTCGTGGCCGTCGCGATCGCGATGGCCATGATCGCCGCCCACTGCAGACCCCGGCTGTTGGCGGTCTGGTAGAGCTGTCCTACTTCCATCACGTCGTTCACCGCGCTATCCACATCGCCCGCGTTGATCAGCGCGATCGCGTGGCACGACCGCGACATCGAGACCAGCCCCGCGTAGTCGCAATACTTGCCGATATCCGCGGCCGGCATGCCGGATTGCGCCATTTTCAGCAGCACGGCTTCAAACGGCTCCGAGATCATGCCCGCCGCCTCGGGCTTCATGTCGCGCACCCAGATCTTGCGCACGTCTTCCGCGGTCACCCGGTCCTGCTTCTCGATGATCGCCGTGATCATCATCTTCTGCCGCTCCACTCCGTCTTCGGTAGTGCCAGGCTCGCGATTCCAGTTGTTGCCGTAGTCCCGATAGGGCAGCAGCTTGTCGATCACGCCGAATTTCGCCTCGCAATCCTGCCAGGTCCAGCCCTCGCAAGGCCCTTTCAGCGCCGATCCGACATGGCAGCCGGCAATGCAACCGAAAAACTTCTCCTTCAAGCCGGCCTGCCCGCCGGCCCCCGCTTGCTCGTCCGTTGACGGCGTGGCCGAGCCCGACGCCGCGTACGCCATAACAGGCAAGATGCTTCGTTGCACGAACCGACGACGATCCATGTAGCGGACCTCCGAAGAAACGGATGAAACGACTCAATCGTAAACGTGCGCACCAACCCTGTCAAGGATATGCAGATATTGTGATCTGAATTATGATGGCGGCACCTGCCCCATTGGATCTGCTCCCCATCCTGACCCGCGAACGGAGCTGGCTTCCAAGCGCGAACCCACCGTTAGCGCCTTAAGCTACGATTTCAATCGGTGTAACGACCATCTCCTCAGTGGCTTGTCAGATAGGGTTTGACAGCCGGTAAACCACGGCCGATTCCCGCTTTAGTTCGTTCAGTGCCGAGTGATACCAAGCCAGCCCTTCCAGGCCAAGCGCCAGGAACAGGAGCCACCGAATCTGGATCGTGTGGATGAACAGGTTGCTGTATTCGGTCACCTTGAGAGCTTCTAGCAGGTGGGCCGTGCTGACGATGGAATAAATCGCGCCGCAAACCAGCAGAACGCCCAAGAGCCAAGCTCTGATATACGGAGCACGCGTCGGAGCGACGGCGAACCTGCCGCCTGTCAGAAGCTCAAACGCCATCCGATGCCTACCGCCTTGAAGTTCCCGCTGCATGGTGACAATGAAATGGAAAGGCACAAGCGTGAACAGCGCAGTAAAGGCGACAGTATACACCGTATCCTTTAGGAAGGCGGCCTGAGCCGTCCACGTCTGGAACGTTGCCTCCGTGATTGGGAAGATCGGTAGAAAGGGCCGCAACACCATGTATTGCAGGGCGGCGGCGGACACCAGCACGCCAATCGAAGCCGCAAGCCCGGAGGCTCGTCCGGCACGGGTCAATCTCCAGTCCGTGGCCAATGCCCCGATACCGGCCGCGGCCATCCAAAGGAACACAACCGGCGCTGCGGTCCAAGCAAACGCAGCGAAGCGGTCGTACTGATACGCGATTTCCATGAAGACCGACAGGGCGACGATGCACGCGAAGATGACGGCGGCAACGCCTACGTGAATCCGATGACCCGCAACAAAGCGAGGGAATACCGACGAGATGCCCGCCATGCTTACGATGTCGGATGTGAAATGGCGTTGTGTGAGGCTCTTGTCGGAACGTAGCGTCTTGATCAGCGAATCGAGTCGTTGAACTTCATGCCAGCAAAGGTCGCATTCCAGGACGTGCGCCTCGAACCGATCCCTGTCTTCCTGACGAACGCCACCGAAACAATAGTCGGTGATGGCCTCGTTCCACTCGGGCTGGCTACATCGCGGACGATCAACGCCCTCGCCTGGCTCGTTCATCAACCCCCTCAGAGCTTGTTAGTCCCTACCCGGCGCCAATTTCTTCAAAGCACGTGGGTTCCCCCGAAGCAAATGTTTCGCTTCCCACAAAATTCTCCCCACGGTCCCACTCGGCATCTTGAGAAGGGCTGCGATCTCGTCAGTCGTCCAACCTTCTGTGACGTTGAGAAGCAGGACAACCCGGTGTTCTTTCGGCAGCATCGCCAGGTTCTCCCGGGTTTCAACGGCGACGTCAGGGTGCGGAGCCGGATCCGGAATTCGGTCAATCGCCGGCTGTGTTGCTGTAAGCTCAATGTTCTCAGTGCGCGCGATTCGGCCGCTCTCCCGACTATTTCGATCCCAATAATCTGCAATCTTATGGCTCAGAATTCCTATAAGCCACGTGCCGAGTGACGACTCCCCGTGGAACTTATGTTCTCGGATCTTCTGGAATGCAGCGAGCAGGACATCCTGAACGAGATCATTTTGGTCTTGGAAAGGAACCATCCTACTTTGGGCAAACCGCTGTAGCCGAGGCCGAAACCGGGCATCGAAAGACTCGGCAGCCCGCTGGTCGCCAGCGGCGATCTGGGCGAGAAGGGAACGGTCATCCGGTGAAGACGGCTCCATGGGAACCAACTGAGTAGACTAATGAGAAAGTGTAGCATTTCTAGCGTTCCTAACTTTTTGGAACTTTTTGGTCTTTGGATATCTTTTTCAACCGCCTTGTGGTACCCTGTCGCTTCTTTTGAAGAATTCCGAGCCCAAGACCGACAAATAACGAGACGACGAGACTAGCGACGACCCACCGGCAGGAAGGTTTTGGAGGTTCGTCTCCCAAAAGTGTAATTGAAGTTCAAACCCTGTAGATGCATGGAATTGCAGGCG
>OMOG01000493.1 GCA_900290305.1 Candidatus Sulfopaludibacter sp. SbA4
CGAAGAGACTTCCCTGGCTTTCGCATTCTCATTTCTCCTTTGGTGTTTGATTCTCGCAACTACGCCCCACCGCACTCCAACTGACGTTGGTACTCGAGACTGTCGAAGCGACCCTGCGACCCGGCGATGAGTCCATCGTCGCCAATCTTCCATATCTCGAAGCCGCTGATGCGCACCCGCTGCCCGGTCCCGCCCGGCCCCGTGTTGGCGCCGATGAGCGTCCAGTGGTATACGGCATGTTCTTCCTGCACCAGGAGGTCGTCCATCAGTACCTGCAGATCCGGGAATGCGCTCACATAGTGAGTGAGCCGTCCGATGAGTAACCGGCAGCTACGTTCGCGGCGTCTTGGCTGCACCACGCCGCGGTATAGCGCGCCGCAAAATCCCGCAACTTCGCAGACTCAAGCATCATCAACGTGCCGCAGTTTACCACATTGTTCCGCATGACCGCGCCGGTATGTAGTATCACCACGTCGCGGCGCCATCGAAGCGCCGTATTCCTGAGCCGTTCTGCGAAATGGCGGATAATCAGATAATCG
Source organism: Candidatus Sulfopaludibacter sp. SbA4 (assembly GCA_900290305.1). GTDB lineage: Bacteria > Acidobacteriota > Terriglobia > Bryobacterales > Bryobacteraceae > OMOG01. Next base: position 540 of record OMOG01000493.1, read on the forward strand.
GGTACTCTAATAGTGGAATATCTTATGCGGCCCCAGGTGCCCACGCTGGCAGTCCTCCTCCTTTTTTCCCAGCCCGCCATTGCGCAGACCATCGACACGGTAGCGGGCAGCGGCCCTCCCGCTGCCGCCGTGCCCGATGGCGCCGCGGCGGCGAGCGTGCGGATCGGATCGCCACAGGGCGTCGCCATCGATAGCGCGGGGAACCTGTACGTGGCGTCGCCTTCGCTGGCCCGCGTATTCAAGGTGGACACGGGCGGCCTCATCTCGACCGTCGCGGGCAACGGGAATCCGGCGTACTCGGGCGACGGCGGGCCGGCCACCGGCGCGGGGCTCACTCCCTACCGGGTGGCTGCCGACAGCGCGGGCAACCTCTATATCGCCGACAATCAGCGAGTCCGCAAAGTTTCGGGCGGCATCATCACCACGGTAGCGGGCAACGGGCAATACGGCTCTTCGGGCGACGGTGGGCCAGCCACCAGTGCTGCCGTCTCTCCCAACGACGTGGCGGTGGACACGGCGGGCAACCTTTACATCATGGACGGCGCGGCAGCCCTCATCCGCAAAGTCTCGGGCGGCATCATCACCAGGTTCGCGCAAGTCTCCAGTCCCAACGCTATCGCCGTGGATACCGCCGGCAATGTTTACGTCGCCGATAACCTCCACAACGTGATCATCGAGCTTGGGGCGGGCGGCGTCACCACTGTGGCGGGCAACGGGAGTCGCGGTTCTTCCGGCGACGGTGGACAGGCTACCAACGCACAAGTCAGTTTTCCCACCGGCCTGGCCGTGGATGGCGCGGGCAATCTCTACATCGCCGACAGCAACACCGGGCGCATCCGCAAGGTGTCGGGAGGCATCATCACCACGGTTGCGGGCAGCGGCGCCAGCGACTATTCCGGCGACGGCGGGCAGGCCGCCAATGCCGGTATGAATCCGGCGGATGTGGCGGTGGATAGCGCGGGCAACCTCTACATCGCCGACGGCAGCAATCAGCGGGTCCGCAAGGTCGCGGGCGGCGTCATCTCGACCGCGGCGGGCGGCGGAACCAACTACGCGGGCGATGGCGGCCCCGCCACCAGCGCGCGGCTCAGCACCCCGCAGGGCGTGGCTGCAGATGCCGCCGGTAACTATTACATTGTTGACACCGGCAACCATCGCATTCGCAAGGTGACCGGGGGCATCATCGGAACGGTCGCGGGCAACGGCATTGCCGGCTACTCGGGCGATGGCATTCCGGCCCTCAGCGCGCAGCTCAACCAGCCATCTCGCGCGGCTCTGGATTCCGCGGGCAACCTCTACATCGCCGATACCAATAATCACCGCGTCCGCAAGGTCGCGGGCGGGACGATCTCGACCGTCGCGGGCAACGGCACGCCAGGCTTCTCCGGGGACGGCGGGCAGGCCATCGATGCGGCGCTCAATTATCCGTCGGGCGTGGCCGTGGACGGCGCCGGCAACCTGTACATCGCCGACTCGGGCAACAACCGCGTGCGCCAGGTTTCCGGCGGCGCGATTTCGACCCTCGCCGGCAACGGGACCGGCGGCGATAACGGACCGGCCGTCAACGCCTCACTGAGTAATCCCACGGATATCGCGGTGGACGCGGACGGCAACCTGTACATCGCCGAGACAGGACGCCGGGCGGTCCGCAAGATTTCGGGCGGCATCATCACCACCGCGGTCCCTCCGCCCGATCCGCTGACTCCCTCGGTTGGCGCTCCGGTTGGCCTGGCGATCGACGCCGCGGGCCGCCTCTATGTATCCGACGGGTACGTGGTCACCTCGGGCGATTTCCGCGCGGGTCAGGCGCCTGTCTGCCTTCACGGCTATGGCTGCACGCAGTTGAATGACGGCTTTTCGGGCGACGGCGGGCCGGCAGTGAACGCCCAGCTCGAACAGCCGGCGGGCATCGCGGTAGATGCCAACGGCGCGCTCTACATCGCCGACAGCGGTAACAACCGCATCCGGAGGGTTTGTAACATACCGATAACTGTGGCTACTAACCCATCCGGGCTTAGTATAACTATAGACGGCGGCACTTACACAGCTCCGCAGACCACTTATTTCTGCTCTTCGGAGACGCACACCATCGGCGTGCCCGTTTCGCAGCCGGGCGGCGCGGTCTTCGCGAGCTGGAGCGATGGCGGCGCCCAGACCCACCCCATCGCGGTCGAGTCTCCCGCCACTTACACCGCCAGTTTCACGGTGAATCCACCCGCTGTGCCGTCGGCAGGCCTTCCCCAGCCGGCCGCCGGAAGCGCCTGGTCCCAGGCCTTCACTTTCCAGTTCTCGGACCCGGGCGGCTACCAGAATCTGTCGGTGGTGAATATCCTGATCAATAACTTCCTCGACGGGCGGCAGGCGTGCTACCTGGCGTACGTCGTGCCCTCCGGCCAACTGGTGCTGGTGGATGATGGGGGGCATCCCGAAGGCCCTTACGCCGGCTCGGTGGTTCTGGGCGATTTGCGCAGCATCGGGAACAGCCAATGCAGCGTGAGCCTGGTCTTGGCCGCCGGCAGCGGGACAACGCTGTCACTGACTCTGAACATCACGTTCCAGCCGGCGTTCGGAGGGAACAGGATAGTGTACCTGGCGGCACGCGACGCGGCGCAAAACAACAGCGGTTGGCAAGCGATGGGCGTGTGGCAGGTTCCGTGGACACCCGCGGGGACCATCGCCGCGGCCGGCGCAACTCCCGCGCACGCTTCCACCGTCTCCGGCACGCCACAGACGATCGCACTCACTTTTACCGACTCCAAGGGCGCCGCGGACATCGGGATCGTGAACCTGCTGATCAACGATTCGATTGACGGCAGGCAGGCATGTTACCTGGCGTATGTGGCGTCGAGTAACTCGATCATCCTGGTGGACGATGCCGGGGACGCCGGTGGGCCATTCGCGGGCAGCATGGCGCTCAACGGCGCGGGCGGCACGCTTGGCAACAGCCAGTGCCAGGTGAATGCCGCGGGGTCGTCCGCTGCGCTGAACGGCAACACGCTGGCGCTGACTTTGAGCATCGCAGCGAATGCGGCCTTTGCCGGCAATCGCATTGTGTATGTGGCCGGCCGCGATTGCAACGAGGGTAACAACACCGGCTGGCAGGCTATGGGGACATGGACCGTGCGATGACCCAATGGAACCGCCTCTGGCGGCAGAAACCTCGCGGGTCGCGGAGCGCCGGCTGAAGCCGGCGGCAGCCAAGATTGGCTGCCCCACAAGCAAGCGGAGAGACACTCTGAGGGCAGGGACCTAATAGGGGAGCTGCCGGCCTTCCGCCGCGCTCCTGGCGGCCAGTTCCAGCACATTCATCACGGCCAGTGCTTCTTCGGGCGGCACTGGATTAGGAGCGCCCTCTTCGATCGCATCGCGGACCGCTTCGTAGTAAGCCGGATAGTTCCCGGGAATCATGGGGACCTGGCGGACCTGGGGAGCGCCGTCGATCCACGCAGTCAGGACTCCGTCCCGCGGATCGGCGCCCCATCCCGGCCCGCCTGGATGTTCGCCGCGTTTCAGTGAGTCCTCCTGCGTATCGAGTCCGTACTTCACGAAGCTGCCGCCGGTGCCGTGCACCTCGAAGCGGCGCACCGTTTCGGCCACCAGGTTGCTGCCGTGCAGGACCAGGCGCAGGCGCGCGTACCGCAGCAGCACGTGAAAGTAATCGACGGCCACGGCGCCGGTTCGCTGGAGCGCCAGGTCGGCGAAAACTGCTTCGGGCGGACCGAATAGTTGGAGCGCCTGGTCGACTAGGTGAGAGCCCAGGTCGAACCAGATTCCGGCTCCCGGGCCGGGGCCTTCGCGCCATCGATTCTGGATCACGGGCCGGTAGCGGTCGAAGTGGGATTCGAAGTGCACGACGTCGCCCAGTTCTCCGCCGGCGATCAGTTGCCGCACGGTCAGGAAGTCCGCATCCCAACGGCGGTTGTGGAAGACCGAGAGCAGACGCGCGGTTGCTGGCGCCTGAGCGATGAGTGCCGAGGCTTCCTCGGGCGTGATAGTGAACGGCTTGTCGACTACCACGTGCTTGCCGGCCGCGAGGGCGCGGTGTGCGAGATCGTAGTGCGTGTCGTTGGGCGTGGCGATCACCACGAGGTCCACCGTGGGATCGGCGAAGACCTCATCGGCTGACCGGACCACGGTGACGTCAGGCACGGCCCGGCTGGACATCACGGCGGTGAGATGCAGACCCCGCACGCTGCGGATCAGCGGCGCGTGCAGCGTCTTCCCGGCATATCCGTACCCCAGCAATGCGACGTTCATAGCGGCTTAGACATCTTCACGAAGTGGCACGGAACCTTGGTAGGCACGCCCTCCGGAAACGGCGCCGTGCCGTCCTCGATGTATCCCAGACGGCGATAGAATGCGGGGAGTTCTTCGCGAAGATTGACGATCAGGATGTCCATGAATCGGGAGCCGTTTTCGCGGCGCCGGTCTTCGGCCGCCGCCATCAGCTTTGCGCCCAGGCCGGACCGCTGCCGCGAAGGATCGACCGATAGCAGACCCAGGTAGCTCCGCTCGCCGCGCGCTTCGATGTAGACGCAGCCGGCCAACGTGGCGTCATGATCGGCAGCGTCCTTATCGGCAACCAGGAACTCACCCTTCGCGAAGTGCGCGCGGACCTGGTCGAGATCGATGCGGTCGCTATAGACAAACCATTCGACCCGGAATGCCTGGTTGATCAAGGCGGTGATGGCCTCGGCGTCCGAGATTGTGGCAATGCGCATGTGCATGAGTTCCATGGCCGTGAAACCGCACCCCGTGAGGGAGGGGTTTGTGGCAAGATCTTACCGCACCGACGACGGGATCTCGATCGCCTTGCCGGACATCACCGCTCCCGCGTTGTTCTTCTTCAGCAGGTCGTTGATTTCGGGAATCTGGCGCTCGATGAAGCCGTTGACGTCGCCCATATCCTTGAGAAACTCGGCCTTCAGCTCGTTGAAGTGCTCCACCTGGTACGGAGTGGGCGCGGCCAGCACGCGGTCGATCGATCCCAGCAACTGCGCGAGGCGGTCCACCAGCCGCGGACCCATGCTATACCCCGGAATGTTGTCGGGACGCGCCAGCTTCATCTCCATGGTAGTGAGTTGCTGCGTGCGCTCGTCGATCAACGCCACCAGGACGCGCGCCGCCTGCGGGTCGAGCGTCCTCACCGTTTTCTCGGATGTATCGAGCTCGGCCTTGAAGGTGTCGATCGAACGCAGCGCGTCGTTCACCGAGGACTGCATGTCGCGCAGCTTGAGATTGATGTCGAGCTGCGTGCGGAGTTCCGGCTCGGGGACCGGGATCGTCGGATCGAGCCGCACTTCGAGGTCGCGAGTGAGTGACTGGCCGCCCGCGGTCAGACGCACGGTGTACTTACCCGGCAGCACCTGGGGTCCCTGCGCGAAGCCGCCGCGGCCACCGCCGCTTTCCGCGGCCTCCGGATCGGGCGCGCGGCGAACGTGCGGACCCTGGTAGCGCAGGTCCCAAGTGACTCGATTGAGTCCCGCATCCTGCGGAACGGCGCCCAGGTCGCGTACCAGCCTGCCCGCGCCATCGAGGATCTCGATTTTGGCGGCGCCGCGGTCTTTCAGGTAGTAAGTGATAGGCGCGCCATAGGGCGGATTGGGTCCGGCGAACGGCTTGTTACCGCCCATAGGGCGGATTCGGTCCGGCGAACGGCTTGTTGCCGCCCATGCCGATGCCGCCGCCACCGCCGCGCCCGCCGCCTCCATCGAAGCGCATGGCGGGGCGCATGCCGAAGAGGTATGCGCTCTGCGCCAGCACGTCCGCAGTGACCTGCTGCAAGGGCGACGCGTCATCGAGGATCCAGATGCTCCGGCCGTGCGTGCCCAGGATCAGGTCGTTCTCGCGCGGATGGATGGTGATGTCGCGCACGGCC
>OMOG01000239.1:0-3955 GCA_900290305.1 Candidatus Sulfopaludibacter sp. SbA4
CCGATTCCAAGCGCCAAAGTCAGCACGGCTGTGAACGCAAACCCGGGACTGCGCCGCAGCCCGCGAAGCCCGTAGCGGATATCCTGCAGGAGGGCGTCGAATACAGGCAGACCCCGTTGATCGCGATACGCCTCTTTAGTGGCTTCCACACCACCCAACTGGATCATTGCCTGCCGCCGGGCTTCCCCGGCACTCATTCCTGCGCGGAGGTTGTCGGCGATATGCAGCTCGAGATTACTTTCGATCTCCTCCGCCAGTTCGCGGTCGCGCCGATCTTGGCGGAATAGCCCGGGAAGGCGACGAACGAAAACGCGTAGATGCCTCATGCTGGAACTCCTGGTTACGCATGCTCCTTGCCAAGAGACAGGAACCTCGCCACGACCGCTGTCGTTTCCTGCCATTCACTGGCCTCTCTTTCGAGTTGCTTGCGGCCGGAGCGGGTCAGGCGGTAGTTCTTCGCCCGGCGGTTGTTCTCAGACGATGTCCATTCCGACGCCACATGCCCCTCCTGCTCCAGTTTCAGAAGCAGGGGGTAGATCGTGCCGTACTGAACCGCAAGCGTGCCGCCGCTGATCTGCTCAATGCGGCGTGCGATGCCATAGGCGTGAAGCGAGCCCATGGTCTCCAGCGTCTTGAGAATCATCAGCGCCAAACTTCCCTGCCGGATATCCTTCTTGTCAGACATCGCTACTCCTATTGGCTACCTATACAAATCATGACACGACTCATATTGGATGGCAATAGCTCAGCTTCGTTGCCCGGCCCGGTTGGTGATCTCCCGCACATTCGGTGCTCTGGAACGGGATGCGCTTCCTCCCGGGCGCTTGAGTTATGGACCGGATCCTCGTTCGGTTTGCGCTTCTGCTTCCCCGTCAGACGTCGGTTCTTGCGCTCCTCGCTGCGGAGTGCGGTAGCCGGCCACATACTCCAGGTTCTTTCGCACGCGAAGGGATAGATCCTGCCTGACGCCGCAGTGTAGACTGATCGGAGTTGCGAAAGCAGTTACCGGTGCGGGAAACCAACGAGCCCCCACCCGCAGACAAGTGGTCCCCAAAACGGCCTTCTGGGAGATCGCTCCCGTTCAGTCGCCAACAACACAACCCCCGGCCATTGCACACGAACATCGGCGACGGGGCGCCCCCGCAAAACACCCCGGGCGCGACGCGGCGCGAACTCTTGCAGAATTTTGCCACAGTTCAATCGAACCGGCGGCCTTGATCTATCGCATTTTGACCTATCCAAAAATCCGGGTCACCAAGGAACGACATTTATTTTTCACCACACTTTCACTGATTCTAAAACCACTTACTTCCAAACACCCCACACCGCATAACCCTGTGCCGCACGTACGTCTGCTAGCTTTAAATCAGGAAAGGATTTGCGCCCGCGTTGGCGCGGGGCATTTCAAGGCAACCCGGGACGAAGCACGACCGGTCTTTCGGCCGCGCTTTCCGGAAAGAGCCCCAACCGCAAATTAATTTGTGGTTCTTGCCTGTGCCGTGCATGTTCGAAGCGAAGGGACGCAGTCCGATCCCCCTTGGACCGTGCCGCGAAAACCGCGCATTTTTAAGCGGTTTTCCAGTTAACTGATTGATTTTAAATAACCGGCCGCTCATTTTGAGCGGTTTTCTTTCTTGGGAGACCCATATGGAACCGATCGAGACAACCGTCGCCAGCTTCGCCCTGGCAACCTCGGGAGACGCATATTGTAAAAACGACCCTCCAGATGCGTCTCCCAAAATCCAGCCCCCTTCGCAACTCACACAAAAAAAGGAGGTTACAACCGCGTGAAAAATGAACTGACATATCCGAAAAAGATGCGTCTCCCGGCCGGCTGCCCTTTCCACGCCCCCTCGTTCTCGGGAGGCGGCGATTGCCAAAACGACCCCCAATCGCCGCCTCCCAAATTCGACCCTCTCTGCAATCCACAGAAAAACAACAGCTTAATACGCCACAAAAAACATATCGACATCCCGGAAATCGCCGCCTCCCTGGCCCCGGCCCAGGCCCCCGGCCCCGACCAGCTATACTTCCTAAAGAGCACTCCATGTCACCACTCATCCGTTTCCTCGCGGTCGCCTGTCTGTCCGTCCCCCTGGCCGCATTTCAAACCGATTCCAGCATTCTTGCCAAGCTCGGCCACTCGCAGCATGGCGAGGCCTTCGATACCGGACCGCGCGAAAAGCCCTGGCCCATCGCCGGCATCGGCGTGGCCCACTTCCCCATCACCACAAAAAACCCGGAAGTGCAGCGCTGGTTCGACCAGGGCAACGCGCTCCTGCATTCCTTCTGGGACTACGAAGCCGAGCGCTCCTTCCGCTGGTGCCTCAAGCTGGAACCCGACAACCCCATGCCCTACTGGGGCCTCGCGCGCGCCAGCATGCTGCGCGGGTCGGGCGGAGAGGACCGTCCGGCCGAGATGATCCGCGAAGCCGTCAAGCGCAAAGCCCGCGCCAGCGAGCGCGAGCAACTCTACATCGACGCCCTGGCCGCCGAACTGCTGCCCGATCCGTTGCACGAAAGCAATCGCCGCAACGGCTCGAATCGCGGCAATAAAATCCTCGAGACCCTGTGCGTCAAGTACCCCGGCGATATGGAGGCGCGCGCGCTCCTGGCGCTGAACACCATGGGCAGCTCGCGTTACGGCGCCGAGCTCATGATCCGCGAAGTGCTCGCCAAACAGCCCGACCATCCGGGCGCGCATCACTACCGCATTCACAACTGGGACTACCACGAGCCCGAACAGGCGCTCGACAGCGCGTTCCGCTATGGCCAAATCGTCACCGGCATCGGCCACGCGCTCCACATGCCGGGACACATTTTCAGCATCGTGGGCATGTGGAACGAGGCCGCCATCTCCATGGACGCAGCCACCCGCCGCGAAAAGCAATACATGCAGGAGCGGCTCACTTTTCCGTTCAACAACTGGAACTATGGGCATAACTTGAATTACCTGTCGTACATACAAAGTCAGTTGGGCATGGCTCACGCTTCTATCTTCTCCGCCCAGCAACTTATCGACGCGCCGCTCGATCCGCAGGGCAATGACGACTCCGCCTACAGCACTCACTCCTATGGAATCGCCGCAATGGCTCGCGCACTGACCAAGTTCGAGCGCTGGGATGACCTGCTGAAGGAGAACGCCATCCCGTGGCGCGATATCTTCGCCGACAAAGCGAACCGCACCTACTTCGAAATGCGCGCGCACCTCGGCAAAGGCGACATCGACAAGGCCGAGAAGAGCCTGGATGCCCACGCCGCGCTGAAGAAGGACCTGGAAAAGAACAAACAGTTCTCGGATATGTACGAAATTCAGGCCGCGGAATTGCGCGGCAGGCTGGGCTTGGCGCGCGGCGAGTCTCTGGACGGGCTGAAATTTCTCTCCGAGGCCGCGGAGAAAGAGTTCGACCTCCAGAAAACCTACGCCGACCCGCCCGTCTATCCGGAGGCGCTCTACAACAGCCTCGGCGAGGCCTACTTGCAGGTGAAGAGTCCCCTGCTGGCGGCCACCGCCTTCGAGAAGGCGCTTACCCTCACCCACAACGACCTGTTCGCGCTCTCCGGCCTGGTGCGGGCGTACGCATCCGCCGGCGAGAAGGCCAAAGCCGAGGACGCCATGGCGCGGCTGCTTTTCGTTTCCGCCGACGCCGACAAGGGCCTGCCGATCCTCGCGCGCGCGATGGCCACCGGGATTACCGCCGCGCCCCGCGATTCTTCGCCGCGGCCGCAGCGCAATTACCTGCGCACCTCGCTCGAGCAGTTCGGACCCAATCGGTGGGAGCCTTATGCGGCGCCGCTCCTGGACGTCAAGGATGCCGACGGCAAGCGAGTGACCCTCGATGACTACAAGGGCAAGAACGTGATCCTGGTCTTCTATCTCGGGCAGGAGTGCCCGCACTGCATGCGGCAGTTGCACGATATCGGCGGGAAGCAGTCCGATTGGGAGCGCCTGAAT
>OMOG01000239.1:3965-6987 GCA_900290305.1 Candidatus Sulfopaludibacter sp. SbA4
ACTGCATGCGGCAGTTGCACGATATCGGCGGGAAGCAGTCCGATTGGGAGCGCCTGAATACGGTCGTGCTGGCGGTCAGCAGCACGCCGCCGGACGAGAATGCAAAGGGACTCAAGGCTTTCGGCAACTTGCCGGTGCTACTGCTTTCGGACGACCACTACGCCAACGCGCGCCGCTTCCACTCCTACGACGATTTCGAGGAAGCGGAGCTGCATTCCACCATCCTGATCGATCGCAATGGGCGGGTTCACTGGGCGCGCAACGGAGGCGATCCGTTCAGCGACATGTCCTTCCTGGTGAAACAGGTGGAGCGTATGAACGCGCCCGCCAGCACTCTTACCGCTCGCAACTGACTTGCGCCCGTAAGTTCGCCACCCCCGCGGTGTAGCGGCTGTCGCTCACCGCGAAAGCCACGGCATCCTCCAGCCAATCGTGCCACACCCCGTCGGGATCGTGCGAGGCCACCGTGAGCGTGTACTCCTGCGGGCAAAGCTCGCAACGGAAAGCGAAAGCGATCTCGATGGTTTCTCCGGCCGCGCACGGCCCGAACTTCAGCCGCTCCAACTCGGTGTTTGTGCCGTAGACGTTGAGGCCGATGCGCGTGCGGATCATCATGCCGACCACCGGGTCTGCCACGGCGTCGCGGAAGCGGACCCGCACCTTCACCACCGCCAGTTCCCCGCTCCGCCAGACCATGGTGGGACGGCCGTTTTCGCCGATGGTTTCGACGCCCACTACCTCGGCCCGGCCATCGCCGCGGCGCATTCGGGGAGCGATCGGTGAGCTCACGGCGCCGCCCCAGGCGCGCACGCATTCGGCAATGTGCCTTCGGTAACCCGCCAGTATTTCCTCGGGATCTCCGCGGCCGGCGAGTTTGCCTTCGTGCAGCCACCAGATTTCGTCGGCCAGCCGGTGGAGCAGATCTTCTTCGTGCGATGCCAGCAGGATCGTCGAGCCGGCGCGCCGCAGGCGATCCAGCGCGACGTAGGCCTGTTCGCGCACCAGCGCGTCGTGATGCGCGAAGGCATGGTCGATAAGCAGCACCGGGACGTACGCCATGTTCAAGGCATCGCCCAGCCGCAGCAGCCGGGCGGGGCCGGGCCTCTCCACGATGCCTGCGGAGGGCTTCGCCGTACCGGCGGCCAGGCTCAGCAGCAGGCCTTTGCCGGAGCCGTTCTCGCCGGCCAGCCCGATCACGACGCCATCCGGCGCAACGGCGTCGAAATCGCGAAACGGTGCGATGGTGACGCGGCGGAAGGCAAGGGCCATAAACGTTAGAATAGCAACTGAAACATGGACGATCCTGGAATTCTCGAGCGCATGCGTGCCGACTGGAACGAACGGGCCGGCGAAGATGCCAACTACTACGTGGCGTTTGGCCGCCGCGAACAGGATGACGAGGAGTTCTTCTCTACCGCCACCGACGTTCTGCGCCTGTTGGGCGGCGAGTTGAAACGGCTTCGTGATCGCACCGCCGCCCTCGAGATCGGCTGCGGCCCGGGACGCCTGATGCGGCCGCTGAGCCGCTACTTCAACGTGATCCACGGGGTGGACGTCTCCGATGAAATGGTCCGCCTGGCGCGGGAGCGGCTCCGCGATACGCCCAACGCTTACGCGCATCACAGCTCCGGCTCGGACCTCGCGCTGTTTCGTGACGAGATGTTCGATTTCGTGTACTCGTACGCCGTCTTCCAGCACATCCCCAGCCGCGATGTGGTGTTCAACTATCTGCGCGAATCGCGGCGCGTCCTGAAAACCGGCGGCATCCTGCGCTGCCAGATCAACGGGCTGCCCGCGCACGCCCGCGAGTACGACACCTGGAGCGGAGTGCGCTTCGCGCCCGCCGAGATCGCCGGGTTTGCGGCCGACCACGATTTCCAACTGCTCGCCCTGGAGCAGATCTGGACGCAGTACATGTGGATCACCTGCCGCAAGATGCCGGTGGGATGGGCTCGATCGCTCCCCGGCAAGCCCGCCGGCCAGTCCCGGATCCGGACGATCAGCAACGCGCTGACGGGCGAGCGCGCCGCGCCGGCCTCCGGGCCCATGGCGTTCGTCTCGGTGTGGATCGACCGCCTGCCGGAGGATTGCGACCTGAACCATTTGGCGATAACCGTGGATGGCCGCGCGAGCCGGCTGACGTTCATCGGGGAGCCCGAGTCGGACGGAGTTTGCCAGGTCAACGCAGCGCTGCCCGAAGGGCTTCGGACGGGGCTCGTGCCCATCGCGTTGACCTGGCTGGGCCGGCCGGTCTGCCCGACCGGCTGGATGCGCATAGTCCCCGCCGGCCCTTCTGTTCCGCGGATCAGCGCCCTGACCGATGGAGTCAACCTGCTCTCGGACAACCGGATCACGAGCGGCATTCTGAAGGTGACGATGCACGAGGTGATCGACGCCGGGCAATTCCGCATCGCGGTGGACGGATGCGCGGTAGCGGTCTCCGACACCTTTTGCGTCGACCCGGTGGCGCAACGCTGGGAGTTCAATGTCCAGCTTCCGAAAGGCATCGGCAGCGGCCCGCACGAGGTACGGATCGCGATCGGCAAGCGCGCCTTCCCACCTATGGCCATCGAGGTGTCGTAGTGAAAGTAGCACAGGCATTCCTGCCTGTGTTGCCTGTGTTGTCCCTCATCGCTGTCGCCATCGCCCTGCTGCCGCCCGTGCCGCGCCAGAAGATCCTGGTGCTTCCCGCAGGGATAACGGAGGTCCACTCCGAAATCGTCGTTGAAGCGGGCACCGAAGTCCGCGGGGCATCCGGCACCGTGCTTCGCGCCGCCCCGGGATTCTCCGGCCGCGCCGTGATCGTGGTGCGCGGCGACGGCGTGCGGCTGCGCGATTTCACCATCGACGGCAATCGCGATGCGCTGGAGACCCGCCAAGGGCTCCCGCCCTCCGACGTGCCCTTCGCGCGGTTCACGCGCGGCAACGGAGTGCTGGCGGAAGGAGTCGCCGGCCTCGCCATCGAGCGCGTTCGCTTTCATGGGATCGCCGGCTTCGCCGTGCTGGTGAGCCGCTCGCGCGA
>OMOG01000239.1:6997-12665 GCA_900290305.1 Candidatus Sulfopaludibacter sp. SbA4
CGGAACAACACCACCGGCGGCATCCTGCTCGAAGAAGGCGCCAGCGAGTTCCGCGTCAGCGGCTCCACGTTCCGCAACATCCGCGGCAACGGCGTGTGGACGCACTCGCTGTACACATCGCCGCGCAATTCGCGCGGCTGGTTCGCGCGCAACCGCTTCGAGGAGATCGGCCGCGATGCCCTCCAAGTAGGGCACGCCACCGATATCCGCGTGGAAGAGAACAGCGGCCGGCGCATCGGATTCCCCAGGGAAGTCGTCGACATCGAGAACTTCGCCGTGCCCGTGGGCATCGACACGGCCGGGAACGTCGAGCGATGCTCCTATGCCGGCAACCGTTTCAACCAGGTCAACGGCAAGTGCATCGACCTTGACGGCTTTCACGACGGCGATGTCCGCGGCAACGTGTGCCGCGACCTGGGCAACTTCGGAATCGTGATGAACAACAGCAATCCCGATATGCAGTCGCGCAACATCCGGATTGCGGACAACCTGATCGATGGCGCGGGATTTGGCGGCATCTTCGCGATCGGCACGGGCCACTGGCTTGCGCGCAACCGGCTGCTGAACCTCAACACCTATCACGCCCCCACCGAGCCGGACATCCTGCGCAGCGGCATCTACCTGGGCGACGGCGCGGACCGGCCTGCCCCGGCGCGCGGCAACATCATCGAGCGCAACGAGATTACGGGGTTTGAAATGGATACGCGGTGCATCGGGCGGGCGCCGGACATTCAGCCGTCCTGGAACACGGTCCGCGAGAACGTCTGCCGGGTCCCGTGAAATGCCGCGTAAAATGCCCCGTAGAATCAAGGCATGGACCTAGCAGAGATCATTCGCGGAATCGGTGAAACGGTCAGCGCGGGCGCGACCGTGAAGAACGTCTATGGCGAGCCGGTAACCTCCGGCCAGCGGACCATATTGCCGGTGGCGACCGTCCGGTTCTCTTTTGGCGGCGGTGGTGGCGGCAAGGGCGGAGGCGGTGGCGGCAAGGTTACGGCCCGGCCCTGCGGAGTGGTGGAGGTCACTCCGGAGGGCGCGCGCTTCGTCTATTTCCGCGACCCCGGACGGCTGGCCGCGGCTGTTGCTGCGGGATTCTTGTTGGGCCTGGTGGTTGGCCGCATCAGTCGGAGATAACGCGGATGGACCCGATGGCGCCGCGAATATCCAGGTGGATGGTTACTTTCGAGTGCTCGTAGGCGTTGTTGTAATAGCGGCGGCCCTCCTGGTGCAGGCCGGTGGTCCGGATCTCGCCGATGCCGCCTTCCGCTTCGCCGTAGACCCCGACGTCGCTGGGCACGCGCACGGTGCATTCACCGACGCCGCCGCGAATGGTCACATCGTAGTTGCGCTTGGGCTTGCCCCGCAGATCCAGGTTGAGTTTCCCCACGCCCATTCCGACTTCCACGCTGCGTAAGGAAAGGCTCCCCAGGTTCAGGTTGGCATCGCCCGCGCCGAAATGAACCCGCATATCCATGGGGACTTCCCGGTTCAACAGCACATCCCATTCGTACTTGTTGGCGCCCATGTGGGCGTGGGGGCCGGAGGGCTGCTCGATGCTGAGGGTGCCGTGCCCGGCAGCGCTTCTATAGTGAACGTACGGCTTCCACGAAGCTACGTTGTACGTGAAATCGGCGCGGGCCAACTTCTGCGTGCCGCCGTCGACCCGCAGGTTGCCGGCCCCCATGTTCAGGTCGACCGTGACCCGCTCGGAGGCGTCCATCTCGATGGTGCGGGAGTCATGTTGCGTGGGACCGGTCGCTTCCACCACGCACCCGCACAGGCACAGCGTGCCGGCCAGCAGGGGCACGATTCGGAGTGGCGTCACTTTGATTCTTCGAACCGGCGTTAATCTCAGAACCATCGGGGGGTCTCCTTCTAGAGACCCATACGATGGACGAACGGCAGTTGTTCCAGACCTTTAGAAGATGGCCGGGACTAGAAGCGCAGCTTCATGCTCATCTGAATCAAGCGGGGTCCGCCGAAGCTGGTGATCTGCCCGAAGGTCGAACTGCTGATAGAGGCCGACGGACCGTTCCAGTTGGCGTGATTCATGATGTTGAAGAACTCCGAACGGAATTCCAACTTCCAACGCTCCCTGAACTGGAACAAGCGGCTGACCGACATGTCCCACTGGATCGAGCCAGGATTGTGGAAGATATCGCGCCCGGCATTTCCAAAGGTTCCCGGGACCTCGCAAACGGGGTTGGCGGCGTAGGCTGCCAGGGCGCAACTACCGGCGAAGGCCGCGGGATTGAACCACTGAACAAGATTATGCGGGAGCGAACTTACTCCGGCCACTACATTTGGCCGGTCGGCGTTCTCACCTGTCAGAGACACGTCCGTTCCGTCGGTGACCGAGAAGGGCTGGCCTGAGTTGAAGCTAATGATCGGCGCAACCTGCCAATCCTTGGTCAACCCTCTGGCGAAGCCTTGACCGAATCCACTGGTGATGGCGACCAAGGAACTGTTGAAGATGTGCCGGCGGTCGAAGTTGCAATCGGCCTTTTCGGCGTCGCGGTTCAGGGGATTCTGGTAGTTGTTGCCGGCCAGCTCGCCGCCGAAGTCCACGGTGCTGATGCAGTGCGCCTGCGTGTAATTCACCAGCCAGGTGACATTATGGGAGAAGCGGTGCTCCAGCTTCAGCAGCAGGGCATGGTAGCTGGAGTACGCCCCAGCGTCGGTTTGGTCAACGCCGCTGTAATAAGCGCCCTGGGCCGGATTCAGCAGAGTCAATATGCGGCGGCTGGGTTCGTTCGTGGTGGTGGCGCCCGGCTGGTATATCGGCACGTTGATGTCGTTGGAACCCAGGATGTTGTTCGTCCGGTTGCCAATGTAAGTAGCGGTCGCCAGCCAATCCCTCGCGATTTGCCTCTGGTAACTGAGGTTCCACTGCATCGTGTATTCGACGGGGACGTGCGGCGGAATGGTCACATAAGTACCCTGGGAGGGGAAGATCGCGGCGCCCGGAAAGGGATCGCCGGGGACGCCCGTGGGCGATACATAACCCAGCCAGGGATTGGAGAACGGCCCGGCGTTGGTGCCCAGCGCGACCGAGGAAGCGTAGGGCGGATTGGTGGTCCAGCGCTCGGGATAAAACAACTCGGGGTTGTCGTGCAACAGGCCGAACGCGGCGCGGATGGTTTGCTTTCCATCGCCGGTCGGGTCCCACACCAGGCCCAGGCGCGGGGAAAAGTCGGCCCAGTGACTGTCGGCGAAGTTACAGCCGTTGGCATTGGGCGAATCGTGGCCGAACAACAGTCCCGCGGGAGCGGCGGGATACTGGCTGCTGTGAAAATTAGCCATGTACTCGGTCAGGGAGAACTGATTGCCGCGGCATTGCTTGTCATCCGTGGGCACGTACGGCTCCCAACGGACGCCGATGTTGAGGGTCAGATGCGGAGTGGCGTGGAAGGTGTCTTGCACGTAGGCGGCGAAAACCGTCTGGCGCATGTAGTCGGAGAGAGCGTTTCCATCGGTAAGGCCGGCCAGTTTTCCGAGCTCCACGTCCGCCAGCGAGTCGCCGGTACTCGCGGCGCTGGTGCTGCCGGTGAAGGTCCACTGGCCGTTGGACTGCTGGTTGTTGAGGGAGTTGAACTGCAACTTGCGGCCGTCGATGCCGAACGCGATCTGGTGCTTGCCCCTGCTCATCTGGTAATCGTCGGAGAGCTGATACGTGTTGATGTTGAAGTATCCCGGAGCGCAGGTTCCGCAAGCCACGTTGAAGTAGTTGCTGGCGGTGATCTGAATATAGGTGTCCGGCATGTTATCGGCGAAGTTGGTGATACCCAGGGCTTTTGGACCGAACAGGTTGGTGGCCGACCCGCGGTTGTCGGCGCGGCGGTTGAAGGTGGCGTGGAACGAGTTCACGCTGGTGGGGCTGACGGTGTAGGTGTCGCCAAAGGTAAAGGTCACCGCGTTGTCAAAATTGCCGGGATTGGGTCCCGTGGTCAGCGCGTTCTTCCCATCGAAGAAGCGCTGCGCGGTGTAGTTGTAGTTGAAATACCGGAAGTACACGGCGTGCTTATCGCTGACGGACCAATCGACGCGGCCGATCACCTCCCAGTCCGGATTGTTGGCCGGCTGTCCGTAGAGGACCAGCCCACAGGGATCGGCGGAGACCGGAACATAGGAGAGCAGTTTCACCCCCGCCGGATCGAAGCGCGAGACCGGAATAATGCTGCCGGGGAAGGGATTTCCCGTGGTAGGATCCTTCAGCGTGATGGCCTTCGACTGGCAACCGCCGGCCGAAGTCGCGGCGTCTTCCACCGAGAAGTTTCCCTGTGCCGTCAAGGCGGTGGGCACATGCGCCGTTTGGGTTCCCGGGTTGCTGCGCTGCACCGTTCGCTGATATCCGCCGAAGAAGAACAGCTTGTCGCGGATGATCCTGCCGCCGGCCGTGCCGCCAAATTGATTGCGCTTCAGGGAGTCTCGCACCGGCTGGTTGACAGAGCCGTTCACCTGTACCAGGCCCTTGGGGCGCGCGTTGAGATCGTAATTGCGGAGAAACTCGAAGACGTCGCCGTGGAAGGCGTTGGTACCGGACTTGGTCACGACATTGACTACGCCGCCCGGATGGAGGCCGTACTGGGCCTGCAAGGCGTTGGTCTGCACATTGAATTCCTGCACCGCATCGGGGAAGGGAAGGGGCAGATTAACGTTGCTGAAGGCGTCGTTGTTGTCGCCGCCATCGAGCAGGTAGTTGATGCCATTGGCTTGGCCACCGGCCACGGAGAAGGTGCCTGAACCGTCGGACCCCTGGATGTTCTTGCTGCCGGTCAAATCGCCGCCCGGAGTCGAGGAGCCTCCGCCGACGAGGGTCAGCAACTGGGTCAGGTTGCGGCCGTTGAGCGGCAGGTCCACGATCTTGCGCTGTTCCATGACTTGCGCGATGGCGCTGTCCTTGGTCTCCACCATGGACGCGTCGGCGACAACTTCCACAGTTTCCGTCATGGTGCCGATCTGCATGACGACATTTTGCTCGACGTTGGAGGCCACTTGCAGGGTAATGCCGGTCTGGTGGTAGCCTCTGAAACCCTGTGCGTTCACTTCCAGAATGTAAGGACCGACGGGTAGATTCGGAAAGCGGAAGACACCCGACGCATCGGTGGTGAAGGTGTGGACAATCTGCTTGTCCGCCTCCGTCATTTTTACGGTTGCGCCGGCAATGGATGCGCCGCTGGGATCGGTTACGCGACCGTCTACTTCGGCCACGGCAACTTCCTGCGCACTAGCACGCGGAGTTGCGGAAAACATTAATACGGCAGCGAGCGAAAGTGCCGCCGCGAAATTCATGCGATACGCATGGTTCGCAAGGAAACGAGACATAACTGTAAAGCTCCTCCCGCCTCGCGGCTGCAAAGCCCGAAGCAATTCCGGCTGCGAGCGGATTTCCGTTAGCAGGTCAACACGCCGCTCGCTCGACCCGGCCCGGATTACATCCGGTACAACCGGGAATACCTTGTAGAAACCGGAGCTGCCGTCGACACCGTTGCCCGGAATGTCAGCGCTTTCAGCTCCCACCGGTTTCCATTATACATCGCAACACCTTTTTTAAGAGCTGTTTATAGTTAATTTTCGGGTCGGGGAACCGGCCTCGGTTGGCAGACGAAAGCGCCCAATGCCGCTTACTTTAAGCTGTAAAGCTCTTGGCTGACGTCGGCCCGCAACA
>OMOG01000574.1 GCA_900290305.1 Candidatus Sulfopaludibacter sp. SbA4
TGCGCATCACGCCGCTCATCCGCGAGCGCATGAAGCTGCTCCGCGACGTCCTCACCGTGGCCGACTTTTTCTTCGTAGACGACCTGCCGCCTTACGACGCCGCGGAGCTGATCCCCAAGAAGGGCGATGCCGCCCTCGCTCTTCGCGTCCTCGAGCGCGCCGGCGAAGTGCTCGCCACCGCGGAATTCACGCACGATGGCCTCGAGAGCGCTCTGCGCCCGGCAGCCGAATCTCTGGGCATCAAGGCCGGCCAGATGTTCGAGCCCATCCGCGTGGCGGTATGCGGCCGCAAGACGGCGCCTCCGCTTTTCGGTACCCTGGAAGTACTGGGCCGCGCCGCTTGTCTCAAGCGCATCGGCCAGGCAATCGAAAAGCTGAAAACCATATGAATCCGCCCACGGGCCCGTCGCATTTCATCCGCGACATCATCCTCGAAGACCTCAAGACCAACAAGTTCGGTGGACGCGTGCACACGCGCTTTCCTCCGGAGCCGAACGGCTACCTCCACATCGGCCACGCCAAATCCATCTGCCTCAACTTCGGACTGGCCGCGGAGTTCGGCGGCAAAACTAACCTGCGCTTCGACGACACCAATCCCGAAAAAGAAGAGACCGAGTACGTCGATTCCATCATGGAAACCGTGAAGTGGCTGGGATTCGATTGGGAAGACCGCCTCTTCTACGCTTCCGATTACTTCGGCCAGTTGTACGAGTGGGCCCTCCAGCTCATCCGCTCCGGCCAGGCCTACGTCTGCGACCTCACCGCCGACGAAGTGCGCAAATATCGCGGCACCCTCACCGAGCCGGGCAAGGAGAGCCCCTACCGCAACCGCTCCGTGGAGGAAAACCTCGACCTCTTCCAGCGCATGAAGGCCGGCGAGTTCCCCGATGGCTTCCGCACCCTCCGCGCCAAAATCGATATGGCGTCGCCCAACCTGAACATGCGCGACCCCGTGATGTACCGCATCCTTCACGCCGACCACCACCGCACCGGCGACACCTGGTGCATCTACCCCATGTACGATTTCGCCCACGGCGAATCCGACTCCATCGAACGCATCACCCACTCCATCTGCACCCTGGAATTTGAGGATCATCGCCCGCTCTACGATTGGTATGTCGAGCAATTAGGCATCTACCATCCGCAGCAAATCGAGTTCGACCGGCTCAACCTCACCTACACGCTTCTCAGCAAGCGCAAGCTGCTCACCCTGGTGCAGGATGGCCACGTGCGCGGCTGGGACGATCCGCGCATGCCCACCCTCGCCGGCATCAAGCGCCGCGGATACACCCCCGAGGCCATCCGCAATTTCTGCGGCGCCATCGGCGTCTCCAAGACCAACGGCATCATCGAGCTGGGACTGCTCGAGCACTACGTCCGCGAGGATCTGAACAAGCGTGCCGCGCGCGTGATGGCCGTGATCCGCCCGCTGCGCCTGGTGATCGACAACTACCCCGAGGGCCAGGTCGAAGAGATGGAGGCCGTGAACAATCCCGAGGATTCCTCCATGGGCACGCGCAAGGTGCCGTTCTCTCGCGTGCTCTACATCGAGCAGGAGGATTTTCGCGAGGACCCGCCCAAGCAATATTACCGCCTGTCCCCGGGCCGCGAAGTGCGCCTGCGCTACGGCTATTTCGTCACCTGTACCGGCGTCGTCAAGAACGAAAAGGGCGAGGTGGTGGAGATCCACTGCACCTACGACCCGGCCACCAAAGGAGGCAACGCTCCACCGGACGGCCGCAAAGTGAAATCGACCATCCACTGGGTCTCGGCCCCGCACGCCGTGGATGCGGAAGTGCGCCTCTACGACAACCTGTTCACGCGCGAAAACCCCAGCGATACCAAGGAAGGCGAAGACTTCACCGCCAACCTCAATCCGAATTCACTCGAGATCCTGCGCGGCGCGAAACTCGAGCCGTCCCTCACCGGCGCGCCGGTCGAGAGCCGCTATCAGTTCGAGCGTCTCGGCTACTTCTGCGTGGATCCCGATTCCACTCCCGGCAACCTGGTCTTCAATCGAACCCTGGCCCTCCGCGACACCTGGGCCAAGATCGAAAAGAAAGAAAAGGGCGGGAAGGCATGACGGGGCACAACTCAGTCCGCCAATCCATAAACATGGTCTCTTGCCCAACCGTCTCTTGCCCAACCGTCTCTTGCCCAACCGTGGCGCAGGCACTCGTGCCTGCCGCGTCGACACTCGTGTCGACGCTCGTCCCCAGTCGAATCCGTCCGCGCCATAGGGCGCGCTTCTCTCTGCGCCCTCCGCTCGCTCCGCGCTCTCAGGTTTTGACTTTGTTCTTCTCCGCGTCTTCCTCCGCGTGCTCCGCGCCTCCGCGTCAAGTACGCGGCTCCCAGCGTTCCGGTTCGTCTGGGTTAGGGAGCGGTTCTCGGTGACCCCATGATCATCCTCGGCATTGGAGGCATCCTCGGCGACGCCGCCACCGCCCTCCTCAAAGATGGCGAGCTCGTCGCCGCCGTCGAAGAGTCCAAGCTCGTACGTCGCCGCATCCGCTGGGGCGGCGGCGGCGAGATGCCCGAGCAGTCCATCGTCACCTGCCTCGATCTCGCCGGCGTGACCCCCGCCCAAGTCGACGCCATCGCCATTGTCCGCCCGATCCCCGAGACCGGCTTCCACCTCAAGCTCCGCGCCCAGTTCCCCGCCAGCCGCATCATGGTCGTCGAGCACCACCTGGCGCATGCCGCCTCGGCCTACTATCCTTCGCCCTTCGACGAAGCCACCGTCCTGACGCTCGATCGCGGCGGCGATTTCCGGAGCGGCTCCCTCTGGCAAGCCCGCGGCACCCAGTTGACCCTCGATCAGGAACAATTCCTCTCCGATTCGCTCGGCGACCTCTATGGCCGCGTCACCGAATTCCTGGGCTTCAACGCCAACGAGGACGAGCACAAAGTCCAGTGGCTTTCGGCCAGCGGCGATGAACGCTACCGCGACCTCTTCCTCGAGATCCTCTGCCTGTCCGATTCCGGCCCGCGCATCGACCGCTCCTTCTTCAGCACCGAGCGCCTGTCCCACGGGGGCTTCGGCGCCCGCCTCTATGACCGCCTGGGTCTGAAGGATGGCGAGCCGATTCCCGAAGCCATGCGCCCCCACGTCGCCGCGGGCATCCAGAAGGCTGTGGAAGCCGCCGCCATCCGCATGGCCGGCCACGGGCGCAACCTCTGCCTTGCGGGAGGCCTCGGCCTGAACGCGCTGCTCGTCTCGGCCCTCGAAAACCATTCGGAATTCGAGAACGTGTTTGTCCAGCCGGCGGCCGGCAATGCCGGGACTGCCATCGGGGCCACGCTCGAAGCCTGGCACGGCGCGTTCCGGCAGCAGAAGCGCGTGCGGCTCGACACGGTCTGCCTCGGCCCCGCGTACAAGGCGGACGAAATCAAGCAGGTGCTCGAGAATTGCCGTCTGCGCTTCCGCTACATGATCACCGCCGATGAAGTGATCGATACGGCCGTAGCCCAGTTGAACGACAGCAAGATTGTCGCCTGGATGCACGACCGCATGGAGTTCGGCGCCCGCGCCCTCGGCAACCGCAGCATCCTGGCGTCGCCGCTCGACCCCTATTCCACCGAGAATCTCAACATCTTCATCAAGCACCGCGAGCCCTTCCGCAAATTCGCCGCGTCCGTGCCCGCCGAGCTGGCCGCGGACTATTTCGAAGTCGGCCCCAATGCGCGCTACCTCTCAACCGTGGGGCGCGTGCGGCCGGAGCAACGCGAGCGCTTCGCGGGCGCCATCCTGGCCGGCGACCTGGTGCGCGTCCACACCGTGGAACGCCACGAAAACCCGCTCTACTGGAAGCTCCTGCACGCCGCCGGAAAATCCACCGGTCTGCCGGTCTTATACAACACGTCCTTCAATCTCTTCGGAGAGCCCTTGGTGTGCACCCCGCGCGACGCCGTGCGCAGCTTCTATTCCTCCGGCATCGACGCCATGTTCGTCGGCCACTTCTTCCTGCAGAAGTAAGTGGGGCTGGTGGGACGGACGCCTCGTCCCGCTGCCTCGCGCAACTCTCCGTTCTCTCAGTGTTGACCTCTTCGTTTTCTCCGCGATTGTCTCCGTTCCTCCGTGTCTCCGCGGTGAATTCGATTTTCGAAATCTGGAGGCTCCCCGGTATGCGATCCAGTTGCCGTCCGGCGACCACACGGGATTGAACTGCAGGCAAGCCCATGAGGAGATTTCCGATTGTACCCCAATGGGTGAAGACGGCAGTGGTATAAAGGAATTCGGACCAGTTGCCGGCACTCATGGCAAGATCCAAGAAAAAGGCGGGGCCGCCGTCGGCAGGCCATCCACCGCGGCCCGCTGCGGAAGCTCCCAGGACAGCCGGCACGGATGGCGGCAAACCCCGCTTCCGTCAGTCCCGCCCGCTCTCTTTCTACATCGTCCTCGCGATATTCCTCGCATCCCGCATCTACGTCCTGCTGTTCGCGGAGATCAAGGGCACCACCCTGGAGGGGGTCAATGTCAACTACGCCTTCTGTTGGCAGGTGTCCCAAAATCAGGGCGCCGGTTTTTACCCGCCGGGGTTCTTCGAACGGAATCTGGGCTTCTACGGCGTTCAACGGAAACTGCGCGCCGCCTCCGACCCCGGCCACACGCCGGCCGAGTATGTGGTCGAGTACCCGCCGCTGGCGATCGCCTGGATGGTCTTGCCTACGGTGTTCCTGCCTCCGATCCAGCCGTTGTCCCCCAAGAGCCAGATGGCGGCACAGATCCTGGCGGCTCGCGCGGCGATGGCCGTGGTGGACGTTGCGGGCTTTCTTCTGCTGGTCTGGCTGCTTCCCATCGTGGTTCCGCCCACCTCGGGCCGCCCTCATTACGAATGGCGCCTGCTGGCGTACTGTGCCGGCGGGCTGTTCCTGATGCATATTCTGTACGACCGTCTGGATCTCCTCGTCGGGGTGCTCATCCTCGCGGCTCTGGGCATGCTTTGCCGCCGCGGCCACTACCTGGCGTCCTTCGCCGTACTGGCAGTGGCGATCAATTTCAAGCTGACGCCGGCAGTTCTTCTGCCGGTGTGGATCGTGGGCGCGCTGCCGGCATCTTCACTGGCCGGCCGTTGGGACTTGTCGCGCATGTTGCGGTTGGCTGGAAAGGCCGTCTGGCGGGCGATTCAGTTACTCGCCCTGACCATCGCCATCTTTCTCCCCTTCTATTGGCTGGCCGGCCGGGATACGCTCGAGTTCTTCCAGTACCATGCCGCGCGGGGCTTGGAGATAGAATCCACGTGGGCCACTCTGGACATGCTGGCGGGCCGCGTTTTCGGTTACGCCACCGAGACCGTTCAGAATTTCGGCGCCCATCATGTGAGTTCGCAACTCACACCCATCCTGTCGACTCTGTCGCCGCTGACCACCGTATTGCTGCTCGCCCTGGCTGGTGTTTCTCTGCTCCTGAATGTTCACTCGCGTCTGTCGGAAAGCGACCACGGCGAGGTAGCCCCGTTGACCGCGGCCCAGGCGGCGCCCGCCCTGTTCACTGCGTATACCGTGTTGTTTCTGCTGCTCGGCATCTGCACATCGAAGGTCCTTTCGCCCCAGTACTTCCTGTGGCTGGTGCCTGTGGTTCCGCTGCTCGCGCCGCCGGGCAAAACCGCGCTGCGCTTTATGGCCGCGTTCCTGGTCGTCTGCCTGGTTACTACCGCTATCTACCCATACCTGTTCCCGATGGAACTGGACAGGCGGATCGTGATCGATGGAAGGCGCGTGATTTTGCCTCCGACGTCTTTTGGGTTCGGCATCCTGGTTCTGCGGAACCTGTTCCTCCTGGTGTTTACCGGTGCGCTGTGGATGTGGCCCTGGCGAGCACGAGCAGCTAATGTCCTGAGTTAGAAGTTCGTTCACAAAGTCGTTGGATTTTCCCGAGGATCAGGTCG
>OMOG01000055.1 GCA_900290305.1 Candidatus Sulfopaludibacter sp. SbA4
GCCGGTAGTGGTTTCCGGATTGCCGAACATCACCCCGATCTTTTCGCGGATCTGGTTGATGAAGATCAGGCAGGTGCGCGACTTGGAAACCACGCCGGTGAGTTTGCGCAGGGCCTGCGACATCAAACGCGCCTGCAGCCCCATGTGGCTGTCGCCCATTTCGCCATCCAGCTCGGCTTTGGGAACCAGGGCCGCCACGGAGTCGACCACCAGCACGTCGATCTGTCCGGAGGGCGGTCAGGTGATTGGTGATCTCCAGCGCCTGCTCGCCGTAGTCGGGTTGCGAGACCAGGAGATTGTCGATGTCCACCCCGAGTTTCCGGGCGTAGGCGGGGTCGAGCGCGTGCTCGACGTCGATGAAGGCGGCGATGCCACCCTTCTTCTGCGCTTCGGCGATTACCTGCAGCGCAATCGTGGTTTTGCCGGAGGACTCCGGTCCGAAGATTTCAATCACGCGGCCGCGAGGGAAGCCGCCGACGCCCAGAGCGGCGTCCAGTGAAATCGAACCGGTCGAGATCACGCTGACCGGTACAATGGCGTCCTTCGACCCGAGACGCAGAATGGAGCCCTTGCCGAACTGCTTCTCGATCTGCCCGAGAGCAAGGTCCAAGGCGCGAGCGCGCTCTTTTTCGTCCATGTGGGGTGAAACTCCTGGAAGTTGGGGTGAAAGTCTTATTGTAACAGTGCCGCTTGCGCTCTGGAGCGCGTTATCGGCCGGAGGATTTGTGTTCGTCATACCAATACGTGTGCGGCGGCGGCCAAAGTCTCAGGCAAATTCCAGGGTGGATCTCACCGCGGAGGCGCGGAGGGCGCTGAGGAAGACGCGGAGAAGAACAAACCTGAGAGCGCGGAGGAGGCGTAGAGCGCTGAGATAAGGCGCGTGTTTTGGCGCGGGAGGATCCTGCCGGCTTCGGCGAGAATCCAACCCGGCAGGTGCCCAGCGGGAAAGGAGGCGGGCCGGAACGGTATAATCGGTGGAGAGGTTCATGCGTATGGCAGCCCGCTTCCTCGCCCTCTTCATCCTGCCGGTTCTGTTGCTGATGGGCGCGGCCAAGAAGACCGTGGCCACGGCCAAGGGAGAGAACGAAGACCTGATCCTGACGGTGACGCTGTACATCGATCCGACGGACGTCAAGCAGGCGGTCGGTTCCGACCTGGACGGCCACTACATCATGGCCGATGTCAAGGTCGACCCGAAGTACGGGAAAGACATCACCATCGACCGCGACGACTTCGTGCTTCGCTCCAACGATACCGGCGAGAAGACCACGCCCTTTGCCGCCAGCCAGATCGCCGGCCGCGGAGCGCTGATCATCGCGCAGAGCGAGGAAAAGAAGAAGAAGCACGGATGGTCGATGGGCGGACCGGTGATGATCGGCAGCGGGTCGGGTGCGGGCGAAGACGACAAAGACAAGCCTGCGCCCAAGATGGTGAACGGCGAAGAGGAGAACCCGCTCAAGAAGGTGCTCGAGGGCAAGATCCTGCCGGAGAAGAAGACCGACCAGGCGACGTCCGGCCTGCTCTTCTTTCCAATGGAGAAGCAGAAGCTGAAGGACCTGGAGTTGCGCTTCGGGGGCCAGGAGAACCGGATCAGTTTGCGATTCAAGCCGTAGGGGTGGATTAACCGGGAACACAGGCCAGGAGGCCTGTGCTACTGATAAGCTGAGAAGAAATGAGAATTCTGGTCGTGGAGGACGAGAAACGCATCGCGGACTTTTTGTGCCGCGGCCTGGAAGGCGCGGGTTACGCGGTGGACGCGGCGCCTAATGGAGCCACCGCGCTCGATCACATCCACGGCACCGATTACGACCTGGTGGTTCTGGACCTGATGCTGCCGGACATGGACGGGCTCCGCGTGCTGGAGCGGGTCCGCAACCGCAAACTCGGTCCGCCGGTGCTGATCCTCAGCGCGCGCGGCGGGCTGGACGACCGCGTGAAGGGCCTGGAACAGGGGGCCGACGATTACCTGGTCAAGCCCTTCGCCTTTGTGGAATTGCTGGCGCGCGTGCGGGCGCTTCTGCGGCGCGGCCAGCCGACTCCCGAGCGGCTCCAGGTAGGCGACCTCACGGTAGACTGCATTCGCCGCAAGGTGGTGCGCGGCGCGGAGACCATCGACCTGGCTCCCAAGGAATTCGGCATCCTGGAATACATGATGCGCAACCGCGGGCGCCCGCTGAGCCGCACTATGATCGTGGAGCACGTGTGGGACATGGATTACGACGGCCTCACCAACATCGTGGACGTCTATATCCGCCACTTGCGCAGCAAGATCGACGACCGCTTCCCGCAGAAGCTGATCCAGACCGTGCGCGGAATCGGGTACATGATCGACGCCCCCGAGAGGCCGGCCGAACGGCCCGCGGAGCCGGCATCCGAACGGCAGGTGTGACGTGCGGCTGCGACGCGACTATCGAGGGTTCACGCGCGGCCTGCGTTTCCGGCTGACCGCCAGCTACGCTCTCTTCTTCGCCTTGCTGCTGATCGGAGTGGCCACCGGATTTCGCCAGTACCTGAAGACCACGCTCGAGAACCAGGTGAGGGACGACCTGAACGACGAATGGGTTTCAGTGAAGGGCGGCTATCTGCGCATTCACTACGACTACACTGCGCGCAAGTTTTTCGCCGACTGGTACTACGACGAAACCGACAAAGATGAAACGACGATTGTCGGCGACATCCAAAAGGTTTTTCTCATCACCGATGGCGACGGCAACGTGATTCTGGACCAGAAGACCGGGGATCGCCAGGTTTCGACCGGGTACGAAGACCTGGGGATCGACAAGCCGGCGGACATACGGGCGAGGGTGCGTGAAGCGGTGGATGCCAGCCGCCAGGGCGCGCCCGGAAAATCCTTCTGGATTCCGCGCAGGGATTCGGATGGCACGAGGTACATGATCCGCGCCGGAATTCAGTGGGACCAGAATCACCAGCAGCCGTTCTACGTGGCCCTGGGCGAGTCGCTGGCCGACAATGACAAGGTGCTGGGCAAATACACCGTGATGACGTACGTCGGCGTCATTCCGATATCCCTGATTCTGGGCTCGCTGCTGGGATGGTTCCTGGCTGGGCGCGCGCTGACGCCGGTGCGCGACGTGGCCCAGGCGGCGCAGCGGATCTCCGGCTCGAATCTGAGTTTGCGGATTCCCACGCGGCAGTCGGGCGACGAGCTGGATTACCTGGTGCGCACGTTCAATCGCATGATCGAGCGCCTGGAGGCCTCGTTCCAGCAGATGAAGCAATTCTCGGCCGACGTCTCGCACGAGCTGCGCACGCCCATCACCGCTATCCGCGGCCAGCTCGAAGTGGCGCTGTTCACGGCCAAGACGACGGACCAGTACCGCGAAGCGATGTTCAACGCGCTGCAGGATATCGACCGGCTGTCGCAGATCGTGCGGGCGCTGCTGCTGCTGGCGCAGGCGGAATCGGGCCAGCTCGTCTTGCAGAAGTCGCGGCTCAATCTCTGCGAGGTGGTGGAAGACCTGGTGGAGCAGTTCCAGATTCCCGCCGAAGAGGCGGGGGTTCGGCTGACGGCCGGCCTGCCCGCGGACTGTCCCGCGGAAGTGGACCGCGTGCAGATCGAGCGGATGATCAACAACCTGCTTTCGAACGCGCTCAAATTCACGCCCAAGGGCGGGCGGGTGCAAGTGGTGGTCAACCCGGCGCCGGATTGTGTCGAGATCGTGGTGGAGGACACGGGCCGCGGCATCGCGCCGGAGTACTTGCCGCACATTTTCGACCGCTTCTATCGCGTGCCGGGGTCGGGCACCGCGCCCACACCGGAGCAGGGATTGGGGCTGGGGTTGAGCTTCGTGGCGTGGATTGTGAGGGCGCACAACGGCAAGATCGAGGTGGACAGCACGCCTGGGAAGGGAACGCGGTTTGCGATCAAGCTGCCCGCCGCGGGGGTGGGGTCGGACACTTTGGAACTGGCGGGGCAGCCGGCGGCGTAGAGGGTCCGGAGTGGCCAGTTTCGGCCGGGGTCTCACAGGCGGCGCTCCGGGTTCAGATGCGATCGAAAGAAGTCGGCCAGCTCGAAGCGATCCATCTGGTGATCGGCAACTCTGATGAGCGATTCGTAGGTCTGGTGCTCGGGCAACCGGCTGGTGTCTACGCCGTTGAGCTCAAGAAACGTTATTCCTGCCGCCGTACCTGCCGCTTATTGCCGTCCCAGTAGGGATGGTCGGCAACGATGTGGTAGGCATAGGCAGCGGCGATCTCGTAGAGGTCGCCGCCACCCACGTGGTACGTCTGTTGAGGCTGATGGATCGCCGATTCCACGAGATGTTCGTTGAGCACTCCGTGATGGCCGCCGTAGCGCTCTATCGCCTCGTAGGGGAGGGACAGCACAATATTCTCAGGCCAATTCAGGCCACTGAAGCATTGCCGCCCTGGCCACGGCGAGTAGTTCCTTTTGCGTTGCCCCGTCTCTGGCCTGAATCGTCATGCCCTGCATCACCGTCGTATAAAACTTAGCCAGCGCAGCCGCATCTGTGCGCGGAGGAAGTTCTCCGTCTTTGATGCCCCGTTTGATCTTGGCTCTGATGCGTGCCTCCGCCTCCAAGCGGCAACCCCTCAGTGCAGCCTGCAAGTGGGCGGATTCGGGCGAGCCGTTAATGGCGGACGCAACGACCATGCAGCCGGGCGGATGGTCCTTGGTGTTCGTCAACTCGATGGCGGACGCTTCGAGAAGCCGCTCGATGGCACCGCGCGCGGTAGCCTCGCCGGCGAGGATGCGGCCTGAATTCCCGAGGTCAGACTTGTAACGCTCCACAGCCTCCAGATACAGGCGCTCCTTGTCACCAAACGCCGCGTAGAGGCTGGGCGCAGTGATTTCCATAGCGGATGTCAGGTCGCTGATTGATGTCGATTCATACCCCTGACGCCAGAACAATTCCATAGCACGCTGAAGGGCCGCGTCCCGGTCGAATGCCCGAGGACGCCCGCGTGCCTTCGTTGATCTGATGGGCGGTCTTGTCACGGTAGTGAAATCTTAAACGCCTTGACTCTCTCCTGCAACATCTATTGTATAATGATCGCTACAGAAATACAGAGGCCTGCGTTAAATCCAAAAACGAGGAAAAATACCATGTCCAACAAACTCGAAGGGAAAACAGCCGTCATTACCGGCGGCACCAGCGGCATCGGCCTTGCAACGGCAAAACGATTTGTCGCGGAAGGCGCATATGTTTTCATTACTGGCCGCCGCCAGAAAGAACTGGATGAGGCCGTCAAGAAAGTAGGGCGCAACGTCACCGGCATTCAGGGTGACATCGCCAACCTGGCCGATCTTGATCGCTTGTATGAACAGGTGAAAAAGGAGAAAGGGAACATTGATATCCTCGTCGCCAATGCGGGGGGAGGGAGCTTTGCGCCGCTCGGCGCTATTACGGAAGAGCACTTTGACAAAACTTTCGACGGCAACGTCAAAGGGACGCTTTTCACAGTGCAGAAAGCCCTGCCGCTGATGAAGGACGGCGGCTCGATCGTCCTGACGGCCTCGTCGGCGGCTTCCAATGGCACGGAAGCCTTCAGTGTCTACGGCGCCAGCAAGGCCGCCATCCGGTCCTTCGCCCGCGGCTGGACGACCGATCTCAAGGCCCGTAAGATCCGTGTCAACGCCATCAGTCCTGGGGTCGTGCCGACGGAAGGCTATAACACCAGCCTCGGCATGAGCGCCGCGCAAGTCGATCAGTTCGCGCAGCAGATGTCGGCCGGTATCCCGTTGGGGCGCGTCGGCACGCCGGACGAAATCGCCAAAGCCATCGTCTTTCTGGCGTCGGATGATTCAAGCTACATCTCGGGCATCGAGCTTGCCGTCGACGGTGGCATGAACCAGGTTTGAGCTGCTTTGACCGCCGCTCTGAGTGCCGCTATACTGCCGATGCACGACGAATGAAGGGCATCGACCTCTTCACGCGTAAGGAATCTCGGTTCCTGCTGCTGGCTCATTGCCGGCCGTCAACCCTCAACGCTGACGGTCGTGCTCGGCGAGCCGGCGGAAGAGGCCATCGTGAAGAGTGAACACCTTGCGCTTCACCTTCTCGAACTCTTCTTTGGAAGTGCTGCGGATGCCGGAAGGCTTCCCGTTGGCAGACGTTTCGCCGCTCTTCGGCTGGGAAGGAACTGCCCGTCTCAGGATGGTCTTCTCTTTTTTCATCGCACCCTCACTTTCAGTGTAGCGGAAATGGTGGAAGCGCATTCCTCAGAGGTTCGCGACCTCGATCGGAGTGACCTGCTCCTCTGCCAGGCCGGCCGCGTAATCGAGCGAAGCCATGATGTCCTCGCGGGACAGATAGGGATACTCGGCCAGCAGATCCTCGACCGTGTCGCCATTCGCCATCATGCGCACGATCTGGTGGACGGGCATGCGGGTGCCTTTCACGCACGCCTGGCCATGGCAAATGTTCGGGTTTATCGAGATCCGGTCGGACGTCCGTTTCCTACAGCCTCAAGTTTACCTCAATGATTTGCGTCCAGTTCGACCTTCTCGTAGATGTCCGCGAGCTTCAGGCGGCAGCCGATGGATTCAATTTCGATTGTGTCCTCCAGGCGGCTGGCCGCGGTCAGCGTCCAGCAGTTGCCGGGCTGTCTGGTGAATAGCTCCGCGCCAATCAGCTCCGAGGCCAACATGAGATAGGCCTTCAGGGATTCGATCGCGCGATAGATAGTGCCCGAACTTGCGCCCGCGATCGTAGGCTTCGGTGGTGGGTGAGAGCACCTCCACAATCACCGTGGGGTTCAGCAGAGTGTCGAATTCACCGTCGAGGAACCGCGGTTCTCCGCAGACCACCACGATATCGGGATACATAAACAAACCCGTCGGCGCCGCCAGGACGCGCATGTCGGTCGAATACACCTGACAGGGACGCGGACGAAGTTGCTCGCTGAGTCCTCTAGTCAGGTTCGTCTTGATAAGACTGTGGGCCCCTTTGATCACATTGTGGGGTCTCGCCTCGTCCATAGCGAACATCTCGCCGTCATAATATTCACTCCTGAATTCGGCCTTGCGCTCGATTTCGAGGTACTGCTCGGGCGTCAGAAACGTCTTGGAAAGCGTGGACATGGCGAACTCTCAGTACCAACTTACCATGCCGGTAACTCTACACGTACATGCGCCGCAGCATCTCCGCAGCCGATTCGTCCAGCAAATCCGCGCGCCGCACCTCTTCGAAGCGGCCCAACAAATCGTTCACCCGCAGCCGCCGCTTCTCCGCGCCTTGGAAATCGTGGAGAATCCGGCCGCGGTGCATCATAATCAGCCGATCGCCGAGATTCACCGCCTGCTGCATGGAGTGAGTCACCATCAGGGTGGTCAGGTGGTCGCGCAGGATGATCTGGCTGCTCAAGTGAATCACCTGGTCGGCGCTCTTGGGGTCGAGCGCCGCGGTGTGCTCGTCGAGCAGCAGCAGCTTGGGCTTCAGCCACGTGGCCATCAGCAGCGTGAGAGCCTGCCGCTGGCCGCCCGAGAGGCTGCCGATGATGTTGTCGAGCCGGTCCTCGAGACCCATCCCCAGGCTGCGGACCGTCTCCCGCATTTCGGTGCGCAGCTTCTTATTGAGGGCCCATGTCAGTCCGCGGCCGAGTCCGCGGCGGGCCGCCAGCGCCAGGTTCTCGGCGATCGAGAGATTGGGAGCCGTGCCGCTGAACGGATTCTGGAAGACGCGCCCGATCATCCCGGCGCGGCGATACTCGGGCCACGCGGTCACATCCCGGCCGGCCAGAAGGATGGCGCCCGAATCCACCAGGAACGTTCCCGCCACCGCGTTCAGCAGCGTCGATTTGCCCGAGCCATTGGTGCCGATGATGATGACAAACGAGCCTTCCTCGAGAGTCAGGTCGACGGCCTGCAGCGAACGGACCTCGTTGGGCGTCCCCGGGTTGAAGGTCTTGCGGACCTGCTGCACGCTAAGCATGCGCCGCGCTCCTGGTCCGCATTTTGTCCACGAGGCCGGGCAGGATCAGCGCCACGAAGACGAAGGCCGCGGTGATCAGCTTCAGGTCGTTCGGATCCAAGCCCCAGCGCAACGCGATCGCCACCATCAGGCGGAAAAGCACCGAGCCCATCACGGCGCCCGCGAGCAGGTAGCCCAACTGGCGAACGCCCACCAGCGCTTCTCCGATGATGACGCTCGCCAGGCCCCACACCAGCATGCCGATCCCCATCTGGACGTCGGCGAACCCCTGATACTGCGCCAGCAGCGCGCCTGCCAGGCCCACGAGCCCGTTGGAAACGGCCAGGCCGAACACGATCATGTCGGCATCGCTGACGCCCAGCGCCCGCACCATCTGGCTGTTGTCGCCGGTGGCGCGCATGGCCGTTCCCAGATCGGTGCGAAAGAAAGTGAAGAGCACCAGACCCACCAGCAGCGCGGCCACGAACGAGAACCCCAGGACCGAAACATCGCGCGCGCCCACCTCCCAGCCCGCCACGCTGACGTTGTCGGCGCCGCCCAGCAGGAGTCTTCCGAGATGCTCGGCGTACGTGACCAGGGTCCTGGCGGACATGAGAGGGATGTTGCTGCGGCCCATGACGTGCAAGTTGATCGAATAGAGCGACGTCATCACCAGGATTCCGGAGAGCAGCCCGTTGATCTTGAACCTGGTGTGGAGAACGCCCGTGGCCGCGCCCGCCAGAAAGCCCGACAGAACGGCCGCCGCGGTGGCCACCAGCGGATTCACCCCCTTCACCAGCATCGCCGCGGTGACCGCCGCGCCCAGCGTGATGGATCCTTCCGCGGTGATATCGGGGAAGGAAAAAATGCGGAAGCTGATCAACACTCCCAGGGCCAGCAGCGAAAGAATGAACCCGATGGTCAGAGCGCCGATGAGCAGGCTCATTGGGCGCTCCCAATCATGGGCCCGATAGTGGGCCCGATCCAGCAAGCCCCGCGCACGAATTCACTCTCGGCAATCCCGTACTCCCGGTCGTCGCCAATCAGGTGCAGAAGCCCGAGCAGCGATTCGTGCTCGAACAGCGGCCGCACCGTCTTCTGGAGATCGATCAATCCCCGCTGCAGATGGCGGTAGGAGAAGGCCGCCGCGTGGAAGTGGCCCACGGGCGCGGGCTTGCCATTCGAAGGTTGTCCGCCCATCGGCCGTAGGAAGCTGCTGCGCCCCGAAGCGGATGCCAGTCCCACCACTACGGCCAGCGCGCGCGTGTGGGCGCGTTCGGTGGTGAACGACAGCCAGGATCGAATCTCGGGATGCCCGAACGGTGCGCCGGGCGAGTTCGCGTTCACCGGAGAGCGGCGCAAACTCGCGCCCACCAGCCCTGCGGATTCCGCCACCATCACCATCCACGCGCTATCCGCTTGGGCAATCTCGAGCGCCGTCTGCGCCAGCTCTGCGAGACCGATCACGCGCGATTCGGGTTTGGCCTCGAATCGTGCGAGCGTGGTGAATGCGCCTTCGCCGACGGCGCCGTAGAGCACCTGCAACTCGGGCACGAAGGTGCCCTGGCTCAGCAGGTAATCGGGCGTGTTGGCGCCGCCGGATGGCTGATAGGCGGCGGCGCCCGCCACGGCCAGGAATTCGCCGAAGCGGTCGTGGCACTCGTCGAAGCTGTGGCCGAAAGCTCCCAACCCCACGGCGCAACAGGAGTCTGGAAACACGAGCGGCCGGCAATCCTTCTCGCCGAAGCGGCATCCTTCGAGCAGGCTCGGATCGCCCACGGTACGGCATTTCATTCCCGGGCTCTTCACACCGGAGCTATCGAGGGCGAACACTTCGAACAGCGCGCACTTCCCATCCACCTCGTGCGACGCCTCGGTCTTGGGCGCGGCAGCCGCCGGGGCGGCGGCATCGGGGATGAGCTGGCGCAGGCCGGACATGCTGAGAACTCTGCCTACGTGCGCGGACGGCTCGGTAACCAGGAAGGTGCCCTCGATGGCCGCCACCTTCTTATAGAACGACACCAGCACGCCGATCCCGATGGAGCTGATGTACACCACTTCGCTGAGATTGACGCGGATGCGATGGTCGCCGCGGCGGATGATTTCTTCCAACGCCGCCGAGAGATGGTCGGCCCAGGAGCCGTCGAGGCGCCCTTTGGGCCGCACCTCGATGAAATCGCCGATTCGCTCGGAGGTGATCTCCATGTCAGTCCTTGATGACTATCATTCCTTTATAACCTCGGCTGCCTTGGCCAGCAGCGCCGCGGGAATATTCAGACCCACCGCGCGGGCGGCCTTGATGTTGATCATGAGCTTCGTCTTGGCATCCGGCACGAACGGCATTTGGGCGGGGCTTTCTCCGCGCATGACGCGGGCGGCCATCGCCGCAGCCGCCCGGCCGTTATCGAAATAGTCGCGCGCCAGAACCACCGGAGCGCCCTCCTTGGCCTGGCTCGTCTGGAAGGCGAATACCGGAATCTTCTTGCGCTCGGCCGCCTGCGCGATGCCTCCAAAAGCCGCCGCCGTGAGGTTGCCGGGAATCTGGCACAGGGCGTCCACGTTGCGGCTCATCAGGGCCAAGGCCGCGTCGGGAACCTCGGAGCTGGTCGCGACGCCCAATGCCTCGACCTCGATGCCGGCCTTTGCGGCGGCCTTGACCAGCCCATCCTTGGCGAACACCATGTTCACTTCCGACGGCACAAACAGCGTGCCGATGCGCCGCGCCGAGGGCAGTACCTGGCGGATGATCGCGATCATCTCTTCATTGGGAGGAGTGAGTGTCGTGCCGGTTACGAAAGGAAGATGGTGGTCGTCGCTGGTCCCGGCGCCGGCGGCGATCGCGCTCGATACATATGTGAACACGATCGGCACCTTGCCCTGCGACCGCTGTATGGCCGCCTGCAGGGTCGGGGTGGAAAGCGTAAGCAGCAGGTCCGCCCCGGCGGCGATGGCCGCATCGACCAGGCCATTCAATGTCGCCATATCCCCCTGCGCATTGCGGAACTGGATGTCGTAGTGCCGGCCCTTGACCAGCCCCGACTCATCGAGCCCCTTGAGTATTCCGCGCTCGGTCTCTTCCACGTCCAGCACGTTGTTCAGCTCGACCACCTGCACGTTCCACTTCTTGCTCGGCTGCGTCACGGCCGCCGCCTTGGAGTGGGTCCCCGCGGCATCGATCACCGTATCGGCGCTCGCCAGCAGATCTTGCGGCAGGCGCCAGTGATCGCGGAGTCCGGCCAGCGCGGTCAGGTTGACCATCACCTTTTGGGGAACCACATTCTCGACGGGAACGGTGGCCGGGTCGGTCCCCTTCAAAACGCGCGCGCCCAGATTCCCGATCAGGCGCCCGAGCTCGTAGTAGTTGGCGCCCAGGTCGAACAGCGCGCCCTTGGGGGCATTCCCCGGAACGCTGGTGAACACGGGGATGCGGCCGCGCCGGGCGGCGGCCACCACCGAATCGATGGAGACGAGCACCGTGACGTCGCCGCCGATCCAGATGGCCTGCGCGCCGCGGGAGATCAGCGAATTGGCGGCCTCCAGGACGCCTGAAGAATTCTCGGCGGTGGCTTCCACGAGATCGATCCCGAGGTCCTTGGAGACCGCCCGCGCCAGCTTGAGGTTGGCCTGCGAATTGGCTTCCGCGGGATTCCATACGGTGCCGACGGTCTTCAGGTCGGGATCAAGCTTGCGGGCCACGTCGAAGGTCTCGCGAATGGGCTGCATGGTTCCGAGGCCGGTCAGGTGCTTCGGATGGTCGAGCGGGTTTTCGCGGCTGATGCCCACGCCCGCGGCAAACGGGTCGGACACCAGCCCGAAGACGTGCTTGACTCTGCCCCCATTGTTCGGGCCCGCTTTGTTGGCGCTGGCCACGGATTGCAGGCTGATGGTGGTGGCGGTCACAATCAGGTCGAATTGTCCGCTGGTTACCTCCTTGGCGATGGCATTGGCGGTGGCCATGTCGTTCTCGGCGTTGTAGCGCCGGAGCAGGATCGTCTTTTGGTCGACGAATCCGTTCTCGGCCAATGCATCGACGATGCCGCGGACTCCCTCGTCGATGATGCCCTGCGAGACGTGCTGCAGGATGGCGACTCGCGGCAGGTGGCCGGTGGGCGCGCGCCTCTGCTTCCAGTCGGAGATCAGCAATATCGAAGAGGCAGCGGCGATCAAGAACAGTCCGAGTGAGAGACGCCTCATTGGTGTGAAGACCACTCCCTCGCTCGCCAAGGGCGAGTTACGGTCGTGGCTCCGATCAGAGCCGCGCGCGTCAGCAAGCGGTCCCGCGTTACGTTACTGGGCATCTCAACCAGTGTGCTACGCTGCCTTCGGCATCGCCACTACCTTGGGCTGCAGTCCCGCCTTCGCCAGAATGAAGTACACCACGAATCCCGTGACGAAGCTGTATAGCACCGCCGGCTCCACATACGTCTTCACGTCGGCGGGCAGCGGCAGGAACGGCAGAATCCCCACTACAAACCCGATGGCCCAAGCTCCGTAGCCCGCGAAGTTGACTCCTTCGCGCGGACCGGACCAGCGCTTGCCCGACAGCATATAGTCCGCCGCCATGGCGCCGCAGATGGGACCGAACGACGCCCCCACAATCGTAAAAAACGAAATCAGGTTCGCCGCCACTCCGGACACCGCCAGCGCAATTCCCACCGTCGCTCCCGCCATCGTCGAGGCCACACGCGGAACGCTCGGAATCATGGTATTGAAGCTGTTGCCCGCGATGAACGCGCAGAAGCAGGTGGGCGGCACGGAGGCGATCGCAAAGAGCAGGAACATCACGCTCGCGATGGGTCCGCCGATTCCCTGGATCACGTCGGCGTAGTCCCATCCGAGGGAGGGATTGGTGCCGTGGGCGCCAGCCACGGAAATCAGCGGCAGCCCGCCCGCGATCAGCACCGCCAGCGTGATGCCCACCAGTCCGCCCCACTTCACGTCGCTTTCGTTCCGCGAGTTGGTGCCGAAATCCGCGCCCGCCGCACCCGCGGTGGCGAAGAAGCCGATCACGATGGCGATGACGGCCGTGAACGCCCCGTAGGAATTCTCCTGCCCCGCCGGCACATGGTAGCTCGCTACCCCGCCCGCGGTCTGAAAGACCACGATCAGCAGCATGAGCAACGGAATGAAATTCAGAAAAGTCGCGATCTTGGCCACGTACTGAATGCCCTTGGCCCCCATCCACGAAAGCACCAGGCCCCACACCAGGCCGGTCGCGATGAACGGCACGGACCCCGGCGCGGAATTCATACCGACTCCCTTGAGGATGAAGTCCGTCGCGACGAACGTGGCCACCGCAAACCATCCGATCTGCAGCAGTCCCATCAAGAGCCCCGGCATGATGTATCCGCCCGCCGTGCCGAAAGTGGAGCTTCCCACCACGTACAGCGGGTAACCGGTCTGCATCCCGAGCATCGCCGGCACACGGTAGTACAGGGCATAACAGAGGAATCCGGCGATGACCAGCGCCAGCAGGCAGTGCACCAGGCCGGCGTGCGCGATGGTGGCTCCGGCCATGGCTTTATAAAATGCTACCCACAGAAAAATACCGGCATAGCTGGGCGCGGTATTGGCATACCACGGCGCGCGCTTCCCCGGCGGGTTCGGCACGGCTTTTGCGAGATAATCTGGCAACATGGCCACTCCTTTGGAATTCCGTACAGCTTTGTCTTGAAGCGGCCAGTATACTACAGCGCACTCAGCCCGGTTCCACGGTCGTGGCTCCCAATTGGCTCCCAACGGGATGTGGGCGCGGCGCCTCGTCACCGCTCCTTGCGCTGCTCCCTTTCGTTCAGCCGGCGCGGCTCTCCTTCCACGCGGTAATCGGCCGGCACTTCGAAGAGCGACGCCGGCGGGTCGCCGCGCTTGATGCTCACCAGCCGATAGGTGATCTCGCCCACCCGCGGATCGCTCCTTTTGCCCAGCACCACCACCTGGAGATCCGGCGAGTACCACGTCTCGACCGTGAGTTCGAGGGGCGCGCTGTTGCCGATACTTCCCGCCGGAAGGGTGACCACGGTCCGCCTGCCCTGCGCCGGCACTCGTTCAATCACACGGTTCCCCAGCGCTTCACTTCTCTCGGTCTGGCGCTCCGGGGCGGCGGGGCGCGACCACCCTTCGTCCCTTCGCACTGCAACGGCAACGGAGGGGTGCGTGACCCGGGCGAGGTGGGTGCGCGGATTCAGCGTGTAGCTGACCTGCTTTACCGGGTCCTGGATCAGAATCACGGTGGGCGTCTCGCGCCAGGATTCCTCGGCCCCGCGTGGAGAGATCGGCGGAAGCACCGCCCAAGGTCCGATGGCGCGAATGGTCTGCTCGCGGCGCGTGCGGCCTTCCGCATCGCGAGCCACCAGAGCGGTCATCTGGGTGACGATCTCGCTGCCGGTGGGAAGCGTCTGCTTCACCGATGTGACCGCCTGCGCCGAGTACGGCACGCCTTTCACAACGCGGCCTTCCACGACGAAATCGGGCGAAATCACGGTGGCCTCGAACGCGCTCTGGGCGAATCCGCATGAAGCCATCACCGTGGCCAGGGCCGCTGCGCAATGGAAAGTCTGCCACATCTCTTTTCGAAGTTCTCCTAATTCACAAACCGGATGGCACGGGCAAGCCCGTCGGCCCCCACCATTACTTCCGCCTTGACCCGCCCCTTCGACTGGCCGTCGCCCGCGGGCATCCCCGCCAGCAGCAATGCGGACCGCGGGACCTCGACTTCGAGCACTACCGCGCCCTCCTGCGATAGGTTCTCGTCCGAGTAGGGCAGCGCGATAAAGCCGTTGCCGAGCGCCGCGGATCCCGGCGGGGTCGCCGGCGCCGCCGACCGCGGGATGGCCCGCCAAATACCGATAGCCAGAAGCACCGCGGCGGCACACGCGAGCAACACGGCAGCTACCGTGCGGCGAGGCTGGGGCGCGGGCTTAGCGCCTGTCAGGAAATAACTGTGGCAACCGCTCCCTGACGGTCGCGGCTCCGACGCGCTGTCAGAGCCGTGACCGTTAGGGAGCGGTAGTGGCCGATTGAACTGGTTATTTCCCGACGGTGACTTCGCAATCGGTCTGGGGCCGGCCGCGTCCAGGGCCGCCAGCAGAGCCTGCCGCCGCCCGTCCGCTGGTTGCGCATCCGTCAAGGAAGCCGAATAGTCCTCGATCGCGATGGACACGCCGCGCATTCGCTCCAGGCGCGCGCGGCACTGGCTGCAGGCTTCCACGTGCGCGCCGGCGCCGCGCGCCTCGCCATCGAGAAAACGCAACAGCCGCTCGTCGGAAAGATGACCGCCTTCCCTCATGGCAACTCCTTGGCCAGCGTAGCCACCGCGCGCCGCACCGCGTCGGCCACCGTCGTCACGCCGATCCCCAGGATTTCTGCGATCTCGCGATAGCGGAAACCCTCGCTGCGCAGCGCCAGGCATTTGCGCTGATCGGCCGGCAGGCGGCGGATGGCCGCTTCCAGCCGTTGGTGCGATTCTCTGGCGAGCACGAGCTGTTCCGGCCCGG
>OMOG01000322.1:0-6720 GCA_900290305.1 Candidatus Sulfopaludibacter sp. SbA4
CTGGCGCCGGCGGCACGAGCACGTCGAGGAAGTTTGCTGGACGGGCGCCGAGATCCGCGCCACGCTGCGGGAAGCAGGTTTCGAGTCAGTCCGCGCCTGGGATGCCGCGCCCTTCTTCGGCAAGAGCGCGATCATGCGGCCCGAGTATCGCACAATTTACTTGGCGCGGAAGGGGGATTGAGATCGATGCATCTCACGATTGAGCTCGACAGAGAAGACGACGGCCGCTGGATCGCCGAAGCCCTCGAACTGCCGGGTGTGATGACGTACGGCGCCACCAGGGAGGAAGCCATCAGCAACACGGAAAAGCTGGCCATTGAAGTCATCGCCGATCGAGTGGGCCATGGCGAGTTGCCCGCCTCCTCACTGAATATCTCTTTTCAGGTGCTGCGTGAGCAACTGGCCGGCGCTAGCCGCCCTGCTCCGTATCGGCTGGCGCATCGATCGAACCACCGGATTGCACAAGCTGCTGCGCAGGGAGGGTTGGTCCGACTACGAGTTCGCGTATCATGACCGCGCCGAGATCGGTCGGGCCATGCTGTCACGCATCGCAAAACACACGGGGCTCAAGCCCGAGGACCTCTAGCTTAACGTACGTCGATCGGCGCGCGCGTCAGATTCGTGCCCGGCGGGCGACGATCTATGCCCCGCGGGACAATCGGGAACTCGCCGGCAGATGGTAACCTCACTCTCCTGTTCGCAGTGGCCCATGCGGAAACTGCCTCCAACCACCAGGAAGAGTTCGTCCCACAACCACAGTCCTCAAGCATTGGGTACGTCGTTGCCCGTTGCTGCTCAGAATGAACAGAGGGCAGAATCAGTGGAGCGGCCTCTTCGGTAGGCCGTTCAAAAAAGGGATCACCTCAGACTCGGCCAAATATTTAGGGAAAAGTACGAACTGGCGTTCCTCTCGATCAACCGCTTCCACCTAGCACATCCGAATCGATCCAAAGCTATCCCCGACTCTGCGTCCATTCACATACGTGACAGTACGTTGGTTTGATGATTCCGCCCGACAATCAACCGTTGCAAGGGTGCCCACCTCATCAGGATGCTTCGCACGAAGCTCTTCAGGGAGGTCAAAGTATAGATAGTGCACCGAAAGCCCGCGGGGGCTTTCCCGTTGGTGAATCCATTGGGGTGTTCCTGGAGAATCAGGTGTGGAGTCAACCTTCTGGTAAACGTCTGCTTTAGGCTGGTATTCCACGCTCATGGGGCCATCCAGCAACAGCAATCTTCCACGAATGTATGGGTGAGGACTGTCCTTGTGCGACACGCGCCCAATGGCGCTGGCTGCTGAGGCGGCGGCAGAGCGGAGCGTGCCATATGTGGGAACCTCACTGGTGAAAACGATGACTTGACTACTGCGGTACTCGTCCACAGCTCTTATTGCTAACAGCGAAAATAGAAAGAATACAGGGACGAACGCTCCAAGAAGGGTAAGAACCAAAAGGACGGGCAGGTGCTTTCGCCGGAGTCTCTGCCTCAGCATACCAGCGGCGCTCCAAACGAACAGGACTGCGACAATCGCAGATCCGAGAATAATCTTCATTTCGAGATCATTACCAACCATATTCCCAATCATGGTATTTAACTCGCTCCATTCTACTCCTGCGCGGCCTGACCGTTTCGGCGTGCGCCACGGAGCGCGCGTCAGATTCGCCGCAGATCCTCCACCGTCATCTCCCCCCGCACATTGCCCGTATTTAACGTCCCGGCCGGCTCGAACAGCAGAATCTCCACCTCCTCCTCCGCCACCGGCCGATGCTCCGTGCCCCGCGGGACAATCAGGAACTCGCCCTCGCGGATAGTCACTTCGCGCTCCTGTCCCTCCTCGCGGTAGCCCATACGAAAACTGCCGCGCACCACCAGGAAAAGCTCATCCTCATGGTCGTGGTGGTGCCACACAAACTCGCCTTGGAATTTGACAAGCTTGACGTGCTGCCCGTTCAGCTCGCCCACGATCTTGGGGCTGAAATGATCGGAAAAAGACCCAAGTTTCTCTGCCAGGTTGACCTTGTTCATAACTCGTTCACGCGGCCTTGCGCTTGGCGGCTTCCGTGATTCGCGGCCCGGCGAGCCCCAGGTAGATCAGCAGCACCACCACCGTCATCCAATGATCCAGCACACTGAACAGGCTGTCCACAGGCACCATCAGCCACCGCGAATACTCGAGCGCGCGCAGCGTTGCGTACATGTGCGCCAGGCTCAGCGGCAGCGCCGGCAGAAGCGCCAGGAAGATGCGCCAGCGGCGGCCTTCGCTTAAATCGCGGCTGCGCTCGAGAACTTCGCTCTCCCGGTCGGCCTCGATGGCCACGATCGTATCCGCAAAGATCAGCTTCACCATGGCCACGATGCCGGGAACGATCAACAGCGCGCTCCACAGCATGATCGTAATCTCGACCTTGAACTTGTTCCACAGTGTCTTGCCCCACTGCCGCCAGCCCCAGCGGAACGCCTCGCCCGCCGGGCAGGGCTTACCGGTGCGCAGGTTCAACACCAGGCCGTAGATCGCGGCGGGCATCACCAGGGCGCTGAAAATCAGGTCGCCAAAATCCATCACGAAATAGGAGAGCACGCCCTCGCTGGGGACATCCAGGACGTAAAGAACGAATGCGAGCGCCAGCTTCGCGGGCAGCAAGATGGCCACCGTGACCCCAGCCAAAAACCCGAGATTGGAAAAGAAGAGGCGCGTGGAACGAAGCAGCAGTCCCCCGATGGAGCCAAAAGGCTCCGTGCGGAAATCGATTTCGAGGTACCCCTTGCGGAAGGCTCGTTCCATCTCAGGCCGGCTGATCGGCAGCGCGCTTCACCCAGCGATACGCTGCCACGGAATTCTTCCAGAAGTATTTCTCCGCCACAGCGCGTCCTTTGCCGGTGAAGTATTCGCGCACGATACTCAGCTCCTTCGCGTAAGGCAGCCACTGGTCGCTGTTCGGCCAATCGCTGCCGTAGAGCACGCGGTCCTCGCCGAAAATACCGAACAGTTCGTCGAGCCTCGAGCGGTAGTAATCGAGAGACTCGGGGATACCGCCATCCACGCGCCGCAGCACCTCGGAGATCTTGACGTATACCTGGGGCCGCTTGCCCAACTCGCGCAGATTGGCCTGGTAGGCATCGCGAGCCGCGCCCGCGGACGGCGGATTCAACTGCGGCAGGTGATCGATCACCACGCGCAGCCCCGGCACGCGATCGGTGACTCGCACCACGGCGTCGATCAGCGCGGGGTTGGGATTGGCGGTGTCGAGCGCGAGCGAGGCCTCGGCCAGTAGCTTCAGGCCGGCCGCAAATTCCGGCTTGGACCACTCAACCGGCAGATCGCGGCCCCACAAATTACCGTAGCGGATGCCGCGGTAGAGC
Source organism: Candidatus Sulfopaludibacter sp. SbA4 (assembly GCA_900290305.1). GTDB lineage: Bacteria > Acidobacteriota > Terriglobia > Bryobacterales > Bryobacteraceae > OMOG01. The sequence continues at coordinate 3,361 of OMOG01000322.1, forward strand.
GGGTTGCGGTGGAAGCGCTCCAGTTGTTTGGGAAATTCCGGCTTGCCTGGCTCCAGGTTTCCCACCGTCCCCACAATGAACGTGTCCTTGGCCGCGATGTCAAGCACCCACTGGTTGTCTTCGAGCCACGGGCTGCACTCCACTTCGATGGCGCCCACCACGCCCAACGGCGCGGCGATTTGACGCAGCCGCGCGGGCAGCGCCGAATGGTACAGCACCGCGTTGTCCTTGGAAGGCCACGGCACGCCTTGCGGCCGGGCGATATCGAACAGGTGGATGTGGGTATCGATGATGGGGATGGCGGCCGGCTGCGCATGGGCGCCAGTCAGCGCGGCGCTCGCGGAAACGCCCAGACTCGCGGATACACCCAGAAAGGTTCGGCGATGCACGGAGCTATTGTAGCCCGCTCACCGCTTGTACACCACGCCGCCCTTCATCACGAATGCCACTTTCTGCACCGCGCTGATGTCCCGCAGCGGGTCGCCGGGAACCGCGATGACATCGGCAAGGTAGCCGGGCTTGAGCGCGCCGATCTGTCCCTGCCAGCCCAACACCTTGGCGCCGTTCAGCGTGCCCGCCTGGAGCGCCGCCAGTGGCGACATGCCGAATTGCACCATCAGCACGAACTCGCGCGCCTGCGTGCCGTGCGGGAACGGACCAACGTCGGAGCCCATGGCCACTGGCACGTTGGCCGCGAGCTGCTTGCGAAACTCGCGCTCGTGGTAGCCCATCATCTGCTTTTCGAACCCCTGCTGGGCAGCAGTCGGAGCATGCTCGGCAAAGTACTCGGAAATAGTGAAGGTCGGGACCACGAAGATCGTCTTGTCGCGCATGAGCTGCATGGTCTCGTCGCCGAGCTGGTAGCCATGATCGATCGAGACCACCCCGGCGCGCACCGCATAAAGAGCGCCCGGCTCGCCGGTGGCGTGCACCGCCACGGACTTGCCCACGCGGCGCGCCTCTCTCACGGCCGCGGTCATCTCGGCTTCCGTGTACTGGTAGGGAGTCAGGAAGCGCCCCGCCTCGAACACATCGTGGCCGGTCTGGTAGATCTTGACGAAATCGGAGCCCTCCTTGAACTGCTGGCGGATGACTTCGATCAGCTCGGCGGCGTTGTTGGCGCGGGTGGCGTTGGAAAGCACGCGTTGCTCGGGGTTGAAGTCGTTGGCGTCTTCGTGCCCGCCCAGAATGTCGACGGCGTTGCCGCTGATGCGCAGCCGCGGCCCGGGGAACAGCCCCTGGTTGATGGCGTTGCGCACCGCGGTATCGGCCGACCCGGCGCCTTCGGTGCCCATATCGCGCTCCGCGGTGAAGCCGGCCATCAGGTCGTCGCGGGCAGCCGACACCGCGACGAGGGTGCGCTGCGGCACCGACTCCTGCACCGTCTGGAGATCCTCCGCGCCGGGATGCAGAAACAGGTGCACGTGGGCGTCGATCAGCCCGGGCAGCAGAGTGCGATCGCCCAGGTCGATGATCTCGGCACCCGCGGGATGCGCCACGCTACCGCCCACTTCCTCGAGGCGGTCGCCGCGCACCAGTATTTCGCCCGGCGCCAGCATGCGGCCAGTGTCAATCTCGAGCAATCGCGCGGCGTGTAGAACGATGGGATGGGCCGGGGGCGGCTGCGGCTGCGGCTGCGGCTGCGCCGAGGCCAGGCAGGCACAAGAGAGAAGTATTGCTGCGGAGAGTCTCCAGTGGAGCATGGCTCTACTACTACCACAGGGGTCGGGACCTTGGGGGAGCGCTAAGAAAAGCCGATCCCAAAGCACGAAGTGTACCCGAACAACCTGGAGCATACCTCGGAGGGCCATTAGTGAACCGCAACACGCACTGGGACGGATCGACTCCGCTTTTAGGATCTGTCGGGCCGGTTCTCACTCCGTGCCGAGAAGTCTGTGACCAACTGAAACTGAGCCAACCTGGCGCATTCCATGCCTTGCGATCCTGCGGTTCGGTTCTCGGGCGCAACCCCTGAGATCAGGCGTTTGATTCCTTCGCTCAGGAAGACCGCAGTCTGTGCCCGAACCCAGTCTGTATAGGCATTTCCCGTTTCGACCTCCGCCCGTGCCTGAAGAAAGCATTTGGTGGGGCAATTGACGAAGGCATTCAAAAGGTCGGTAGTAACCATATCCAAGAGCCTACAACGCGCTTCATCCAAGTGCAGGCGCGCTGAGCATATTGATGATGATATCGGGAGCAACGGCCCAGAAGACTGGCCGCAGGGCCGTCGCACCTGTCCCAACGAACCCGTGAGCCCCTAAGCCCCAACCTGATGGGCCACTGAGATCGCGTGTTTCAACCGGTCCCAGTTGGTGTCGGCCTCGACGGTGCAGTCGGCACCGAGGATGAACTGACGTGGGGAGTTCTTCACGACCTGCCGGATTTCAGCTTCAACCTGCGCGGGCGTTCCCGTACTGATAATGCCGTGGCGGTCCATGCCCCCCATAAAGGGCCGCTTAAACAGCTTCGTGATTTCTTGCCCGGAAATCTGCCGGTCGGAGAGCTTCACGTTGCAGTTGACGACGTGGCCGGGGTAGTCGTAAACGGCGTCGTAGTTGGCGTAGGGCGCCACGTAATCGCAGACGTGGAGGATGTTGAACGGGCAGGCGGTCGCGATTTCCTTCATCGACACAAGGTCGAAGGGCTTCACATATTTGCTGAAGATGGCGGGGTTGCTGAAGCGCCTCGCTTCGGAGCCTTGGGTGGAGGTGTAGAACCCGTCGACGCCTTCTTTGATGCAGGCGCGCACAAACAGGAGTTGGCTTTCGGTCAGGATTTCGAGGCCCTTCTTAACCGCTTCCGGGTTCTCCTCCAGGTGCTGCAGAAGCACGGGCGCGGTGGCGCAGTGGCCGGCGCACATGAACGGTGAATAGAGCGTCATCAAGATGAGCGAATTCTTCTTCTCGGCCTGGACCAGTTCCCGGACAGTTTCGAGGAGCGGTTCGTAGAAGTCGAGCCCGGCCAGCTTGAGCTTCGACCAGTCGGCTGGTTTCTGTAGGAAGTCCTGGCGCGAATATGTTTGCTCGAACTGGATCTTGAGGAAATCCATGTCGGTGTGGCGGAAAAACTCCAGGTGGCGTTTCGCGGCGGCAGAACCAGCCTTGTAATCGTTGTCGAAGTGGAGGAAGAAAGCGGCGGGGGTGTAGTTGGGGGTGTTCTGGCCGGCGAGCCACCCGAGCATGCGTTCACGTTTGTTGACTGCGGCGGGAGCGGCGAAGGAGGTTCGGATCATGCCCGCGGCAGCGGAAAGATTGAGGAACGTACGGCGGTTCATGTATGTAGGATACAGGGCGCCGGGGGCACGCGGAGGCACCTGCGGACGGTGACCCTCGCGCTCGACGAGGTTCCCGCACCCATCAG
>OMOG01000322.1:6730-10691 GCA_900290305.1 Candidatus Sulfopaludibacter sp. SbA4
CGAACAGATCCGGTTTATGGTTTACCCCATGCAGGCGTGGGGGCCGCGCGACGGGCGCGGAGGCGACGGTCGAACTCGGATCCTCTTACTCGGAGTCCGGCAGGTCCGGGATCAGCCCCCTCCGGCGCGCATCCGCCTGGACTTCCGGCGGCAGCGCGCGGGCGTCCACGATAACACCATTGAATTCCACCATCCAGGCTATCGGGTTGTTCGCCAGCAGCTTTCGACGCGAGAATTCCGGATCGAAATGTTGCACCTTCAAAAGCTCCCGGACCTGCTTTGCTTTGTTGCTGAGCGTGCTCTTGGAGACGCCGGTGAGCTCGCTAAGCTGATCGCCTGTCATGAAGATATCCTGGGCTCGATCGAACAGGAAATTAATGCCGCCGATGACGTAGAGCGCCGTAGCGGCCCAGATCCGCAGGTCCCCGCGCGCTAGGGGTGAGGGGCGTTTGCGCGCCAGCTTGGCTATTAGCTTGCGGCACAACTGCCCGTATTCGGCATCCAGATGCTCAGCACTGAATGCATCCGTGAGTTTGAAGATCTCCTCGCAATCGTCACGCAGTGACTCTGGAATTTGAAGCAGCTTAGCTGGCATGTCGATGCGCCTCCGGCAACATCATATCGCGAATAGTTGGCCCGCCGCTTCGCCGATCACTCCCGACTTGCAGGCCACCGTTTGGTATTGGCGCCCGCACGCGGTCCCGCCCCTGAGCGTGAACCCGGTATCTCAGAAAGTGCGTTCGTACGGCACCCCCAAAACGCCCACGACCCGGTCAGCATTCCACTCGGCCGGTTTGTCGGCAAACCGCTAATTCAGCGGCGAATCGCCCAGTGAGATTTCGGCCTGCCTGGAGTGCAGCTATGCAGGGTTGTAGAACTGGAGTCTGCGGGATGGATGGAGAACGCACGACGGGCTTCCGGGAAAGTCGCACATAAATGTGCGATAATGGAACTTGACAGGCAATGAGTTCCTCCGGCGGTTGAAGAAACTCGCCCGGGGTACCGGCCTCGGTCTCGTTCGATCCGAAGCACCACAAGGGCAGTCACGGGCGCGTTTTTTATGGTACGGCCTGCACGACTCTGAAGGATCGCAAGAAGGAGTTAGGAAGCAATGATCGCAATCAGTTACCCCGCAACCTTTCGGACGGACGAAGATGGCCGCCCGGTTGTCCGGTTTCCGGACTTGCGGGAAGCGATGACCGATGGCAAAGACACCCCCGAAGCTTTAGAAGAGGCCCGGGACTGCCTTGGCAGCGCGCTGGCTTTCCGTCTCGCCGGTAAAGAGCCGATCCCGTACCCTTCCAAGGCCAAGCGCGGCCAGCGCATGGTGCCCGTGCCCCTGTGGATCGCTCCCAAGATCGCCCTCTACTGGGCCATGCAGGAGCGCCGCGTCAACCAAAGCCACCTGGCGCGCAAACTGGGAGTCCGTGAGACGGTCATCCGGCGGATGCTGGATCCCGACCATGCCACCAGGCCCGAGAAGATCCAGGCCGCACTGGAAGTGCTCGGCAAACGCTTCCTGGTCGCGATCGAAGACGCCGCTTAGACACAACGACCTCACCCGCACAGCGCCTGCTCGAAGTCCGCCAGCAGGTCGCGCCAGTCTTCGATTCCCACCGACACCCGCACCAGGCCGTCCGTCACGCCCGATTCCGCCAGTTCCTCCGCGCTCATCCCCGAATGCGTGGTGCTCTTCGGATGGCAGGTCAGCGTCTCCACGCTGCCCAGCGACACGGCATTCCGGGCGATGCGCACCTTCCTCAGAAATTCGAACGCAGCCTCCTTGCCGCCCTGGAACTCGAGCGAAAGAATGCCGCCCGGGTAGGCGCACTGCTTCTCGAAGATGCGCTTCTGCTCCAGGTCCTCGAACAGCGTCGGATAGATCACCCGGCTGAATTGCTTGTGGCCCACCAGCGCCTCGGCCAGCCGTTGCGCGTTCTTGCTCTGCCGGTTCATGCGCAGCGCCACCGTGGGCAGCCGCCCGTCGAGCATCCAACACTCGTCCGGCTGCAGGATGTTGCCGAACATGCTCCGCCGGCTGCGCAGCTTGCGGATCGCCTCGGAGCTTTTGGTGATCGCCACCCCCGCCACCATATCGCTGAAGCCCGAAAGGTACTTAGTGGCCGAGTACAGCGTGATATCGGCCCCCAGCAACAGGGGATGCTGGAAGGTCGGCCCGAGGAAAGTGTTGTCCACCATCACCACCGGCTTGTCGGGATGGCGCGAGGCGGCCTGAGCGGCGCGCTCGATGTCCGTCATGATCAGGGTCGGGTTCGCCGGCGTCTCCAGGTACACGATGCAGCAGTTCCTGGCGGACGCGATGGCGGCGTCGATGGCCGCGGAGTCTCCCGACCGCACCGGGATGCCGCGCACGCCGAACGGCTCCAGGAACGTGTGGATCAGGCCCGTGGTGCCGCCGTACAAAGGCGTAGTGTAGACGATCGTGGAGTCGGGCCGCGCGTACGCGAAGAAAGCGGTCATGATCGCCGCCATGCCCGAGTTGAAGACCGCGGCCTCGCGGCCTCCCGCTTCGAGCGGCACGATCTGGTCTTCCAGAATCTCCGCGTTGGGGTGCGAGAAGCGCGAATAGATCAGGTCGGCGCGCTCGCCGGGTGCCGGCTGTATTTTTCCCGTGGTGATGGCAAACGCGCGCTCCGCAGCTTCCGGGCTGGCGAAGACGTAAGTCGAACTGCGAAACACCGCCGGACGCGCCGATCCGAACGACAGGCTGGGGTCGAACCCCCGGGTGAGAACCGCGGTCCGCGGCCGCACATCGTGGCCGTGTGTCTGGTCTGCCATAGAACCTCCACCCCGAGTGTAGCCGGTTCTTGGTGGGGCAGGCGGTTTCGCCTGCCGCGTTTCAACCAGGCCGCTACAGTGGTATGACCGTCGGCAGTGCGTGCGAGAGTTCCAGCACCGCCGTAACCTGCCCGGAGGAATTGAAAATCTCCTCGGTCGGCACTACCGAGCAGATCGTAGTGGGCGCCCTGATACCGGCAGTTGGGCTGTTGAACGCCGTGCGAACGGTCCCGCGAATCTCTTGCAGCGTAACGACCGTGCCGGCCAGGTCAAAGTGGACCGCCTGGCCCTGCGTCACCGGGAGCGTCGTGCTCCCCAAGGAGCTGCCTTTGTCGTCATAGAAATCGAACGTGACCTGACACCCACCCGCGACGATGGGACCACCCGTGGGGATGGCGAAAGCATTCAGCCGGGCGGTTTCACCGGCGGCCAGGCCCACCATTCCGAAGGTCGACAATTGCTGGCTAATGCTGACGGGAATCGAGGGCTGTGCGCCCAGACGGAACGCGGCAAACACCGCACAGAGGGCCATTACCGGTACGACAATCGCAAGAAGAGGCTTCATTACGGAATCTCCTGGTATGGTTGAACACCGGAGTCCGTGGGATGTCGCGCGCGGCCACGGTCTAAACTTAAGAGAGCATTCATGAGAAGCAAGAGGATAGGTGTATTTGGCTGGGGTGTCGTCGCGCCCCGCTCTCCCGATATTGAGACCTTCCGTACGAATCTCGCCTGCGCCGAAACCTGGCTCGCGCCCTTCAACGGATTCGGCCCCGACAACTTCCTGGTCGGCACTCCCGAGTTTTCACTCGACCGCTACCAAGGCTGGATCGCGGAACGTTTTCCGCCGCGCCGCTTCCAACAGCTCAAGGAGAAGATGGATTGCCCGTCGCTCTACGCCATCGGAGCCTTCATCCAGTCGCTGCGCCAGAATCCCGGAATCGAAGGCGAGTTGCAGCGGCTCGGCCCCCTCTGCCACGTCTACATCGGGACCGGCGTGGGCAACGTCGCCACCATGTACGACGAGAGCGTTCGCCTGTACAAATCGCAGCGCCGGTGGAACCGCTTCTGGGCGCGGCCGGCGAACAACTCGGAGCTGCGCGCCTGGCGCGAATCGCCCGGCAACGGCCACGGCCCGATGCCCGCCGAGCCGGCGGCGGGC
>OMOG01000056.1 GCA_900290305.1 Candidatus Sulfopaludibacter sp. SbA4
TTTCCCGCGGCCCGTGGTCCCGCCAGCGTCTGGGTAATCGCAAACAGGTTCGAACTATACATCCCGTACGAGAGACAAGTCAGCATCAGCAACGCCATGGCGACGCTCTCGTCGCGCACCACGCAGACCGGCAGGATGATGGTGGTGAACAGCAGGCCGGTCACCGCGAAGGTCTTGCGGACGCGCGTAGGCGTGGCGCCGCTCGAGATCCAGCGGTCCGAAAGCCAGCCGGAGATCACGCTGGAGACCGCGATCGCCAGGAACGCCAGCGAGCCGAAGACCGCCATCTTGCTTTTCGAAAAGTGGCGCTCCTTCTCCATGTAGGGCGGAAGCCAGGTGATCAGGAAATACCAGAAATAGTTCGAGCAGAACAGGCCGATCGCCGTGAACCACGCGGGCCGCTGCCGCAGAATCGCCATCACACTCGGAACATCGCCGCGGTCTTCCTGCGCCGCCACGCCCCGCCCGCGCGGCATCCAGTAGAGCCACGGGACCAGCCAGAGCAGGCTGCCGAAGCCCAATGACAGAAAGAACACGCGCCACCCGAACCGCGCCATCAGCAGGCCGCCCAGCAGCGTGCCCAGCGCGGGACCGCCCTTCGTCGCCGCATCGATCAGGGCATTCGCGAAGCCCCGGTGATGCTCCGGGAAGTTGTTCGCCAGGATGCGCGAATACGCGGGGTAGGCCACCGATTCGCCCATCCCCAGCAGCAGGCGCAACGCGAACATCACGCCGAAGACCTTCGCCATCCCCGTGACCGCTGTGGCGCCCGACCACACGAAGAACCCGATGGCATAAACCCAGCAGACGTTGAACCGGTCCACCAGCCACCCGGCGATCATGAAGAGTTGAAACGTGGCATAGGTCCAGAAAAACGCGGACAGAAGCTTCCCGAGATAGTAATCCGTGAGGTGCAGTTCGGCCTGAATGTTGGTGGCGCCCACCGAGAGGTTGGAGCGGTCGATGTAGTTCAGGAAGGCCGACAAGACCAGGAGCGCGAGTACGCGCCACTCCTGCGCCGAGAGCGCGGTCCTTTTGGCTGCCAGGGAAACGGTCACGGGAACAGCCATTCTATCCCAATGCCGGGTGCGGCCCGCCGGAGCCCGAAAGAGCGCGGCCAGGGGGTCGCGCGCAGACGAGGGCGTCTGCACCACTGGTGGCGCTAAACTATTCGTTTATGCCGCAATCCTATCCTCCCTTGCAGGCGCCGCAGCGCCTCCTCTTCGGCCCCGGCCCCAGCATGGTGGCGCCGCGTGTCTACCAGGCGATGTCGCAACCCATTGTCGGCCACCTCGACCCTTTCTTCTTTGAGCTGACCGAGCAGGTCCGCTCGCTGCTGGGGTACTGCTACTCCACCGGCAACCAGTTCAACATCGCGGTCTCGGGGACCGGAAGCTCCGGCATGGAAGCCGCGGTGGCCAACTTCGCCGAGCCCGGCGCAAAGTTCGCCCTCCTCACCAACGGCTTCTTCGCCGACCGCATCGGCGAAATGGCGCGCCGCCAGGGCGCCGAGGTCGTGCGCCTCGCGAAGCCGTGGGGCGAGCCCTTCGACTCCCAGGAAGCCCGCGAATTCATCCGCCGCGAGCAGCCCCGCATCGTCGCCTTCGTGCAGGCCGAGACTTCCACCGGCATGTTCAACCAGGCCAAAGCCGTTTGCGAAGCGGCGCACGAGGTGGACGCGCTCACCATCGCCGATTGCGTCACTTCGCTCGGCGGCATGCCCGTGTCGGTAGACGAAAACGGCATCGATATCGCCTACAGTTGCACCCAGAAGGGTCTCGGCTGCCCGCCGGGACTGGCCCCCATGACGGTATCGCCGCGGGCCCTGGAGCGGCTCAAGGCGCGCACCGCCACGGTGCATTCCTGGTATCTCGACCTGTTGTTGCTGGATTCCTATTACAGCGGGCACAAGTACCACCACACGGCTTCGGCAACTTTGCTGTATGCGCTGCGCGAAGGCCTGGCGCTGGTGGCCGAGGAGGGCCGGGAGAACCGCTGGGAGCGCCATCGCCGCAACCACCAGGCCTTTGTCGCGGGGATCGAGGCGATGGGCTTGGCGATGCATGTCGCCAATCCCGCGGATCGCCTCTGGACGCTGAACACGCCGCGCGTCCCGCCGGGAGTCGACGATGGCAAGGTGCGGCAATACCTGCTCGAAGAGCGCGGCATGGAGATCGCCGGCGGATTCGGTCCGCTGGCGGGCAAGGTATTTCGCATCGGGTTGATGGGCTACGGGTCATCGGCGGAAAATGTGCTGCTGGTTTTGGAGGCGTTGGAGGACGTGCTCAAGCGCCAGGGCTACGCGCCCTCGGGCGACGCTCGCGGGGCCGCGGAGAAGGCGCTGGGCGCTTCGGTGTAGGCGCATGTCCTCCTGCGTGCCGCGGCGCCGTTGGGGCGACAACCGGACGTTTTCAAGCTGACCTACGCCGCGCTATTGGATCTGACTACCGAAACCTTGACCCGATAACCCAGCGATGCGAGGATGCGGATCAGAAGATCGCTCGAAACGTGCTGGAGGTCATCGTTCAGGATTGCAGTAACCCTGGTTCGCGAGGTGCCTGCTCGCTTCGCAATCTCCGCGTGAGTGAACTTCTGCCGGCGCGCGATCTCTTTCAGCCGCTTCAGGAGCACGTGCTGAACCTGCCATTCCTTAGCCGCGACCTGGGAGAGTCCTAGGACGCAAGCCAAGTCTTCCGGGGTTTTGGCGATAATCGGTTTGATTCTATGCATCGAGAAGCTCCTTCAATCGTTTTCTGGCCAACTCGAATTCCAGAGGAGGCGTGCGCTGGGTCTTTTTGACGAAAGCGTGAAAGACGAGTACGCCCTTTGATGAAGCAGTGTAGTAAAAAGCGCGGAAACTGCCATCCTCCGCCTTCACCCGGAGTTCCGAAACGCCAGCAGCGACAGTTGGCATTGGTCGAGAGTTCGGCATACCAATCTGCTCCCCCATCTGCAGCCGGAAGAGTCCCCTACCCAGGCGTGTTCGCGCCTCCTTCGGAAAGCGGCGTATTGCCTCCCGCGCTTTGGGATGGAAGACGATCGCCCGCACGATTTGATTGTATCAAATGTGGGACATTTGGTAGCGGAGGCAACCGGCCCCCCTTTTGGTTCCGTCTTTCGAAGGCTGCGCTCTTCAAGCGCCAGGGCTACGCTCCCTCGGGCGACGCGCGCGGGGCCGCCGAGAAGGCGCTGGGCGCTTCGGTGTAGGTGGACGCGAGGAGCGCCGCACTCTGCTATTACGTTTGACATAATGCCCGGCGCGTCATAGACTGGGGCTTGATACGGCCGTTCAAGTGTCCGGATACCGCGTCGCTCTTTGAGGACCGCAGGGTCCGGCGATTTCAATCCATCGAACGGCCGGCGCGGAGGAAGCTGCTGTATTTGCACCGGGCACTGCGGCTGGAGGATCTTCGGGTGCCTCCCGGAAACCAACTGGAACTGCTGAAAGGCGGCCGCGCAGGGACGTACAGCATTCGCATCAACGACCGATGGCGCATCTGCTTCGCGTGGCGTGAGGGCGATGCGTATGACGTGGAGATTGTGGATTACCACTGAAGCGCCGGGGAGATGACAATGAAGCGGCCAAAACTGCTCGATCCGATCCATCCTGGAGAGATTCTCCGGGAAGACTTCATGAAACCGCTGGGGATCAGCATCAACCGGTTGGCTCGCGATCTGGATGTCCCGCCCAACCGCATCAGCGCGATCGTGAATGGCACTCGTTCCATCACCGCCGATACGGCATTGAGGCTGGGAACATACTTCCGCGTTTCGCCTGAAACCTGGCTGGGGCTGCAGGTCGACTACGATCTTCGGCTCATACGCCAGCGCGACGGCGATGAGATCGTCAGTAGAGTTCGCACGCGTCCGGCCGCCTGATCGGCGTTCGACTCAGCGTGCCTCCGCTGCAACCGTCGCAAGCCTGAGATCTGCTGCGTGCGGTACAATGATTCACTTCCATGCCGCTTTCTCCAGGTACTTTGCTCGGGCCTTACGAGATTGAGCGTCCGCTGGGCGCTGGCGGCATGGGCGAGGTTTATCAGGCCCGCGATACGCGACTCGATCGCACTGTCGCCATCAAGGTATCGCAGGAGCGTTTCAGCGAGCGCTTCCACCGGGAGGCCCGCGCCATCGCCGCGCTGAATCACCCGCACATTTGCACGCTGTTCGATGTCGGCCCGGACTACCTGGTGATGGAGTACCTCGAAGGCACCGCCCTGCGCGGGCCGCTCCCCTTGAAGAGCGCCCTGCAATATGCAGTGGAGGCGGCCGATGCGCTGCACGCCGCGCATGTCAAAGGTGTGGTCCACCGCGATCTGAAGCCGGGCAACATCCTGGTTACCAAAGCCGGCGTCAAACTGCTGGACTTCGGCCTGGCCAAGGTCGCCGCGCAACCCGCCGTGAGCGACGCCACCGCCACGATTGCGGACGCACTCACCAAGGAGAACAGCATCCTGGGAACGCTCCAGTACATGTCGCCGGAGCAGTTGGAAGGCAAGCCCGCCGACACCCGCAGCGACATTTTCGCGTTCGGCCTGGTCCTCTATGAAGCCGTCGCGGGCAAGGCCGCCTTCCGAGGTGGCAGCCAGGCCAGCCTGATTGCTGCGATCCTCAAGGAAGAACCGCCGCCGCTCGCCACCCTGCAGCCGGTTACCCCCGCGGCGCTCGACCGCGTGGTGCGCAAGTGTCTTGCCAAGGACCCCGAGGCCCGCTGGCAGACTGCCGCGGACCTGCGCGACGAGCTGCAATGGATCGCCGAGACGATGGCCGAGCCTGCGCGGCCATCGACACCCGTGCGCCCACGCGCGACAGTCCCCCGCCGCATCGTGAAGTGGATCCCCGCCGCTTGCGCTCTGGCCATGGGTCTGGCCGCCGGGGTTTTCTGGCAATCGTCGCGCGCGCCGGCGCCGGCAGTCTGGGTCGCCACCCGCATGGGCGGACCTTCCACGGCGGGCTGCCCACGCATTTCGCCGGACGGCCAGTTGCTGGCCTTCCTCACGATCGTGGACCACTTGAGCCAGGTTGCCGTCATGAAGTCCGACGGCAGCAGTTGGACGCTGTTGACTACCCAGAAGGGCGCCGGCTATGTGAATGAACTCGCCTGGGCGCCCGACGGATCCAAGATCTACTTTTCCCGCTACTTCGACCAGCCGCGGGGTGTCTATTCCGTCCCGGCTCTGGGCGGCGAACCGCGGCTGCTGGTCGAGAATGCTTTCGGCTGCTACCCGCTTCCCGACGGCAGCTTGATCGTGGCCGCGTTGGCGGGCCAGGGAGATCCCCAGTTGCGCCGCTTCTGGCCCGAGTCGGGGCGCAGCGAACCGCTGCCTGCATTCCTCGCCGCCAACGATCGCCTGGCGGTGACGGTGTTTCCGGGCGGCAGAGAGATCGCGTTCTACGGTATCTACAGCACTTCCCAGCAGCACCCTGGCTCTCCCGAATTATATGCTCTGGACCTGGAATCCAAGAAGTCGCGTCCGCTGGCCGCCAAACTCTCACTCATCCCCTTCAGCTATCTCGCGAGGCCCATGGTCTCCACGCCGGACGGCAAGTCGCTCATAACCCTGGCACAGGTCGAGGATGTAGTTCAGGTGGTCAAGTTGCCTCGCGATGGCACTTCCCGCCAGGAGGTATTGTTTCAATTGCCCGCCAACGATCAAATCAACTACCTCAGCGCCGGCAGCGATGGCTCGATCTACGTGGATGCGTGGAGCCGTCCTTCTTTGCTGCTTCGGTTTTCCGCGGCGGGCGGCGATCCGGAAGAAACGCCCTTAGGGAATCTGACTGGTTTCGGCGTCGGATCGCTACCAGGCGGAAGATTTCTTTCTCCCAACCTCATCGCCGGTAAGCTTCGTTTGGAGGCCGGGCAGTTCGGCGGCGAATCACGGCCCCTTCTCGAAACCAGCGAGGAGAGCAGCGAGCCCTTCTCGACGTCCCCGGGCGGCAGCGTGGCGTTTCAATTGGGCAGGCCACCCCATCAGCAGGTTGCAGTCGCGTCGGTTCGTGAAGGCCGCATCCTCAAGCGCCTCTCGATCAAGGCCGCGGAGGTGCGCAGCGTCGCCCTCTCGCCGGATGGCCAGACTCTGTACTACACTGCCGGCGGGGCCGTGTGGTCGGTGCCGGTCAGCGAGTCCGCGGCGCCGCACCGCATCGTCGAAGGCGACCATGTGGCCATCGATCCATCCGGCCGCTTCCTCTACGTGAAGCAGATGGCCAAAGATCCGGCAGTTCTGGTGCGCGTCCCCGTGGGCGGAGGGGCGGCCGAGCCCATCCCCATTCCGGAGGACCTCCGCCTTACGTCGGACCCCCTTCCCGCGAATGCCGTCGATGGGCAGGGCCGCGTGCTGTTTGAGTCTTCGACGGCCGATTCTTTTTTCTTCAGTGCGGCTCTTTTCGACCCCGCCCGGAATTCGGTCACCCGCGTTCCCGTTCACTTCGAAGGCGACGTGTGGAGCCCCATCTGGACTACTGACGGCCGTATCGCCGCAGTGGGCGCCCCTTTCGCCAGCTCGATCTGGCGGTATCACCCCGTGAAGGGACGTTGATCGCCAGGCGGCCAATCGCTACAGTTGAACAAGTGAGGACACCCATGATCTCTCCCATCGTCGCCGTCGCCTTCACGCTTCTTGCCGCAGCCGCCTTCGCGCAGCCTCCCGGGGACTCGCCATTCCCGTCCGACACCGAGATCCGGCAGATTCTCGCCGGCCGCATCGGTGCGGAAAACCTGGGCATCGGAATGGTAGTTGGAATGATCGACGCGAAAGGCCGGCGCGTGGTCGCATACGGCAGCCTCGCCAAGGACGATAAGCGGCCGGTCGGCGGCGACACCGTCTTCGAGATCGGCTCCATGACCAAAGTCTTCACGTCCCTGGTGCTCATGGATATGGTCCAGAAGGGTGAGGTTTCCCTGACCGATCCAATCTCGAAGTACCTGCCGGCAAATGTCAAAGTGCCCGAGCGGAACAACCGCAAGATCACGCTCCAGGATCTTTCCACTCAGAGTTCCGGCCTGCCGCGCCTTCCCTCGAATCTCAGTCCCAAGGACGCATTGAATCCTTACGCCGACTATTCCGTCGAACAGATGTATCAGTTCCTGTCGGGCTACCAACTGACTCGGGACATCGGCGAAAAGTATGAGTATTCCAACCTGGGAGTCGGCCTGTTAGGGCATGTACTGACTCTGCGCGCCGGCAATGATTACGAAGCCATGGTCCGGTCCCGCATCTGCGAACCCCTGGGGATGACCAGCACCCGAGTCACTCTGACACCGGAGATGAAGGCGCGCCTCGCGGTCGGACACAGCGCCACTCTGACTGCCGTTCCGAATTGGGATATCCCGACTCTGGCCGGCGCAGGAGCCCTGCGGTCGAGCGCCAACGACATACTGACTTTCCTGGCCGCGAACCTGGGCTACGTCAAGACGCCGCTGGCCGCCGCCATGGCCGCGGAAGTCTCGATCCGGCGGCCTACCGGCACTCCCGGCCTGGAGATCGCTTACGCCTGGCACGTTCAAAGTAAGGACGGCCAATCCATCGTCTGGCACAACGGCGGCACCGGTGGATACCGGACCTACATGGGCTACGACCCGAAAAGCCGCGCCGGCGTGGTGGTGTTATCGAACATCTCGACCCCCGAGGGTCCTGACGACATTGGACGGCACCTGCTCAATGCGAGCTACCCATTGCTGAAGCTCGCGCCGCCCCAGGAGCATAAAGAGGTCACGATCGACACGAAGATTTTCGACCGGTATGTGGGAAGCTACCAGTTGGCGCCGGGCGCCATCCTGGACATCTCGCGCGAGGGCGACCGGTTGTTCGTGCAGCTCACCGGGCAGCCGAAGTTCCCGCTCTACCCCGAAAGCGAGCGGAAGTTTTTCCTGAAAGTGGTCGACGCGCAGATCACCTTCGATACCGACGCGCAGGGCAAGACGACGCAGGCCGTGCTGCACCAGGGCGGCAGGGATATGCCCGCCAAGCGTCAATGAGAATCGATAAGTGGCTCTGGGCCGCCCGCTTCTTCAAGACCCGGTCGCTCGCCTCGCACGCCTGCGAGCTCGGCCGGATCGAGTCCAACGGACAGCCCGCCAAGCCCGCGCGTGAGGTGCGGGTCGGCGACCTCCTGCAGGTGAAGAACGCGAGCGGCGACTTCCAGATCCAGGTCCTGGCACTCAGTGAGATGCGCGGCCCCGCGGCGGTTGCGCAGACGCTCTACCGTGAAAGCGAAGCGAGCCGCGCGTTGCGCCTGAAGTTGGCGGAAGAGCGCAGGGCCATGCCGCACTTCGAAGCGATGCGGGAAGGCAGGCCATCGAAACGCGATCGCCGTAAAATCGACCGGCTACGGGGCAGGGGGTGAAAAAGACAGGCCGGGAGGCCTGTCCCACCCCCTTGACAGCTCTTTTTGTGCTCCTTCGAACAGCGCACTTGTAACCTCAACACACTGCATATAGATAAAGTTCTTGACGTGGCCCCATATATTGGGGCAATATTACGAAGGTTTCAAATTTCCCAAAAAGCCTAGGAGGACGGAGCATGGGGCTGCTATCCATGGATTTGAGTGCGAGAATAGAATTATTGAAGACCAAAACCACCCTCAAAACCAAGACCGGTATTGCCTTTCCGCGGTATTTTACGTCGCGGATCGACCCCGGCAGGACGCCTTACGACGAGATCCACTGGGAGACTCGCACCGCCTCCATTGGCAATGACAAAGGCGCTGTCATCTTCGAACAGCGCGATGTCGAAGTGCCCGTGGACTGGTCGCAGACCGCCACCAACATCGTCGCCAGCAAGTACTTCTACGGCAAACTGGGATCGCCCGAGCGCGAGACCAGCGTGGCCCAACTGGTGCAGCGCGTGGTGGATACCATCGCCGATTGGGGCCACAAGGACGGCTACTTCAAGACCGCCGAAGACAGCGAGAACTTCCGCTTCGATCTGGCCCACCTGATGCTCACCCAGAAGGCCTGCTTCAACTCCCCGGTCTGGTTCAACGTCGGCGTCAAGGAGACGCGCGGCTACGGTTGGATCTACGACGAGGAGTCCGACCGCGTCAACAAGCTGGAATCCGGGGTGCTCCGCCCGCAGTGCTCGGCCTGCTTCATCGTCTCCGTCAAGGACTCGCTCGAATCCATCCTCGATCTCGCCAAGACCGAAGGCATGCTCTTCAAGTGGGGCTCCGGTACCGGCACCAACCTCTCCACCCTCCGCGAGGAAGACGCCGTGCTTTCGGGCGGCGGGCGCGCCTCCGGTCCGCTCTCCTTCATGAAGGGTTTTGACGCCTTCGCGGGCGTCATCAAGTCGGGCGGCAAGACGCGCCGCGCGGCCAAAATGGTGATCCTCAACGCCGATCATCCAGACGTCGACAAATTTATCTGGTGCAAGGCCAAGGAAGAAAAGAAGGCCTATACCCTGGTGGAGGCCGGCTACGATTCGTCGCTGGATGGCGAGGCCTACAGCTCCATCTTCTTCCAGAATGCCAACAACTCCGTGCGCGCCACCGACGACTTCATGCAAGCCGCCATGGGCGATGGCGATTGGTGGACCAAGGCCGTCTTTACCGGCCAGCCCGTCAAGCGTTACAAGGCGCGCGACCTTCTGCGCCAGATCGCCGAAGCCACCCACCAGTGCGGCGACCCCGGCATGCAGTTCGATACCACCGTCAACCGCTGGCATCCCTGCAAGAACACGGCGCGCATCAACGCCTCAAACCCCTGCTCCGAGTACATGTTCCTGGACGATTCGGCCTGCAACCTCTCTTCCCTGAACCTGATGAAATTCGTGGGCCCCGACGGCCAGTTCGACGTGGAAGCCTTCCGCCACGCCGTCGATACGATGATTCTGGCTCAGGAGATCATCGTCGATAACGCCAGCTACCCTACCCAAAAGATCGGTGAGAACTCGCATAACTTTAGACCCCTCGGACTAGGCTTCGCCAACCTCGGCGCCCTGCTGATGTCCATGGGCATCCCTTACGACAGCGACCAGGGCCGCGACTTCGCCGGCTCCATTACCGCGGTAATGTGCGGCCAGGCCTACCTCACCAGCTCCCGCATCGCCGACGCCGTCGGCACTTTCCCGGGGTACGCCGTGAACGACCAGCCGTTCCTCGAAGTCATCCGCATGCACCGCGATGCGGTGAGCCGCATCAACCGCCACAACATTCCGACGGCCCTCTCCCAGGGCGCGCAGCAGTGCTGGGACGACGCCTACGAATCCGGCCGGCAAAGCGGCTACCGCAATGCGCAGGTCACCGTGATCGCTCCTACCGGAACCATCGGCTTCATGATGGATTGCGACACCACCGGCATCGAGCCCGACCTCGCGCTCATCAAGTACAAGAAGCTGGTGGGCGGCGGGGTGATCAAGATCGTCAACAATACCGTGCCGGCCGCGCTCATCAAGCTCGGGTATTCCTCGGACCAGGTGGAGAACATCGTCGCCCACATCGATTCCGCCGGCACCATCGAAGGCGCGCCGCACCTCAAGCCGGAGCACCTGGCGGTGTTCGATTGCAGCTTCCGCCCGCAGAACGGAAGCCGCTCCATCCATTACATGGGACACGTGCGCATGATGGCGGCCGTGCAGCCGTTCATCTCCGGCGCCATTTCGAAGACCATCAACATGCCCGAGGAGTGCACGGTGGAGGACGTGATGAACGCCTACACCGAGAGCTGGAAGCTCGGGTTGAAGGCCGTGGCCATCTACCGCGACAACTCCAAGAAGGTGCAGCCGCTCAGTTCGGGTTCGGGCAAGGGCGAGAAGAAGGCTGGGATGGTATCGCCCTCCGGCGTTACCGCGGCGGCTCCGGTGGAGAAGGTGGTCTATCGTCCGATTCGCCGCAAACTGCCCGACGAGCGCCGCTCCATCACCCACAAGTTCTCGATCGGCGGCCACGAGGGCTACATCACCGTGGGCATGTACGATGACGGCGCCCCCGGCGAGATCTTCATCACCATGGCCAAGGAAGGCTCGACCATCTCGGGCCTGATGGACGCCTTCGCCACGGCGGTCAGTTTCAACCTGCAATACGGAGTGCCCATCAAGTTCCTGGTGGACAAGTTCGCGCACGTGCGCTTCGAGCCCAGTGGCTGGACCGGCAACCAGCAGATCCCCTACGCCAAGTCCATCATGGATTATATTTTCCGCTGGCTCGGCGCCAAGTTCCTCTCGCCCGAGTACGCCGTGTCGGAAGCCGGCGAAAGCTCGACTCTGCGGCCCACCGAGGCCGATCCGCAGCAGGATCTCCCCTTCGCGCCCGTGGTGGCCGACGCCCCGTTGTGCGCCGAGTGCGGCTCCATCATGACCCGCAACGGAAGCTGCTACAAGTGCGGCAATTGCGGCGGGACATCGGGCTGCAGTTAAAATTTTTCCTCCTTGCTCTCTCGATGGGAGAATCGCCGCCCGTGGCACGACTTGGCGAACGGTCTGTGCCACGGGCGTTTTTTTTGGTGCGCGCCAATCAAAGGAGTGCGAGCGCTTGATCTGTGTCGCGGCAACTGATCTTGTTTCCGCTCGCGTTGACGAGAATCCGGTCCAGTCCGAGCAATGCCTCATCTGTAGAAATCAAAAGCTCGGCGTCGAACGCGATGGCCGTGGCTGCGTGCAGCGCGTCAGCGGCTCGAACACCTCGCGTCTGCAGTTCGAGTTGCTGCAATTGAATGCGGATCGTCGCCGGTGTCAAATCCAGCACGGAGATTTCGAACAGTTCGACCACGGCGTGAACCTGGGTCGTGATGGATCTCGCTGCAGGGATTAGCAACCTATCCGCGTGGGAAACACCTTTCGCAGAACGCGAAAGCAAGTTGTAGAGTGCCTCTTCAACTTCGTAGTAGCTCAAACAAGATGTCGCTCGAATGTGTGGCCGGCGCAGTTTCTCAAAAATCCGCTCCGCGTCGGCAGCTATCTGTGCCAACGCTCGCCCCCTGCGATCCGCAGTTCTCAGAATCGCGTTTGTGCTTCCGCGGATACTGAGATAGTCTATAAAGACTCCCGTATCGAGGTAAATGCGCACTATGCGGCTCGCAACTGGCTGGCGAGTTCCTCAGGCGTCACGACCTTGGGTTTGTCACCCGTCGCGAGCTCCTTCATATGGCGATTGCTAGTGACCAGGAAATCACACTCGCCGGCGCTGCTCAGGATCAAAACGTCATTTGAGTGTACAAACCGGTTGCGGAGATCCCGGATGCGCGAGATTAGCGCTTCGGCTTTCGCCGGATCCAAGGGGAGCACTCGCAAATGGTCCCGGATGCGTTCGAAGGCCGGCTTGTTTGCTGCCTCGGCCCCCAGCAGTAATTCCTGCAGCACGATGGAATTAACGGCCAGACGGATGCGGCCTGATTCATCGGCCGAAAACAATTGACCTGCGGAACTGTCACCGCTCAGGTACGCGAGTATGACACTCGTATCCAAGAATACGAGAGGTTGCTCGCGATCCGGATCTTCGTGGTTTCGAACCGTATCTGAGTCGACGTGAGCCATTTCCTCATTCTACTCGCTTTGAGGGACGAAGGTGGAGAACATCGTCGCCACATCGATTCCGCCGGCACCATCGAAGGCGGTGACGTCACGCCGGATCGGCCGCTACGGTATCTTGTAGCTGTGATCACCGCCGTTCTCAACAAGGTCGATAGCCTCCCGCTCCATTCGCGGACGCCCATTGATTGGGGCCGCGCCGCTTTGGTGAATCCAATTCCCCTGCTGGTAGATCACGCTTTTCTGGAGAAGAAGGCCGCCAACAACGCCATGGAACTGATGACCCAGTGGCCCAACGAATGGTTCCCCGGCTGGGTGGAGACGATGACCGGCGTGGCGCGCGACGAGGCCGCCCATCTCGCGCAGGTTGTGCGGCTTCTCATGCGTCGGGGCGGGCGGCTGGATCGCAATCACAGGAATCCATACGCCAACGCGCTACGGTTGCTGGTCCGGAGGGGCGAGCCGGAGATCGTAGACCGGCTCCTGGTTTCGGCGCTGATTGAGGCGCGGTCGTGTGAGCGTTTCGCAGTTCTGGCGGCTGCAGCCGAGGACTTGGAACTGTCGGCGTTCTACGACGCTCTCTTCTCGTCGGAGCTGGGACATTACAAAGTGTTCTTGAAGCTGGCGTACAAGATAGGGCCGAGAGGCATCGTGGAGGCGCGATGGCAGCAGATGCTGGCGGCCGAGGCGCGGATCCTGGCGGACCAGGCTCCTGGTCCGCGGATCCATTCGGGACTGGCCGTGCAACCGTGATCGTTGCGCTCGAACGAACGCCACTCGATATTACGCCAAATATTATGGTGCCCGGGGCGGGAATCGAACCCGCACTCCCGTTGCCGGGAAAAGGATTTTAAGTCCTTTGCGTCTGCCGGTTTCGCCACCCGGGCACGTTGAAAATAATCTCTACCGGCAATTCTAGCAGCGTGCGGGTCACTTCGAAACGGTCACCGGCACTTCGACCTTCACGGTCTTCGGCGGCAGGCAGATCTTGTTGTCGCAGGTCTGGTAGCTGGCGTTGACCACAATCTTCTCCGCGCCTTCGTGTGCGGCGGCGGCGAGGCGCAGCGGCATCGTGAACGTCGCCTCGCCTTCGTAGAGCTGCACTTCCATATTGAAGCTCGGATCTTGCATGGTCACCGGCTCGCTGCCCTGCACGGCGGCGGCGAGTTGCGCGGGTTGCCCCTCCGCCACCCAGATGCGCGTGGGGATCGGACCGTCGGCAATCGGCTTCAAGCCGTACATGTGCCAGCCGTCCTGAATGTGGGCCACCAGCTTCACGGCGAAGCGCGCGCCTGCTTTCACCGGCTTGGCAGGCGCATCCTGCACCTTCCAGGCGACCGGGTCGGGCGGAGCGGCGCCGAGGCAAAGTGCCACGAGCGCCGCGCAGATCATGCTTCTCATCTTGCGCTTTCGGCTTCCAGAGTGGGGTGCGTGCTCTCGGCGCTCAGGTCCACATACGCGGCCTGGAGCACGTGCTTGGTCTTGTCGTCCTGCACGAAGACCACCACCGCGAGATCGTTGCGATCGATCTGGTATTTCTTTTCGGCGAACTGGAACGACTCGCCGCGATGGCCCTTCGCTTCGTAATCATCGAGGTGATCCTTGATCGCCTTGCTGATTTCGTCCAGGTCGAAACTGTGCTGGTAGCCCTCGCCCACCAGGTCGAATCCCTGGATGGAGCGGACCACCATGGGGTGGAAGCGGATGCCGTTCTCCCCGTTGAACCGCAGCTCCTTCTCGACCAGCACCATCTGGACCTTGAGGTCCTTCGACTCGCTGTTGACGCCCACCACGCGGGCGTTCACGCGCACCGTCTTTTCCCCGAGCGACGCGCCGATCGTGATGTGCGCTTCGGCGGGCGATTCGAGGTCCTTCTCGACGTCCTTATTAAAGCGGTCGTAGACCCTCTGGGCATAGTCGCGGCCGCCGCCGCCGGAGGCTTTCTTGCCGTCTATGACGAACGTCGGGACGCCGTTCACGTCGTATGCCTTGGCGCGGGCCTGCGTCTCGACCGTGGTCATCGGGTCGGGCCGCGGGATGTGCTGGTGATACATGAGCACGGCGAAATCCTTGTGCGGGTACCGCTCCATGGCGGCGTCGAAGGCGATGTCCGCGCCGGCGCAGGGCGGACACCCGGAGCCGGTGAAGACCTCGGCCAGAATCACCCGGTCGCTACGCTTTTCGGTGGGCTTGTACGGCTCGACCTTCACCGGATTCGGGTAGCGCTTGTGGTACTCGGCGTCCAGCATGGCCTCCATCCCGTCGGCCGACCCGATGTGCCGCTTCTTATAAATGTCTTCGAACGCCGCGCCCGCTTCCTTGGTTGCGCGGCCGGAGAGCTTGGCGGGCACCAGGTACTCGAACGCCTTCTGCTCGTCGCCGGACTTGGCGGCCAGCACCCCGAGCTCGCTGAGGACGGCCCCGTTGTTCGGGTTCCCGGCGTAGGAGTCTTCCAGCAACTTCTGGCCCTTGGCCTCATGCCCCAGTTTCAGCTCGAGGCGGCCGAGCACGGCGAGCCGGGGGGCGCGGCTTTCGCGGAAGCGCTTGTGCAACTCTTCGGAGGATGGCGGCTTCTCCTTGCGCTTTTCGTATCTCGCCAACTGGTCTCGCAGGTACGTGGAGAGGCGCATCGTTTCGAGGGCCTTTTTCGCGTAGCCCTCGGCTTCTTTGAGCAGCAGGTTGGCAGTGAGGAAGTCGTCGGCGATGTCGTAAGCAGTGGCGCCCTTGTCCTTCTCAGCGGCGTGCTTGTACATCTGCGCGGCGAATTCGCGGATGCGCGTTTCCTGCGACGGCAGCTTGGTGACCAGGGTATTCAGGATGGCGCTATCGGCGCTATCCTTCATGTTGCTTTCCGGAAAATCGGCCTTCCACTTCTCGAGCGCCGCGATCTTCTTTTCGGGGTCCGTCTCCTTGGTGGCCTCGCGATACGCCTTGAGGTCCGGCGGAGTCTCGGGCGCCTTCTTCTCCTCGGCCGGCTTGGCGGCGGCCTCGGGAGCGGGTTTCGGCGGTTCTGCGGTTTGCGCCGACGCCCCGTACAGGGCGAGCGCGCAGTAGATGGCGGGAATGGCTAGCCGTGCAGTCATTCGAAACTCCTTGAGGGACCCAAACTTCCTTCATTGTAATGCGATCGGGCGCCGTCGCGGGCCGCGTGTCAGAATTGCAGCCGGAGCGAGAGTTGAATCAGCCGTGGACCGCCTACCGCCCCGCCGGTGGTGCCGATAGATGTCGTCGCCGCCGAACCCAGGGTCTGGGTAATCCGCCCGAAGTTGGCGTTGCTCATGTCGGCAATGGGGTTCGAGAAATTCGTGTGATTGAATAAGTTGAAGAAATCGCCGCGAAATTCGAAGCGCGCCCGCTCGTTCACCGGAAAGCTCTTGACCAGCGCCACATCGTAGTTCTGGAGCCCCGGGCCGTGGTATTGGTTGCGTCCCGACGTGCCGTCCTGCCCGGCCAGGTTCGCAGCGAACCAACTCGTGTCGAAGGCCGCGTCCGGGTTGCGGGAATTCTGCGGCACAGGCCCCGGCTTGACCAGGTTCGGCCGGTTTCCGCCATCGGGGCTGATCCCCGGATTGGTCTGGTTGAAACCGCTGGTGTCGGGTCCGCCGGTGGTCACGGTGAACGGGGTCCCGGTCTGGAGAGTAGTCACTCCCGAGAGCTTCCATCCGCCCAACGCCATCCGCCCGAAGCGCGGCGACGGAAGATCGATCACGTAGAGCAGCACGAAACGCTGCCGGATATCGAACGCCGAAGGGCCGTGCTCGATGCGCAGGTTGGTAGCATCGATGGGTGCGCCGGGCTCGCCCGGCAGATTGCCCGATCCGAAGTAAGACGAGTTATAGTCGAGTGACTTGCCCAGCGTGTAAGCGGCCTGCAGAAACACGCCGCGCACCCTCCGGTATTTGGCGGTCAGAACCATCCCGTTGTAGTTCGAGCTGCCGATCGATCGGGCGTCTTGCGACTGGCCGAACTCACTGTACGGATACACCTGCTCGTTGGGCGCTACCGGTCCGCGCTTCGTCGGGTCGCGCACAATCACCTGCGGTTGATTCAGGTCGATAAACATCCCCAGCCGGTGGCCCGAGCTTCCCTGGTAGTCCGCCTCCAGCGAAAGCCATCCGCCCAACTGCCTCTGGATGCCGAAATGATAAAGGTAGGCGTAGGCGCTCTTCAGATCGGGGTCGATGCCCTGGAACGTCAGCAAGCCCACAGTGGGCGTTCCCGGCCCCTGCTTCTGGTAATTCGAAATCAGCGGAACGTCCTGGTTGAAGGCCAGCGCCCAGGGGAATTTTGCAGGCTGGGTCACATTGGCCGTCTGGGTGGTTTGCAGATTATAAGGAGCGTTCAGCGCCATGGCGGAGGGCACATTATTGAACAGGTCGTCATAGGCAACGCGGAAGCCGCCGCGGAGCACCGTCCGGCCGCCGCGCGGCGCCCAGGCGAAGCCTGACATGGGCGCCACGTTGTTGGTGTCGGCGTGCACTCCGCTCGCCGGCAGCGTGAAGGGCGCCGTCTGAAACACCAGCGCCGATGGCCCCACAGCCGCCGGATTGATGGTCAGCACCTGGTTGGTGCCCACCACCATCGGTCCGTACCCCGGAACGAAGTTCGAGGCATGATGCTGCAACTCCGCCGCAGCGCCGGGATACTCGTAGCGCACGCCGAAGTCGAGCGTGAGGTCCGGGCGCACGCGGAACTCGTCCTGCCAATAGAGGTCCCACGGGTAGCGCCGCCAGTAGGCTTGCGTGCTGCCGGTGCGGAACGTGGAGGTCATGAGGGTGCCCTTGGCAAAGTCGGCGAAGGTTTGGAAGGTCGCCGTGCCCCGCTCTGCGCGGTCCAGGTAGCGGCCCAGGTCTTCGCGGCGGATGTGGAAGCCCCACCGCCAACTGTGCCGCGCCGACCCCAGCGGCCGCTGCCACGACAGGTTGTCGAACCACTCGGTGGTATTCGAAGCGCGCCCCTGCGGGAAATTCATGTTGGTGCCCAGCACCGCGAAACCGCCGCCCACCGTGATCATCGGCAGCCCGGAGTTCAGCGGATCGGTGGCCGCCTGCACCACCCCCGGAATGGGAACTCCTCCCGGCCCCGTGAAGATGGCCGAGGCGTCCAGGCCGCTGTCCTGCGTGCTGCGGTATTCGGAATCGCGCGAGTACCCCAGCCGCACTTCGTGGAGCAGCGACGTCGTGAAGGTGTGGACTTCGTTCAGCATCGCGGACACCTGCGAGAACGGCCCCTGGTTTCCGCCGGTCAGCGGCGTCGGCCCGGGAGCGAAACTCCATCCCCAGTATTCGGTCCAGCGCGCCGAGAGCTGATCGTGCTCGCCCAGGCGCCGGTCGCCGCGCACCAGGCCGGTGTCGTCGGAGTTCTGGTTGCGCACGTTGGCGATGTAGTTCAGGGTGCCCGCGGCATTGGGCAGCGGCCAGTATGCGAGGAGCCGCTGCGAAATGGGATCGGTGACGGTGGCCCGCTGCGCTTCGGACGGCACCAGCGCAGCGCTCACCGTAGGCGCCGACTGCCGGAAGCCCTCGTACGACACGAAGAAGAAGGTCCGCTGGTCGATCAGTGGCCCGCCCCCCAACGGCCCGCCCAATGTCCCGCCGAATTCGTTGCGATTGAGAACCGCCTTCGATCCGCCCAGCTTGTTGGTGAAGAAATCGGCCGCGTCGAAGACGGTGTTCCGCACGTATTCGAATGCCGACCCGTGAAACTGGCTGGAGCCGCTCTTGGTGACGATGTTGACCTGTCCGCCCGCCCCCCGGCCGAACTCCGGCAGAGGCACGCTGGTCTGGACCGCGAACTCCTGCACCGCGTCGCTGATGCGAAAGAGATTGAGCGGCTGGTTGGTCTGGGTGTCCTGGTTGCTGATGCCGTCCAGCAGGTAGACGTTGGATTGCGAGCGCGCGCCCGCCGCGCTGAATCCGTTGCCCTGCGTGCCCGGCGCCGCCGGCACGATTCCCGGAGTGAGCAGCGCCAGGTCCAGGAACTGGCGCCCGTCGAGCGGCACGCTCTGAATGGAACGCGCGTCCACCACGCTGTTCAGGGTGGAGCGGTCGCGCTCGATCAGCGGAGCCGTGGACGAGACCTCGATGACTTCCGAGACGTCCCCGATCTCGAGCGTAAAATCGGCGTGCGCGATCTCATCCACCTGGACGATCGTCTCGGCCAGCCGCGCGGTTTTGAAATGGTCCGCCGTCACGGTGAGCGACCACGTGCCGGGAGAAAGCTGGGCCAGGCGGTACTCGCCATTTGCGCCGGAAAGCGCCACCCGCTGCTCGCCGGTCGAGGCGCGCACCGCGGTGATGCGGGCGTTCGATACCGCGGCGCCGGAGGGATCTTGAATGATCCCGGCGATCCCGCCGGCGGGGGAGGCTTGCATGCGGGCAGAGAGTAGCACGCATAGGAAGATAAAACTCACCGCGGAGGCGCGGAGCAAGCGTCGACACGAGTGTCGACGCGGCACGCTGAGAGCGTGCGCCACGGCTGGAGACGAGGCCGCATTTGCAGCCGAACAATTAACGGCCGCGGATGAACGCCGATTAACGCGGATAAGTCCATCGCCTCGTTTATCTGCGTTCATCGGTGTTCATCGGCGGCCAAATCTCTTTCCCGCGCTTCTCCGCTTCCTCTTATGTTCTCTCGCTCTTCCTCCGCGTACGTCTCCGCGACTCCGCGGCTCCGCGTCAAATCGCCCTTATCCTTAATGATGCTGCTGGATGGTCTCGTTGCTCACCACCTCGACCAGTTGCATCATGCCGCGGTCTTCGTGCGCCAGGATGTGGCAATGGAAAACATACAGCCCCGTGAAATCCACGAAGCGGCTCCGCATCTTCACATACCCCGGCACAAACACCTGGTTGCCGTCCTTGTCCAGTCGCGGCCTCTTGCCGTCGGGATAATAATTATACGCTGGGGGAACCCCGATGGTGTCGTACCAGACGAAGTTCTTGTCGAATTTGCGGGGCTCCCACATGGTCACCGGGTCGAAGATCTCGATCACCTGAAAGGGATTGATGTGGATGTGGAACGGGTGCGCGTAGTAGCCCAGGGGGGTCGCGCCGCTGCCGCCCGAGCCGGGAATGTTGTTCACCTGGGTGGTGTTGATGAGCGTCCACTCCTCGGCCGAATTCAGCAGCATCACCTGGTCGATGATCTGGTTCTCGAACTGCTTGCCGTCGATGGTGTGGCGGCTCGGCTTGATGGAGGGATACTGGGCGCGGCCTGGACCGAGGCCTCGCCTGCCGTCGTTCCCGAAATACTCCGTATTGAAAGTGACTTCGCGGTGGATATGGATGGTCTTCGGATCGATGTCGTGGAGGTACTCGGGCATCTTCGGATATTGGTTTTCCTCGCTGGGAAACGCCATGTCGGTCACACGGGCGCCTCCCACCTGGATGGTGAGCAGCGGGGCCGTCGCGAAGCCGGGCGGGAAGGGCTCGTGATACACCATCAGCGAGTAATTGCCCGCGGTGTTGGGCGCCTGGATCAGCAGGTCCACGCGATTCGCCGCCGTCATCACAAAGGCCGGGTTGCTGTTGGCCGGGCCGTTGTAGTTGTCCCAGTTGAACTGTACGCCATCCTGGGCGATCTGCTTCCAGCTAAACGTGCCCGCAGGCGCCGGACTGCCATTGGCCTGGAACCCGGCAAACCCGATGGCCACCTGCGTGCAAAGATTCAGAATCCGCCACCGCTGGATCTCTCCGGGCTGCATGGTCATCTGCGGCTGCGGGAAGCCGTTGACGAAAACAAATTGCTCCTTGGTGGTGCCCGTCTGCGCGCGGTTGGGTTGGGGCGCATTCAACAGGTTGAGCTGCGAGCCCAACTGCTGAATTACCAGCACCTGCTCCGTCAAGCCCTTGCCGCCCGGCCCCTTTCCGCGGTAGAACGCGTTCAACTGGTCGTCGAACTCGCCTTCGATGATGAACGCGCCGGCCATGCCGTTGAACACGTTCAAAGCCGTCGAGCCGTGCTTGTGCGCGTGGTACCAGTGGGTGCCCGGCGCCTGCCCCATTTTGGCCTTCGGCGCCTGCTGCCCCGGCAGCAGGGGCTGATCGTGCGCGGTCAGCGCCTGGTTGTACTCCGTGATCTTGAACGAATTGGGATACGCGCCCACGTAGTATTGCGGCCACTGGCCGGCGGCGATGGCGGCTTCATCGCTGGTCCATAGCTGCGCTCCGGGAACCTGCGTGTCGTACTCCTGCAGGTACTTTTTCTGCAGGTCGCGGTAGCCCTGCGGCAGGTCCTCCCACTTCTGCGGACCGTGGCCGTGCATGGCGGCATCGAACACCTGGGCAAACCAGGCGTGCACGGTGGCTTCGGTGACGATCGGCTGGTTGGTTTTGGGATCGCGCGGAGACGGGCGCACCTGCACCAGCACATTGTCGGAGATGGTGCTCGGGCTCACGTGAAACCCGTGGAAGTGCAGGTTGGCGCTGCTCGAACCGTGGAAGCAGTCGGGCGCCTGGTCGTTCATCGGATAGATCTGTTGATTGCGGGCGACGTTGGTAGCGGGGTCGATGATGGTGGTGTTGGCCGTGTCGCATCCGTGGCCGCCGCCTTCGGTGGCCACATCCAGGGTGAGGGCGAATTCCTTGGGATCTACCTGGTTCAGCAGGGTAATCTGCACTGTATCGCCTACGCGCGCGCGCAGCGTGGGGCCCGGGCCCGGAACTCCCATCATCTTCGGCCAGACCTTGGCGCCGTCGGCGGTGTACCCGGCAAAGTAGCGCATGTCCTGGTTGGTCCGGCAGGCGGGTATGGCGAAACCGTTCGAGGTGGCCGTGTTGGCCTGCGCCTGCCACACCGAGCGGGGCTCGCCCATCACCGCG
>OMOG01000712.1 GCA_900290305.1 Candidatus Sulfopaludibacter sp. SbA4
GGCCGATACGGGCAACACCGAGGAGTCCAAGGCCGTCATGGACCGCTTCCGGCAATTGGGCCCTGAAAAGAGAAGCGGTATCCGGGCCGGCTTTGTGGAGTACCTGAGCCTCAGCGATGCCGAGCGGCACGCCGACTATCGGGCCCGCCTGGAGAAGGCGGTTCGCGATCACCCCGCCGATGCCGCCCTGCAATTGGATTATTTGAAGCTGCTGCTCGCCGACGGCAATCTCGATCGGGTGCCCGCCGTCCCGCCGTGACGCAGACCATCGCCGGCCTGAAGCCCGGCGCGGCCGTGCTTGCCGAGGCCGGTCATGCGCTGCTGGCCGCGCATCAGTACGTGTCGGCGAACGAGCTGCTGAAGCTGGCGGAAGCCGCCGGTCCTTCTCCCGCGATCGAGCTGGATCTGGCCACCACGGCCTTCGGCCAGGGAGATCCCGCCAAAGGCCTCGAACTCTTGGACCGCACACCGGAATCCGCGCGCGATGGCGATTATTACTTGAGCCGGGCCGAAATGCTGGATGCCTCGGGGAAGTCTCAGGATGCTCTGCGGGCCTTGGAACAGGCCGTGGGAACCGGGGCCCAACGCCCCGACCGGTATCGGCGTGCCGCGGTCTTCCTGCTTGGGAAGGGCCAGGCGCCGGAGGCGGCGCAGTTGCTGCACCGAGCCGCCGGCGCGCTGCCTGACAATCGCGAGATTCTGCTGATCGAGGCCGCCACGGCCGAACTCGCCGGAAAAAGCGACGAAGCCGAACATTCGCTGGCCGGGATTCAGAACCGCTGGCCGGAATGGCAAACCGCCTGGGCCGCGCACGGCATGATCCTCGATATCCATCGCCATTTTGAGGAGGGGCGTAAGACATTAGAGACGGCCGTGGCCCTCGGCGCCTCGGGTCCCGAAGTGTATTTCTATCTCGCCGATGGTGCGTTGCGCTCGGGCGCGCCCAATTCGGGTAATGCCGCCGCGGAGGCGGCCATTGGGAAGGCTCTCGATCAGGCGCCTGCAGACGCCTGGATCCAGGCGCTCGCCGGACGCATCGCCTTGGAAAGGGGCGATTACGCGTTGTCCGTGAAACGGCTGCGCGAGGCCATCCGTCTGCGCCCCGCCTTCGTCCAGGCCCACCGCGATCTGGCGCGCGCCTACCGCGCCTCGGGCCGGGCCGGGGAAGCGCAAACCGAACTGGAGGAGGCCGCCGGGCTGGAGAAGACTTCGTCCAACGCCGGGGAGGATCCCCCTTATCTCCTCCGCCTGGTCATAGGGCGATGACAGTATTACAGTAGCTCCATTTTGTTCCTGCTTGAGAAGATTCTGTTAAGCCCGGGCCATTCTGGCTTCTGGCTCCTGAACTCTGGCTCCTGGCCCTCAATGTTTGGTTGCGGCTCTGCTGCTCTGCGGGGCAGGCCATCGTTTTCGTGGCCTGCCTTTGCCCGCTTGCCCAACAAGCCAGTTCAGCCGTTCTGCGCCCCGCTCTCGCGCTTCCACGCCGCCAGCAGTTCCGCTTCCTTCGCCGGCGCCGGTCCGGCCAGCTTCGTCCTCCCGCCTTCGTCCTGGGTCTTGTACCATCGCAGCGTGTCCGCGACGGTCTGCCCGTACGGCCGGAATTTCAACCCCGCTTTCACGGCGGCCGCGCAGTTCCACCGATGGAAGCCGCGCGTCTCCCCGAGGAACGGCGCCCAGATCGGAAAGATCTCCTCGCCCTTTTTCGCAATCCACTCCCCGGGAACCCACGTGAGCGTGTTCTCGGACCTGGTCGCCTTGCGGCAGGCTTGCAGCAGATCGCCCCACGCCAGGCGATCCTTGGGGCCCGTGGCGTTGAACACTCCCACGGTGCCCTGCTCCACCAGGGCGATTAGCCAGGCCCCGAGATCGCGCACATCGATGATCTGCACCGGATCGCCGGGAGCCCCCGGGTCCAGCACTTCGCCGCCGCGGTCGATCCGCACCGGCCAGTAGGTGAACCGTCCGCTGGGGTCGTCGGGCCCCACGATGTAACCCGGCCGCACCACCGCGGTGCGCCCCGGCAGAGCCTCTTGCGCCGCCTTCTCGGACAGGACCTTCAGCGGGCCGAAGGTCTGCGCTGTGACTTTTTCCACCGAAGGGTCGGGCGTAACCGCCAGCTTTCCGGTTTCGTCCTGGCCCTCGATGCTGTTGTCCGCGTATGCCGAAATCGACGAGATGTAGATGTACTGCTTCACGTTGGGCGCGAGCAACTGCGCCGAAGCAGCCACAATCCGCGGAACATTTCCGGAGTTGTCGATCGCGGCATCCCACTTCCGGTTGCGCAGGGCGTTCAATCCTTCGCCGATTTTGGGATCGCGATCGCCCAGCAGCGTCTCGATATTGGGGAACAGCCCCGGCCTGGTCTTGCCGCGATTGAACAGGGTCAACTCGTGCCCCCGCGCTTTGGCCGCTTCCACCGTCGCCGGCCCCAGAAAGCCCGTGCCGCCCAGGATCAGGATCCGCTTCTTCCGAGGCGCCGCCCGCAGCAGCGCCGCTCCGGCGAGCGTGGATGCGAATCCCCTGCGGGTGATGATCCAATCGGTTTTCGGCATGATACAGACAGTTTATCCCGGCACTTCCGCCGATCGTCTGCTATTTTCAAAATGATGCCGGAAACCAATCACGAGTGCGGGCGGACGCGCCGCTACGTCCATGTGCGCCGCGTTGACGAGTGCAATACGCTCGACGAGCTGTTCACGCACTGCCTGCCTGCGTTCGGCGGCGCCTACCTGCGCCGCATCTACCAGATCCTCGACCGCGCTGTCGGCATGGGATGTCCCTTGACGCTGGCCGTGTCGGGGCCGGTTACGGTGTCGGGGCAGCACCAGACCTGGCTGCTGCCGCTGCTCGAAACCGGATGGGTGGCGTATTTGAGCACCACGGACGCCGTCTGTTACCACGATGGCCACCGCAGCCTGGACGCGTACAAATCGGGCCCCATCCACGAGGTTCCGATCTTCTCCGATGACGCCGCGCTCCGTGCCGAAGGCACCATCCGGGTCACCGACATGGCGTTCGACGAAGGCGTGCTGCTCGACCAGGACCGCTTCGTCAGCGCCGTGCTCGCGCGTCCAGAATTCCAGCGGAAGATGACCGGCACGGAGCTCCGTTTCCTGTTGGGCAAATACTACGCCGCGCAGGAGGAGCACAATGGCGTGGCTCCGGGACTGCTCGCCACGTGTTACCGGCGCGCCATTCCAGTGTTCGTCGGCGCGCCGGGCGATGGCAGCGTGTTCCTGAATTCCATGAAGCTGTGGGCCATGAAAGAGGCCGGCCTGATCGCGGAATACGCCTTCGATCTGGATCTTCACGCGGAGGTCTTCGAAGCCTGCGCCTATCATCGCTGGGGCCTGTTCGATCATCCCGCGCATGCGTTAGGCACCGTGATCCTGGGTGGAGGCGTGCCCAAGAACTACAACCTGCAGCCGGAGCCCGCGCTGGGCCAGGTGCTGGGATTGCCCGACGTGCGCGGGTACCAGTTCGACGTGCAGATCGTGACCGCGCCGGTGACCGATGGTTCGCTATCCTCGTGCCCTCCCGCCGAAGCCGTGACCTGGGGCAAGGTGGACAAGGACACCTATCTGCAAACCACCGAGAGTATGCAGGCGGATTATTCCATCGTGATGCCGTTCCTGGTGAAGGCGCTGCTCGACAATCGCAAGCGCTATGCGCGGATGGTGGAGGCGGAAGGCGAGGATGCCGTGTTCGCGAAGGAACCGAGGGCGCGCGGGTATCTGCGTTCGAACGCGGGCTACCGGCTGTTCGAGGAGCGCGAGGAATTGGTGAAGCGCCTCGCGGACGACGTGCGGAAGAATCGCGCGTGGTTGCTGGGAAGTGTGGCGTATCCGGTCGCCGCCCGGTAGTATGATGGTTTCGATGGCCACGACCACAACGCTGCTGACATTCGAGGAGTTCGAGCAACTGCCCGATCAGCCGGGTAACCGCGAGCTCCTCAATGGAGAACTGATCGAATTACCCGTCCACGAACGCATACCCACCGAGATCGCCCACCGGATCTTTCGGCAGTTGCATTCGGTTTTGTTGGGTGCCCACGGACGCGGCGAGGCATCGGAACTGGGCAAGGTGTACATCCACATGGGCTACAAAATGCCGGGTGACACCTACGTACAACCGGACGTAAGCGTGACCCACGCGGGACAGCCAGCCGAAAGGTACCTGGGCGGCGCTCCCGCTATCGCGATCGAAGCCGTCTCGTCGACCAACACCGCCGAGGCGCTGGACACCAAGACCGAACTCTACTTTCAGTTCGGCGCCCGCGAGGTATGGCGCGTCTATCCGAAAACCCGGCACATCGTGGTGCACGTCGCTGGAAACTCTCACACGGTCTCAGTCCGCGACGTGGTCAGAACACCGCTCCTCCCGGGCTTTGAATTGAACGTGCAGGATGTTCTCGCCGTTTGATTCTCAGTCGTGTTTCCGGTGAAAGAACTTCTTCTGAATGTCGGGCCAAAACTCGGACATCAGGTTCCCGGTCACCCCGCCGAACAGACTGGTCTCCACACGCGCAGCCATCACCTCACCCCGGATACTCGCGGAAGGATAATAGAGATTCGAGGCCGCAATCCCCAAGCCCATTCCGAAAATGCCCGACGCATTGAAGGCCTCGCGCCCGGAATCCTGGCGGGCGATCACGAGACGGCTGATCGAGTATAGAATCCGCGCCGGAATTTTGGTTCCCGGGCCCTTGCGGAAGTAGCGGGGATCCTGGTGCAGGACGCAGGCCAGAAGCCCGGCGCTGAAGAGATTCTGCGTGGTGAAATCGGCAAGCGCCGCACCCACGCGCTGTCCATAGGAGTTCCACCCCTCGCCATACTTCGGCGTCTGGTCGCCCCTTTGCGAAAACCCCGCGGCCATGACCGCGCTCGCAACGTTGAATGGATCGATCGACTCTTTGAGTCCCAGCCACCATTTTTCTTTGTTAGTCAATGGCGCAACCTTCACCGTGGGGGTCTCGTTTACGGTCTGGTAATCCGGGATGACGCCGAGAATCCGCGCTTCATTGAGTGGGACTGGCACCATTACCGGGGCAGGCGCCGGAATCACGGGGCCGGGATCTGCCGAGTCCGTTAGCGGGGACGATTCCTGAGCATGAGCAGCCGGGCCGTAAAAGAGAGAACCGGCCACAGCCAATGCCGTACACACCAAAGACAGGCGCCGGCATTTCACTGGATGGGGCACTCGTGAGGAAGACGTCATGGCCGCAATCTTGGTTACGATGGCTCCAAAGGGCTACGACAATCGGAGAGTCCCACGACCAACTCGCGGGTTTTAAGTTATGGTAAGTCCCAGATTCCTGCCGAGGGCGCGCGTCTGCTCCCGCAGGCGTTCGTTTGCAATGCAGACGGAGCGCCCTCTTTTTCTGCGCCGCTCCAACGCTACCCGACTTTCGCCGCGACCGATTTCGCTTGCAGAAAGAGCAGCAGGTAGTCGGGGCCGCCCGCCTTTGAATCCGTCCCCGACATGTTGAATCCGCCGAACGGGTGCGCGCCCACCATGGCTCCCGTACACTTGCGGTTGAAGTAAAGATTGCCAACGTGGAAGCTTTCCTTGGCCTGTCGAAGGTGTTCGGGATCGTTGGAAAAGACCGCCCCGGTCAGGCCGTACTGCGAATCGTTGGCCAGCGCCAGCGCGTGCTCGAAATCGCGCGCCTTCGTGACCGCCAGCACCGGGCCGAAGATCTCTTCCTGGAAAATTCTGGCGCTTGGCTCCACATCCGCAATGATGGTCGGAGGGATGAAGTACCCGCCCTCCGGCGCGGCGTCTCCACCCGCTGCCAGGCGTCCTTCCCGCTTGCCGGTCTCGATGTACTGCAAGATGGTCTTTTGCGCGCCCGCGCTGATCACCGGCCCCATGTAGTTGGAAGGGTCGTCGGACGGGCCCACTTTGATGTTCTTCGCCTTGGCGCTCAGTTTCTCCACGAACTGGTCGTAGACCTTGCCGTCCACGATGGCGCGCGAACAGGCCGAGCACTTCTGTCCCTGGTAGCCGAACGCGGACGCCAGCACGCCATCCACGGCCTTATCGACATCGGCGTTGGCGTCCACCACGATCGCGTCCTTGCCGCCCATCTCGGCGATCACGCGCTTGATCCAGATCTGCCCGGGCCGATGCCGCGCCGCCAGTTCGTTGATCCGCAATCCCACGTCGCGGGAGCCGGTGAAGGCGATGAACCGCGTCTTGGGATGCTCCACCAGCACATCGCCAACCGCCGACCCGCTGCCGGTGAGGAGCGTGAAACAGGATTCGGGAAAGCCGGCATCGAGCAGCACCTCGGCAAACTTCGCCGCGACCGTGGGGGTTTCGCTCGAAGGCTTGATGACCGCGGTATTGCCGGTCACCAGCGTCGCCGCCGCCATGCCCGCCAGGATGGCTAGCGGGAAGTTCCAGGGCGGAATCACCACCCCGACGCCCAGCGGGATGTAGATCATCTCGTCGTGCTCGCCGGGAAGTTGGACCACCGGCTGCGGCGCGGAGAGGCGCACCATTTCGCGAGCGTAATATTCGCAGAAATCGATGGCTTCGGCAACGTCAGCCTCCGCTTCCACCCACGTCTTGCCGGCTTCGTAGACCAGCCACGCATCGAACTCCAGCTTGCGCGCTCGCAGGATGCGGGCGGCTTCGAGCACCAGGCGGACGCGCTCCCCGGCGGGTGTGCGGCTCCACTGCGGAAAGGCTGCGTAGGCGCTTTCCACCGCGCGGTTCGCCAGCTCCGGCGTGGCTTTATGGTGGAGGCCCACGATCTCCTGTGGATTCGAGGGGTTTACCGAGATCAGTTTGTCGCCGGTAGCGATCCAGTCGCCCGCGATGCGCAGTTGGTATTCGTGGCCGAACTGGGAACGCACCTTTTGCAGGACTGCTTCCATGGCCTGCCGGTTCACCGGGACGGAGAAATCGGCGCAGGGTTCGTTGCGGAATTCCGATAGAGTTGCGGTTGCCATCCATTCCATAGTGGCTCAGGCGGCGCCGCGATTTCAATGTGGGACACTCCGTTGCACGGAGCGAGGCGATCGATTGTGGGGGCAGGATTTCATCCTGCAGCCGGCTTGCAGCCGGCTCCTGGAGTTTCTACTTTTTCCGTGGGGCAGGCCATCGTTTTCTAAGGAACATGTCGCTAAGCCACTGAAAATAGATTTGTTAGTGAATTCAGAAATTTGGCGAATATTTGGCGAAGACCGGCCTGTTCCTTTACGTCTTGGCCCGCCCCGCGGGCAGCAAGCTTTTGTGGCCTGCCTTGTTGGATAAAATGCCCAGTTAGAGGGGCAGGCCAGCCGCCTAACGTGATAACTTGAAATCCTAGGAATGAACATTCTTTTTATCGGGGATATCTTCGCGGCTCCCGGGCGCAGGATCGTGGCCGACCATCTGCAGGACATCGTCGAGACCAATCGCATCGATCTCGCCATTGCCAACGGGGAGAATGCGGCCGGCGGCTTTGGCATCACGCCGGCCATCGCCGAAGAGCTGTTGGGCCTGGGACTGGACGTGCTGACAACCGGCAACCACGTCTGGGACAAGCGCGAGCTGTACGATTACTTCGCGCGCCAGCCGCGGCTGCTGCGGCCGGCGAACTACCCGAACGCGCCGGGACGCGGCGTGCTGGTGTACCGCGCCCGCAACGGCGTCGATTGCGCCGTGCTGAATCTGCAAGGCCGCACCTACATGCCGGTGACGGATTGCCCGTTCCGTAAGGCCGACCAGATTTTGGGCGAATTGGAGCCCCATATCAAAGTCAAATTCGTGGATTTTCACGCGGAGGTGACCAGCGAAAAAATCGCCATGGGCTGGTATCTGGACGGCCGCGTATCGGCCATGGTCGGGACCCACACCCATGTGCCCACCGCGGATACGCGTATTCTGCCGGGCGGCACCGCGTACCAGACGGATTGCGGCATGACCGGGCCCTATGCCTCGGTGATCGGCGTGCAGTCCGAGATCATCATCCAACGATTCCTCACCGGCCTGCCGGTGCGCATGGAGGCGGCGCGGCATGGCCCCGAACTGCACGCCGTGATCGTCGACGTGGACGAGGCCACCGGCCACGCGCGCGCGGTGCGCCGCCACGCCATCAACGGAGACTGAGCGGATGGACCCATCCATTCCCGACAGCACGGCATTCTACATCCAGGAGATCGGCGCCCTGCTGTTCGGCATGGTGTTCCTGTTCCTCTACCGGCAGTCCAAAGCGGTCTATTTCGGGTTGTGGACCATCGCCTGGGTCCTGCGGTTTCTAGCCGCCATCTTTGGCTATGAGCTGCTGCGCACCAGCCATACGGGATGGCTGGCGCCCTATGCCACGTTCGAATTCGCTTTCGTCATCGTGCTGATCTCGGCGGCGCGCGCCGGGTTTGCCTCCTCGGATGTCAAAGACTGGCGCACCGTGCTCCGCCTGATCGCCATTCTGCCCATGTTCGTGGCGCTGGTGTGGGCCATCGGCCAGGTGGCGGGCCTGGAGGCGTATCAGACCACTCACGCGGTGGTGCTGGGCTTCGTTTACCTCTACAGTTTCTTCACGCTGCGCCGCAACCAGGGAGTGGGCAGCCGGGTCTTTCGTTTCTCGCTGCTGCTGCTGGCGGTGGCCTTTCTGGAGCACGCGTTCATCTTCGTCTACCTGTACC
This sequence comes from Candidatus Sulfopaludibacter sp. SbA4, assembly GCA_900290305.1. Taxonomy (GTDB): domain Bacteria; phylum Acidobacteriota; class Terriglobia; order Bryobacterales; family Bryobacteraceae; genus OMOG01. Next base: position 8,637 of record OMOG01000712.1, read on the forward strand.
ATACCGGGAGCGCGCCGGTGTGGGCCAACTACCTGCATCAGGAAACCTACTACGATTTCGTACTGCACTGCGTGCTGGCCTTCGCCGCCATGGCCATGTGGAGCGAGAGCCAGATCGACCGCATCCGCCAACTGGAGGGCGAGCTCGACCACGTGCGGCGGGAAACCCGGCAGACCCTCGACCTGGACCGCCTGACGGGGCTGTTCAACCAGGCGGCCCTGTCGCGGCGCGTGGAGGAGACGGGCGATTTCGGAGGCGTGGTGGCGGTCTGCGACATGGACAATTTCAAGGATGTCAACGACCGCTTCGGGCACCTGGTGGGGAACGAGATTCTGCGCAACATCGGAAACCTGCTGCAAGCCTCCATCCGGCACGAAGACGAGGCCTTCCGCTGGGGCGGCGACGAATTCGTGATCCTGTTCCACAACCAGCGCGGCGATGTGGCGCGCAAGCGCATGACCGAAATCGAACAGCGGTTGCGCGATTTCCGCGTCCGCGGATTTGGAATGATGCCGCTCTCGTTCAGTTGGGGCACGGCCGAAGCCTGGGGCCGGCCGCTGCGCGATGCGCTGGAGGAGGCCGACCGGAACATGTACACGCTCAAGCGGTCGCGTGCCGCCGAACGGCCGCGGTTATAGAAAGTATTCCTGGAGTTTGGCCATCCTTGTCGGACAGACAGCTTGCCCTGATTGCGAGGCAGGATTTCACCCTGTCGCGGGCCGTTGCGCAATCAAAGGCGACAAGCCGACTGATGGGGACCTATCGCTGCGGGCGTTCCCCAAACGGGCGCGAGTCTCAATGTCTCAGATTTGATACAGTGAATTGTGCGGCCGATTATCCTCCATCCGAAGGCGCGGGACGCGATTCGCCGATTTCCCAGGGAGGCCCGGCTTCGCCTCGGGAGGGGACTCTTTCGTCTACAACTGGGGGAGCAGCTTGGAATGCCTAACGCGCGGCCGATGCCGGGAGTTGCCGCCGGTGTTTCAGAACTTCGCGTGAAGGGGGAGGACGGCAGTTTCCGGGCGTTTTACTACGCCGCTTCATCGCGGGGCGTTCTGGTCTTTCACGCCTTTGTCAAGAAGACCCAGAGGACACCACCTCTGGAAATCGAATTGGGCAGGAAACGTTTCAAGGAGCTTCTCGATGAGTAGACTTAAACCGACCATCGCAAGAACGCCGGAGGAGTTGGCCGGCGCTCTGGGACTCCCCGCCGTCGCGGCTAGAGAATGGCAGGTTCAGCATGTCCTGCTGAAAAGACTGAAAGAAGTTGCGCGAAAACAGAGGATCACTCATGCGGAGATCGCGAAGCGGGCAGGCACCTCACGAACTAGGGTGACCGCAATCCTGAACGACGATCTTCAACACGTATCGAGTGATCTTCTGATCCGCATTCTTGCCTCCCTGGGTTACCGTGTGAAAGTCTCGGTGGTCCGGTCCGACACTGCGGCCTAAAAGCCAGTCCTCGTGGGACGCGGATGGCCTCACCACTCATCAGCCTCAGCGAACCGTCTCTGGACGCGAAGCCGACTTGTCGGGAGTAATGACATGGTGGACCGATTTTAGTGCCATCTACATAATACGTAGTTAACAACGGTATACGTGTCAGCCTCTTTAGCTATATCAGCGGCGATTTCTGGGACATAGCGAGCCCACTCCGGTTGACCAGCGCGCCGGTAGAGCTCGTAGGCCGATGCTCGACGTGCGTAATCCCTTTTCTCACCGTCAACACAATCCGAACGTGGCGGAAATCCTGATGGTCATCGATCCAATGATCGGCATACAACGCGCCCTCACGCTCAAGAGACCCAATGTCTGCGCAGAGAGATTCCGGGACGTGCGTAAATTCGTAGCCGAAAGCGTATGTTGAGGAGCGCGCCGAACAACTCCGACTCTCCAAATGCTGTTAACACACTGTCATCTTGACCACTGAGAGAGCTGTGGATGCGGACCCAGTTTCGCAAGGGCGCCAAGTCGCGATCCTGGGAAGCTTGCCTGTCCGAATCAGTACCCATAAACGCCCTTGTGTCCGCCGACCGACCCGGCGGCAATTACGGCATCCCATAGAAGTGTCCTTATGGGAGACTCCTCCCGCGAGGTCCCCGTCACCGTTAACATGACGGAAACGCGAACCCCTGCACAATTCCCCTAATCCCCTTCATCCCAAACGTCTTACCCCTCCAGCCCCATCTCCCTCGAACTCCTCCAAAAAACCGGGTCGCAAAATTTGGCGGTTTATTTTTCCCTTCTTTTCATATACTTCCGTATTTTCGGACCTGAAATCGGGATGCATACCCCTTACTCTGAAATTAGGAGACAAGCTGCGAGCTTGCCTCCTTTTTTTATGGCTACTCTCAAACAAACCCGGGCAAATCGTCTCAACGCCCAAAAATGTACCGGTCCTAGCTCCGCCGAGGGCAAGGCCCGCTCCTCCGGGAATGCCCTGAAATCCGGCATCCA
>OMOG01000334.1:0-240 GCA_900290305.1 Candidatus Sulfopaludibacter sp. SbA4
CCCCTCAGGCACCAGGTAGACGACCGTTATCGCGAGCTTCATTGCACCGCGGCTTGGGCCGCCCGGTGCAGCACAAAATCGATGCGATCTTGCGGGCGCGTGACATGCTCCAGCAGAATCGGCCTGTTCCTCGCCACATCGGTCTCGAGCACCAGGTCATGAGCCAGACAGATCGGCAGGCCCGCATGCGCGTTCTCGCAGTTCTCAATGAGGCCGTAGCAGCAATACCCGCCGATTCCA
>OMOG01000334.1:250-31512 GCA_900290305.1 Candidatus Sulfopaludibacter sp. SbA4
TTCTCGCAGTTCTCAATGAGGCCGTAGCAGCAATACCCGCCGATTCCATCCAGGGTCTCGCCGGCGCGCAGATCGCGCTTGGCATACGCGTAAACATTCGTCCGGAAACCACACGCCGGCTGAAGCAGCGAACGGCCGTCCAGTGCCGCCTCCGCGACGCATCGCATCGCCTCCACGTGACATAAGTGGTAGGGGCGGTAGAACAGGTAGAAGGGGCCGGTTCCCATCTTGTAATAGGCGAGCATCTCGCGCTGATACGGAGTCTCGCAGTGCCCCACAACAAACACGCCGCCACCCGGATCGGCTCCGAGAATGTAGTCCACAAAAGGCCGCCGGCCGGCCCACAGAGCCTCGAAGTCGAACAGATGAAGGGCCTCCCGCACGTGCCCGGCGCGCGGTCCGTGCATGCCGGGAACGCAGGTCCGGAGTCCCAGCGCATTGGCGACCAGTGCCATCTCGATCGACAGTTTCGTTCCATCGGTGTACGCCGTGGCCATCCGGTAATCGAGCCTGCGCGCGTCGGCTTCCGGCACGATTTTGGTTGGATTGGAGTCCCGGTCCAGAAAGCCTTTGATGTTGCCGGCCATCACGAGGTCGAGGCCCCACAGTTGCACCTCTTCGACGATGCGCACGATGACGCCGTGCTGATCGCCGTCGCAACTGGTGTAAGCGAGATGGCGATCGCGAGCCAACTTCATCAAATGAGGGCCGAAGATGAGGTCTGCTTCGGCGTTCATCATCACCAGGTGTTTCCCGGTTTCCAGGGCGGCGACCGAATACGAACCCGCGTCGCCGATCGCGCTGGATGCCTCGATCAGAATGCCGGCCCCGGCCGTTTCCGCTACCAGCCTTCCGTCCTCACACACCGCAAGCTCGCCTCGCCCTATGGCATCCTGCATCTCTCCCGCCGTACTTACGATGTGGTATGGCAACTGCATCGCCCGCGCGCACGCAATGGCTTTGTCCACGGTAATGTCCGCCACCGCGACGCACTGAAACCCGGGAGTTGTGCAGCACTGGTAAAGGAGACCTCTGCCCATCGCACCTGCGCCGATGAGCCCGATTCGGAGGGGCGCCTGCAAAGTCGCGAGCCTTTGGTAAAGGGGGCCCACCCACGGTTGAGGCAGGATCATCGACCTTTATTTTATACGACGACTCATCGTGGAGAGTCGCCACCAGGGCTTTGCGCTTTAGATGGCGAGTTCGCCTGCGAGCCGGACCTACTGCCGCATGGCGTAGACTTTCTGCGACGCGCTCAGCAGGCTCTGCGCCTTGGGCAGGCTCTCGATGGCCTTCAGCACTTCCGGATCGTTGGCCCATCGCGCACGCTCCGCGGCATTCTTGCCCAATGCCCGGTAGTAAAACTCCCAGCGGATGTGCTCCTTCATCCAATCGCGATTGGCCGTGAAATCGCCTTCCACGAAGGGCATCGCCTGCGCCGTGAGAAACGTGTGGAAGCGCTCCACAATCTGGTCGTCGGCCTGCCAGCCATCGGCAATCTCGGGCTTCTTGTCGCCAAAGTAGTTGGAGGCGAACCGGTAGAACATGTCCGGGGCCTGCCACGGATAGGGCGACAGGCGCCGCTGGAAAATACTCGGGCGCACCGTCGCGTATTTCTCGTCCGGGGTGATTCCCCCGCCGCCGTAAACCTTGCGGCCGCTGTCCGTCGCCTTCACATCCTGCGTGTTGGGCTGATCCGCGGGGTGGCGGGAGTAGTAGTATTCGTAAAACGACTTGTTCGAGTAGTCGCGCTGGATCAGGCGGCCGCTGGGCGTGTAGTAGTGGGCGATGGTCAGCAGCAGCGCGGCCCCTTCGGCCAGCGGAAATTGCGCCTGCACGAGCCCCTTTCCGAAGGTGGTACCATGGGATACTTTTGTGATAGCGGGTTGGCCCGGGCGCGGAACACCTGCTCCTGTTCGGCGCGGCCATGATGCGAAACCACGGTCTGCCCGTTGCGCAGGAACCGCCCGGCGAGCCCGACGGCTTCGTTGACCAGCCCGCCCAGATTGCCGCGCAGATCCAGAATCAAGCCGTTGACCTTAGTCTCATCCATCTTGCGGAGCAGCGATTCCACGTCGCGGGTCACGTTCTGGGCTTCGAACGTGGTGACTCCCACGTAGGCGATGCCCGGCTTGGCCCAGAAAGCATCCACCACGCTGGTTTCGATCTCACCGCGGGTCACGGTAGCCGTGTAGGGCTGGGCGACACCATCGCGCATCACGCTGACGCGCACCTGCGTGCCCTTCGGACCACGAAGCATGTCGGCCACCGCTGAGGAATCCATTCCGGTGGTCTCCTTCCCGTCCACCGCGGAAATGACATCGCCGCGGCGCAGGTCGGCCTTCCAGGCGGGCGATTCCGGGAACGGCTCCATCACCACCACCTTGTACGGGCCGTCCATGGTGATCTGCATTCCGACCCCGTAGTACTGGGCGTGCTGCCGGCGCTGCATCTCGCGGTACTCCGCCGGATCGACGAAATTCGAGTGCGGATCCAGGGTATGCAGCATGCCCGGTATGGCGCCCTGGTAGAAGGCCTTCTCCGAAGAGACGGGATCGGCGAAATTCTTTTCCACGAGTGCGAACGCCGAGGCCACGGACTTCATATCTTTGTCGAGGTCGTCAGTCGGGGTCGTGGCGGCGTGCGCGCGGATTTGGGGACCGTAGACCGGCGCCAGCAGGATGGCGGCGGCGAAGAGAGCGGCGAATGCGGTGTTTCTGATTTTCATGGGCGTTACCGGGCGGCGAGAAGGCAATCCGTTACCGTCAGCTTCACATCATGAAGACGGGCGGCGGCGTAAATGGTAAGGAACCGCGATGGCGGCGTTGGCATGCGGGATGGCAGGGCCAGCACTCTGGACCGTTAGCCCCCTTCCTTATTAACTATCATACCCCGGCGGAGCGGAACTTGTCCAAGGGGGGTGGACACGAGTGCCGGGGGTCGGGGGCCTGTGACGATGGTGACGATGATTTCCGGGTGAGTCGATTTACTTTTCATGGTGTTTTAAGTTCCTTTGTTTGTGTTGGTTGCGGGGGCCGGGAGAAATTTTGTGACGATGATTGGGGCTTTTGTGGAAAATCATCGTCACAAGAGAAGGGGGGCCGGTCGGGGTCGCGGCCCGGGGGCCGGGTGACGATGGTGACGATGATTTCCGGGTGAGTCGATTTATTTTTCATGGTGTCTTAAGCTCCTCCGTTTGTGTTGGTTGCCGGGGAGAGGCGAAATCGGGTGACGATGATTGGGGCTTTTGTGGAAAATCATCGTCACCCGAGAGGGGGCTGCGGCAGTCGCCGGCGATTCGGTCATGCGGAGGCCTCCGACGGTCGTTTGGATCGGTTCCATATCAGTCTGTCCTAAAACGAAAACCGCTCAAAGTGAGCGGCCGGTTTTGTTTGCAATCAACAACTTAGTGATGAAACCGCTCAAAAGGGAGCGGTTTTACGGCAGCGTCCGAGACGGATCGCTCCTTTGGCGCCTTGCTCGTGCTGCCCAGGTCACCAGGGCCGCGCGCACGCAGGCAAAAACCGAAAGTGAGTTTCGGTTTGGGGGAAGCGAGGGCTCGAAGTCAAAGGACTTACGCCGATTCGAACGTAAGTGAGTTACGGTTTGGCTTCGTTCTTCCGAAATGCGCCCGGGGAGAGTTAGTGGAGTTTATTCCCTGGTTGCGTGGAGGCCGCCGCCAGCCACGTGGGGCGCAAGTCTCTTCCTGATTTAAATGTACCATGCAGTGGTGCGAAAGGCGGGTCGCCATGCGAGGGGCACGTGAGGGTAAGTGGTTTTGGAATCAGCAAAAAGGTGGCTGAAGGAACGCGAAAAAAATAGTTCCTGGGCGCGTGACCGTGATTTTTGGAGGGCGTATTCAGAGGTGTTTTTCGGTAAGTGGGTGACGATTGATAGCGGTTGCGGTTGCCGCTGGCGGGTCTGTCGCAGGCCGCCGACGCGGGCTCGGGGAATTCGGAAGAGATTTCGGCGGCGGGTTCTCAAGGCTCCGGGGCTGTCCATCCAATGGGCGCTAAAACAAGCCCTTACCAAATTACCCCTGATGCGCGCGATCCGGTCGCGGGCTCCGGTTTGGTGTCGGGCTCTTTTGTATGGACTTCAACAGGTAGGGCGTGTGCCCCGAGGAGGAAGGGAAGAGAGGCGGCCCGTGACCCGGCGGGGGTTTACGTAATCTCGGATTATCGGAAGCTGAGCCTCTGGCGCTACTGGGCCAGAAGCCGTTTCTGTACACCCGTCAGACCTCAGAATCCGGTCAAGCCTTGAGGAATCAGTGTATTGGCTCAGCTTAACGTGCAATATCGAACCTTCGGAGGAGTGACCCCTTGTAGTGGCTACCTCTTTCCCAAGCTCGGGGCCGCCGGGTTGCCGTCCTCCACCGGAATCGCCGGTTGGGGCCGCCCGCTCGCCGGTCGGAGAGCCAAGCCTTTATGGATCAGTTCCACATCGGGCGCGCTAAAGGCCAGCTTGTGGAACACCATATCCGTAAAATCCCGGTCCGACCAATGCGCCTTGAGAATCCCGCCTTCCGAGTGGCGGGCCAGGCCCTGCATCACGTGCGCCAGCTCGTGGGCCAAAACGTAACCCAACGCTACCCTCGCCAGACTGCGATGCCCGTCCAGAAAGCGGCGGACCCGGTCCTTGTAAACCGTGATCTCCAGTCCTGACGAGTTGTTCAGTTGAGACGCTGCCATGGCTTCCGGAGTGGCCGACTCCGGGGCGTGCTCCACCGTGCGAAGGGATATGGCATTCTGGCCCAGTGGTGCCTCTCCCCTGTGCCAGTTCAAACGGACGCCGATCTTTTTGAATATGCCGGACGCCATCGGTGTTCCGGGCCCCAACAGTTGAGCCGAATCGTCGCGGCTGTTGACGTAGATTTCGACCGTCGTTGGCACGGATTGGCCAAAACCCGGCCACGCAACGGCCGCCAGGATCAACGGTGTGAACCGGAACCTCATCTCGCTCTCCGCCGCGATCTGCGCGGCTGAGGGCGAGTTTGCGACTTACGCCCTGCTACCTAAATGCGAGCCGGGCGATTTTCGGGTAATCCGCGGGTAGGCGCGTAACTCATTGAAAGTAAGGCAGGCTTCCCGGCCTGTGCCGCTTGTGATATATTCTGAACACCCCTCGACCCATGACACGCCTGTTCCGCTTCGACCCCTTCGAACTGGATGTTCGATCCGGTGAGTTGCGCAAACACGGCATACGCATCAAACTGCGCGAACAGCCAGTGCAGATCCTCCTGATGTTGCTGGAGAGCCCCGGCGAGGTGGTTCTGCGCGAGGAGATCCGGCGGCGTCTGTGGCCCAATAATACCCAGGTGGAGTTCGATCACGGGATCAATGCGGCCATCCAAAAGCTGCGCGACGCCCTAGGCGAATCGGCCGATAGCCCGCGCTATGTGGAAACGGTGGCGCGCCGCGGCTACCGCTTTCTGGGAGCAGTGGAGCGGGTGGGCGATCCGGCGGCGGCGGCGAAGCCGGAACCCCCGGCGCCGGAAACACCGGCTTCCAGTAACCTGGATGGCAAGGTTCTCTCCCATTACCGCATTCGCGGGAAACTGGGCGAGGGCGGCATGGGGGTGGTCTATCGGGCCGAAGACCGCAAACTCGGCCGGAGCGTCGCCCTGAAGGTTCTGCCCGGCGGACCGGGCGAATGGCCGGAATCGATCCTGCGAAGATTTCAGCGCGAAGCGCGAGCCGCCTCGGCACTCAACCATCCCAACATCTGCACGGTTTACGGGCTGGAGGATTTCGACGGGCATCCGGCGATCGTGATGGAGTTGGTCCAATTTCGCCAATCTGAACGAGATAATTGATGGGGCTGGTGTCGGCGATGACTATCATCCGGCGCGCCGATCAATGCGATGGGCCGGCGTCTCGCTCGGCGCGAGCGCGCAGCGCGACGTCCAGCGCCACCGCGGTATCCCGCTCCACATCCTCCATCGTGTACTGCATAAAGGCGCCGTGCTCTTTGAGGAATCCGTCCACTTCATCGCGCGTTTCAAACCCGAGCAGCTGCCGGACCTGATATTCCGAGAGCCGGTCGGCTCGGTAGCCTTCGAGCGCAATGGCTTCGAGCACGGCGCGCGCGGGATCGCGGCCTTCGCCGGCCAAATCGCCGGCAATCGTGTCCGGGATTTCAACGGTGATGTTCATGCGTGCCTCCCGGCGGATCGAGTGCGAAAAACGGTTCCGCCACCACCTTACATCAGCCTGGGTTTGGGGTCAAGCGAATAGTGTTATCAGTGTTATCAAGGACGTTATCACACTCTCGGCGGGCGGGTGCGGTCTCCACTCGCCGGGACTGCCTCTCGGCGCGGTAAATAATGAGATATGCTCCGACCGGCCAGACCAGAACGGGACAGTGAGTGAGGTCCTCGCGCTTGTGCCCGATGCCCGGCATGCGCGCAATCGTCTCAAAAGCATCGAACAGCTTGGCGATCCACCTGTCAGCCGCATCCTCGCTGTCGGCGGCGATGTAGTCCCAGATATCCTCAAGATCGAGGACTGCATCGGAGCCGAGAACGTACTCACTCAGGCGCGCGGTTTCCTGTGCTGCTCGGACTTGCGCTCGAAACGAGCGCGCGCCGCCGCCGGATGGAGAGATTCACCGCGATCCAGGGCGGCAAGCCGGCGGCCCAGTTCGCCGTTGAATTCCGCCAATTGCGCCGCGCGCGCTTCGTCGTGTTGCTCCAGAAGCCGGAGAGCCTCGCGGACAACCTCACTCGCCGAGTTGTACCGGCCGGATTGAACTTTGGCGCTGACAAATTTCTCCAGCTCGGGTGTAAGGGAGACGTTCATGGAAGGTGCTCCTCGATCATTACCGTTACTCTAGCCGGAATAGCGAACTTTGTCAATCTTTAGCATCAGCGCCAGAGGCCTTCTCGAGCTTGGGCTTTTACGGGAGCCACATTTTGACGCCTATGCCCCCGTCCCCCTTTCCTGGCCGCCTCCGCATATAATCTACTTATGTCCGAAAACAGCGTACCGCGCAGGGCCTTCCTGGGAGGCGTCACCGCCGTGACCGCCCTTTCTTACTCCCGTGTCATGGGAGCCAACGATCGCGTCCAACTGGGGCTCATCGGCTGCGGCGACCGCGGCTTCGGAGATATGGGCAACTTCGTGAAGACCGGCAACGTGGATGTGGTGGCGTTGTGCGACATCTACGCGGCCCACATCGACCACGCCAAGCAGACCGCGCCCAACGCGCGTTCCTTCAGCGACCACCGCAAGCTGCTCGAGATGAAAGAGGTGGATGCCACACTGATCGCGGTCCCCGATCACTGGCACACCATGATCGCGATCGATGCCCTCAATGCCGGCAAAGATGTTTACGTGGAAAAGCCCTTGACGTTGAAGATCGAAGAGGGCCCGCCCGTGGTAAAGGCTGCGCGGGTCAACAACCGCATCTGCCAGGTGGGCATGCAGCAACGCTCCGGCAAGCACTACCTGGAGGCCAAACACGAGTACCTGGATACCGGCAAGCTCGGCAAGATCACACTAGCGCGGACCTGGTGGCACGGCAATTCTTATCACCTGCGGAAGGCGCCGGAATCGTTGCAGACGCAGCCCTCGAACCTCGACTGGGCACACTATCTTGGCCCGCTCAAGTGGCGCGACTGGGACCCGCAGCAGTATTACAACTGGCGGGCCTATCTGGATTTCGGCGGCGGCCAGGTGACCGACCTCTTCACCCACTGGATCGACGTCGTCCACATGTTCATGGGACAGGACATCCCGACTTCCGCGGTGGCCGCCGGAGGCGTCTACAACTACAAGGACGGCCGCACCGCGCCCGACACCATCAACGTGCTGCTGGAGTATCCGTCGCAGTTCACCGCTACCTTCGAGGCGACGCTGGTTCCCGGAATCACCGGCGCGGGCATTGAATTCTGCGGCACCCAGGGCAAGCTCTATATCGACCGCGGGCGCTACGAGTTTACGCCGATCGGGAGAGGGGCGCAGCCCACCGTGGTGAAGGCCACCACCAACCTGGACCTGGATCACATCCAGAATTTTTTGGACTGCGTGAAATCCCGCAAACTGCCCAACGGCGACGTCCTCATCGGGCACCGCTCGGCGCAGGCATCGCACCTCGGCAATATCGCGTACATGCAGAAACGGCGCATCGATTTCGACCCGGTCCGCGAGGAGATTCTGCCGTTCTAGAAGCCCCTTGCTATACTGGGTTTTCAGTCAAAAATACCAAGGAGTTGCATGATTTCGTCAACACAAATGCGTCCGGGCATGGTGATCAAGTTCAACAACGAGCTTTACACCGTCTTCAGCGTGAACCACCGGACGCCCGGCAATCTGCGCGGTTTCGTCCAGGCCAAAATGCGCAGCCTGCGGACCGGCACCATGACCGAGCACCGCTTCTCTTCCGAAGATCGCGTCGAAAAGGCGCAGATGGAAGAGCAAGAGATGGAGTACCTGTACGACGACGGCGAGTACTACTATTTCATGAACACCGAGAACTACGAGCAGATGCACCTCATGAAGGATCTTCTCGGCGATGCCACGCAATACCTGATCCCGCAGTTGAAGGTCAAAGTGGAGTTCTACGAGGGCAAGCCCATCAGCGTGGACCTGCCGGCGACCGTGGACCTGCTGGTAGTGGAGACCGAGCCGAGCCTCAAGGGCGCGACCGTCTCCAACGTGACCAAGCCGGCGAAGACGGAGACGGGCCTGGTGGTGCAGGTCCCGCCGTTCATTACCGAAGGCGAGAAGATCCGGGTCAACACTACCGAAGGGACGTACCAGGAACGGGCGTAGTCAAGTACGTCGTTCCAAAAATACGCCACGTATTTTCCAGGCGTTGAACAGGCGCCGACACGAGTGGGGGACGGTCCTTGCGGAGCGTCTCCGGCGGCGGGAACCTTTGGGGGGTCGAGGGGCGCCGGCTGAAGCCGGCGGCAGCCAGGATTGGCTGCCCCGCTTGAACGGTTGGCAGGCGGAAGCGCCTGCCCACCCGAGACCAAAAATGCGCCTCCGAAGTCAATTCTCGCCCCGGTGACTTCCGCCATGCGTTCTCTACTTGTTCGCTTTTTGTGCCGGATCTATGCCTGTTTTACAAGCCCTAAGCTGTCTACAACGTTCACCCGTTGCCGACAGACAGCGGAGAGAATTTGCGGTTGGGCAATCACAATGACATAATTTCTCCAATGGTGCGACAGGATTTCTCCCCGGTTGCCCCGACCGGCATGCTCCAAGCCTGGAGCGGCGGTGACGCATCCGCGCTCGAAAGTCTGCCGCCCACCGTATACGCCCAACTGCACCGCCGCGGCAATCGCGGCAATCGCAGGCCCCACCCGGACCTTTCCGACGTCAAGAATCTCACGAGAACGGAAAACGTGGAGATCGCCGCAGTCCATCGAATCTCAGAACCCACCGGAGTCCGGGACCGGCGCCTGGCGCGTGCCTGGCTCTACGCCAGACTTCAACCCCCGAACGCCCGCGGTGGGGAAGGGAAGGCGACCGGAAATCGCCACAGCAAATGACGCCAGAGGACTACCGGCGAGCTTGCATACTGTTCGATCAGCTCCGTGAACTTCCAGACGAGGAGCGTGCCGCGGCTCTCGATGCTGCCTGTGCCGGGAATGCCGGGTTGCGCACGGAGGTGGTGCGCCTTCTGGAGGCTGACCGCGACGCTGCCGGCGGGTCGTTCATGAAAGGGCCCGCCATCGAAGAGGCCGCGCGTCTGCTCGTGCCGGCCAGGCTGGGCTCCCGGATCGGAGCGGGGGGATTGGGGCTTGTCTTTGAAGGGCCCTGCTCCGCAGGCGAAAAACTTGGGCCTTACGAAATCCTTTCGTCCCTCGGCGAAGGAGGCATGGGCCAGGTGTGGAAGGCCCGCGACACGCGCCTGAACCGGTTCGTGGCCATCAAGACCAGCCAAAAGCGCTTCAGCGAACGTTTCGAGCGCGAGGCGCAAGCCATCGCCGCGTTGAATCATCCGCACATCTGCTTGCTCTACGACGTGGGTCCCGACTACCTGGTGCTGGAGTACATCGAGGGCGCGCCGCTCCAGGGACCGCTGCCGGTCGCGGAGGCGCTGCGGCTGGCCGTGCCGATCGCCGAAGCGCTGGACGCCGCGCATCGCAAGGGAATCGTACACCGGGACCTGAAGCCGGCCAACATCCTGGTCACCAAGTCCGGCGTCAAACTGCTGGATTTCGGGTTGGCTAAGATGAGCGCTGCCACGATCGGCGAAGAGAGTCTCACCCCAAGGCTCACCGGCGAAGGGACAATTCTCGGGACCATGCACTACATGTCGCCGGAACAGTTGCAGGGCCGGGAAGCGGACGCGCGGAGCGATATCTTCGCCTTCGGCCTGGTGCTGTATGAGATGCTCACCGGCAAGCACGCCTTCGAGGGGGCCTCTCACGCGAGCTTGATCGGCGCGATCCTCCACACCGAGCCGCCTCCGGTTTCCACGGTGGTTCCGGTAGCCCCGCCGGCGCTGGAGCGGCTCATTCGAAGGTGTCTCGCCAAGGATCCGGACAACCGCTGGCAGAGCGCGCGCGACATCGCCGGTGAATTGCAGTGGATCGCCGAGGGCGGCTCACAAGCCGGCGTACCCGCTCCCGTCTTCGCCCGCGAGCGCCGCCGTGAGCGGATGGGATGGATTGTCGCGACGCTGCTGGCTCTGGTTGCGATCGCCGCGGGCGCAGTCGCGGCTCGGCATCTGCGCGAAAGCCCGCCGCCACGGCAGGTTGTCCGCTTCCAGTTCAGTTTTCCCGACGGAGTTAGGATGTCGCCCGACGCCGTCCCAACGTTCTCCCCGGACGGCAGCAAAATTGTGGTAGTGGCCATTTCGGGGCCAAAGCGCGAACTCTGGCTTCGCAGTCTCGATTCCTACGCTTTACGCCCGCTGACTGGTACCGAAGGCGCCACGAGCGGGCCAATTTTCTCGCCCGACAGCCGTTCTTTAGCGTTTATGAGAGGATCGAGCTTGTGGCGCCTCGACCTTGCCAGCGGCGCAACCCAGTCATTGTGTGAGCTGTGCGGGGTGCCGCCCGAGGCCCGGGCGACACTGGAACGGGAGGCGCAGCCGGACGCATGGAGCCGCGATGGAATCATACTCTTCAACCAAGGAAATGTCATTATGCAGGTGTCCGCCTCCGGTGGCGCTCCGAAACCGGTGACCGAGTTGGCCGCGGGTGAAACCTTGCACTTCGGAGGAAATTTTCTTGCCGATGGGCGCCATTTCCTGTATAACGTGTTGAGTGGTTCTTCCCCTGGCGCAACCAATGTCGGATTCATCGACGATCCTAAATTCCGCAAACAGATCTTGCAACGAACGGGGCAAGCTACGTACACGTCGCCAGGCTGGCTCCTTTTTTCGCGTGGCAGCGTCCTGCTCGCCCAGCCGTTCGACGCCGACAAGCTGGAATTGAGCGGCGAGCCCACGCCTGTAGCCGAGCCGGTGGCCGGTCTTACGCCCTTGCCCGGTTACGCTTACTCGGTCTCGGAAACCGGCTCCCTGGCGTGGCGCCTGGGCTTTCCCTCCACATCCATGGAACTAACGTGGTTTGACCGAACTGGAAAGAAACTCGGTTCGGTTGGCGAACCGGGCGAAATCACCAACCCGGTTCTGTCGCCCGATGGCAAGCGGGTCCTGATCACCATTCGCGATCCGGCCACGAAGACTCGCGATGTATGGATTCTGGATCCGGCTCGCGGCACGAACTCGCGCCTCACCTTCGACCCCGCTGAGGATCACAACCCGGTATGGTCGCCAGATGGCGCCTATGTGATTTTTAGCTCCAGCCGAAAGGGCCACCATGATATCTACAGGAAGCGCGCGGACGGGGTGGGCGCCGAAGAGGAGTTGCTGGTCTCCGAGGTCGACAAGGGTGTCGATTCGCTATCGCCGGACGGAAAATTACTCTTGTACAACGTGCAAGGTCCGGGCGGGCGAAGTTCCATCTGGTCGTTGCCTCTTACGGGCGACGGCAAATCAACGCCCGTTGTTACGGGTCCGTATTTGGCGAATTTTGGGCAATTCTCCCCCAATGGCCGCTGGATCGCCTATACGTCAACGGAATCGGGCCGGAATCAGGTGTTCGTGTGCAGTGCTCCCGGTTTCGGCGTGCCGGCCGGGAAGTGGCAAGTCTCCATGGCCGGCACGATGCCACAATGGCGGCGCGACGGCAAGGAGCTCTTTTTCCTGGACGGTGACAAGCTCATGGCTGTGCCGGTAAGGAGCGATGGGACCTTATTCGACTCCGGTACTCCGGTCCAAATGTTTACCGCGCGGCGGGGCCTCTCGCTGCGGAACCATTTCACCGTCAGCGCCGACGGCCAGCGCTTCCTGTTCGCTTCACCCACGGATACCGGCAAGGCCGGCGAGGTTCACGTCATACTTAATTGGCCGGCGCTGTTGAAGAGGAATTAGCGGCGGCACTGTGCTTCCCAGGTCATACTGGCGCCGGCTTCGGAATGGCATGCGCAGCCGCGCAAGTAAGACGCAACCCTTAGTACGTCGTTTCATAAATACGCTAAAATACGCTAACGTATTTTCCAGGCGCCGAACAGGCATCGACACGAGCGGGGGACGGTCCTTTCGGAGCGTCTCTGGCGGCAGAAACCTCGCGGGTCGAGGAGCGCCGGCTGAAGCCGGCGGCAGCCAAGATTGTGTTTTATTGCGCGCCCACAGAGCAGCAGAGCCGCAACCAAAGGCCGACCAGGGGGTCGGCCGCGGACCGGGGGGTCCGCCCCACAAAATCGTCGCAGGCTGCAAAGACTTGCTGGAGAGTGTCGATGCGGCACGCATGAGTGCGTGCGCCACGATCGGATACGAGACTGTATTTATGAAATGGAGTACTTAGTCAGACGAGCCCGATTCCCGTTCCCTGGCCAGCGCACCTTCGGCCAAAAGGAACAAGAACATGGAGACCACCACGGCCATGCGGAAGGCATGGCCGGGGGAGACGCTCTCCGGGAAGATCGCGATGGTCAACGCGGATCAAGTGCGGCAATCAAGTTGTCACCCTCAAAGAACTGACACAAGATACCAACAAGGCTGTCTCGGTCAGATTCACTCCGGCTCGGCGGATAGGAGCGGATAGGAAAGGATCAGTTGGCAGGCGGAAGCGCCTGCCCCACAACGGCGAGCGCCGCGGCCACCTCGTCCTCTTCGTCGCGAAAGACGGTCCGCAAATCCAGAACCAGCCGCCCGTCTTCAATCCGCGCCACGATGGCCGGGTCCCGTGCCCGCAGGCCGCGCTCCGCCTCCACCACATCCGCGCACTCAACCGCGATGAGCCACGTGGGGATCGACTGCTCGGGCGTGGCGCCGCCGCCGATGACCGAGCTTCCCGCCGCAATCTCCGCCAGGATTTGCGGCACCCGAGCCAGCAGCGCCACGGCGCGTGCGCGGATCTCGGCGGGAGTCTGCCGGATCATGGCCAGCGCCGGCACGGCGTCCCAGTTTTCCAGCAGCAGTTGGCGCAGCGTGTTTTCGAGCGCCTGGTAGATGGTCTTGTCCAGCCGCAGCGCGCGGAACAGCGGATTGCGCCTCAGCCGCGCCACGATCTCCGGCTTGCCCGCCAGGATGCCGGCTTGCGGGCCGCCCAGCAGCTTGTCGCCGCTGAACGACACCAGGTCGACGCCGGCTCTGAGGCTTTCGGAAACCAGCGGCTCCTCGATGCCGAAGGCTCGCAGGTCGGCGATGCAGCCGCTGCCCAGGTCCTCGTACACCGCGAGGCCGCGCTCGCGGCCGAGAGCGGCGAGTTCGCGGAGCTCCGGCCGGGCCGTGAAGCCCGAGACCCGGAAGTTGCTGGGATGGACGCGCAGCAGCAGGCGCGTATGTTCGTTGATGGCGTCGCGGTAGTCTTCGATGCGCGTGCGGTTGGTGGTTCCCACCTCGCGCAGCAGCGCGCCCGACCGCGCCATGATCTCGGGAATGCGAAAGCCGTCGCCGATTTCGATCAGCTCCCCGCGCGAGACCACCACCTCGCCTCCCGCGGCCAGCTCATGGAGCGCCAGGAAAATGGCGGCCGCATTGTTGTTGACCGCGATGCCAGAGGCGCCCAGCAGGCGCTCCAGCAGGCTCGAAATGTGCACGTCCCGTTTGCCGCGCCGGCCCGTCGCGATATCGTATTCGAGATTCGAGTAGCCCGGCAGCAGGGCGATGCCGCCCAACGGCGCGCGTCCGAGATTGGTGTGGAGCACCACGCCGGTGGCGTTGATGACGCGCCGCAGCGACGGGCGCTCGATCGCGGCAAGCGTCTGTTCCACGCGGGCTTCGACCGCGAGGCCGCCGGCCTGCCCGCCACGGATCTCCGCGCGGAGTTCTTCCAGCACACCGCGGACCACCGTCACCACCAGCGTCCGCGGAAACCGCGCGAGCGCAGGGGAAAGGCGCTCGACCACCTCGTGCACCGACGGCACTTCCCGCAACTTTTCCGATTCGGCCACGAATTCGATGGTACGCGGTCGGCGGGAGAGGATGCAATCAATTGGCCAGACCGGCCTTCTTCAGCAGCTCGGTGAATCGCGGGTCGCCGCGCAACGGATCCAGCATGGGATGCACCTTCAGAAACCACACCTGCCGGTTCTCGTATGCGCGGTTGAGCCATTGGAATGCGGAATCGCGATCGCCGAGGGCGGCATAGACGATGGCGATGTCTATGGCGCTGGGCGGAGGCTCATCCGGTGCGGGATGCTCGAACCCATCCAGCATGCGTCGCGCTTCGGAATGCTTGCCCGTGACGGCCAGCAGGTGAGCGATAAATACCTTCGCCGAGGGGAGTTTAGGCAAAGCCAGTTGGTACTCCTGCATGGCTTTGTCGAACTGGCCTTTTCCCTCCCATGCGGCGCCGATCAAGGGGTGCACGGCGATCAGATCGGGGTTCAGATCGCGGATTCGGGTCAACTGCTGGAGAGCGGAATCGTATTCGCGTGCCATGTACCAGGCCCACCCTAAGGTGACGTTGGGAAGGAGCGGGTCGAGGTCGCCCGCCCTGCGCAGCTCCACAATGGCTTCCGGGAAACGGCCCTCCGCCAGGAGCGTCAGGCCCAGCCGATTGTGTACGATGGCGCTCTGGGGCATGAGCCGGATGGCCTTGCGAAGTTCCTGCTCGCCGCGTTTCCAATCCAGGAGAACCATGCTGTCCATCATTCCCGAGGCCGCATAGGCCGGGGCGGACGTGGGATCGAGCTCAAGGGCCGTGGCTGCGGCGGCTTTGGCTTTTTTGGCGTATTCGAGCGGCTCGTGTGCCAGATTTGCGGCGCCGGCGGCATAGACGCCTGCGAGGGCGGCGTACGCGTCGGCGTAGCCGGGGTCGCGCTCGATGGCTTGATCCAGGTACGAGACGGCTTTCTCGAAAGTCTCGCGCGTGCCTCCGACGCGGTACGCGCGCGCCTTCAGATACAGATCGTAGGCCTGCGGATCGGGCGTCTTGCGCCTGGCAATCGCGGCTCCCGGACGCATGGTGGCGAGCACAAGCGGCGCCATCTCGCTTTCCAGGCGGTCTAGCTCCTGCATGCCTCCATCAAAGGTTCGCGAAAAAATGTGATAGCCGTCGGCGGCGCGGTTCACCTGGGCGGTCAGGCGAAGCTTCCCATTCAGGTATCGCAGACTGCCTTCGACCACGGCGTCGGCATTCACGCGGCGGCCGATTTCGCGGATGTCGGCGGCTTTGCCTTTGAACTGGAAGGCCGAGGTGCGAGCCACCACACGCAGCGACGGGATTTGCGCCAGCGAGTCGGTGAGCTGCTCGGTAACTCCGTCGGCCAGGTATTCATTACCAGGATCGCCAGTGAGATTTTCGAATGGCAGCACCACCACCGAGTTCAGCGCGGGCCGGCCCCGAAAAACGTAGAGCGCAGCCACGATTGCGCCGAGCACGACCACGGCAAGCGCCACCGCGGCTTTGATCTGGATCGAGCGCGGCGTGCGGGGAACGGCGGCGCTCGCCACGGGCGGTGTCTCGGGCAGCGGCTGGATCACCGGGATATACCCGCGGGCCGGCAATTGAATTCGCCAGGAATCCGCCGCGCCGGCGTTTGCATAATGGTCAGTCAATGCGCGCCGGAGGCGGCTCATCTCGACGCGGACGGTGGCCTCGAGGCGCGGGTCGAAGGAGGGAGGCTTCTCGAAGACGTCGAGGCCGATGCCGTACTCGGTCACGCCGTCAGCCTGGCCGGTGAGGGCGCGCTCCACCAGGTAACGGAGCAGTTGACCACGCCGGCGCGAAGAGGTAAACGCAGGCAAGGCGAGGAGCCGATNNGGAGCCGATCCAGGTAAATGCGAAATTCCTCCGTCCGCGCGCCAGCGGCCAGCACACCCATGCCCGATCCTCAGGTTCTTGCCTAGCGTACCACATTGAAAATGCGGCCCTGAAACGTTTCGTACCTATGGAAGCTTGTGTTGTGCGCGGGGAACTCCCCATAATCGAGCACACGTTGACATGAGACCACTTGGCATCATCCTCGCGATCCTGGGCGCAGCCGTCGCCGCCGCGGCGACGTACTCCTACGACGGCGCCGGCCGCTTGATCAAGATCGACTACGGCGCCAGCGGGTCGGTGGTGTTCACCTATGACAAGGCGGGCAATCTGCTCACTCGCACGGCAGTCCAGCCGCCGGCGACCGTGCCCGCACCCGTGAGCGTGCTGCCGGCTGCGGGAAGCGCAAGCGCGCAGGCGTTCACGTTTACCTTCTCGGACGCCGGCGGGTGGCAGAACCTCACGGTGGTGGACGCGCTGATCGCGAGCGCGCTGGATGGAAGGCACGCATGCTATGCGGCGTTCGTTCCGAGCTCGGGGTCGTTGTACCTGGTGGACGATCAGGGCGATGCCGGCGGGCCGTATTCGGGAATGGTGCTGCCGGGCTCGGGCAGCGTGTCGAACAGCCAGTGCAGCATCGCGGGAACGGGGAGCTCCGCCGCGGGAAGCGGAAACACGCTGACGCTGACACTGGCGATTACGTTCACGTCGGCCTTTGCAGGCAATCGCGTGATTTACCTGGCGGCGCAGGATGCATCCAAGAACTCTGGCTGGTCGGCGCTGGGTACGTGGAACGCTCCCGGAGCTGCCGCCGCAGGGCCGTCGGTCGGCGGGATGAGCCCCGGACGGTCGAACAACTTGACGCAGGCCTACACCTTCACTTTCACGGACACCAACGGCTGGCAGGACATCGCCGTGGCGAACGTGCTGATCAACGGCGCGATTAACGGCATTGGCGCGTGCTTCGTGGCGTTTGTGCCGGGCACGGGCTCGCTCTTCCTGGTGGACAATGCGGGCGATGCGGGAGGGCCCTACGCGGGCATGCAACTGCCTGGATCCGGGACCGTTTCGAACGGCCAGTGCTCGATTGCCGGCGCGGGCAGCTCGGTGGCCGCGAGCGGGAACACGCTTACGCTGACGCTTGCGGTCACGTTCAGCGGCAGCTTTGCGGGGAACCAGGTGTTTTATCTGGCGGCGCGGAGCAACACGCTCAATTCGGGGTGGCAGGCGGTGGGGACGGCCGGGGTTCCATGAGGAAAAAAAGAGGCCTGGGGACCAGTGAACATGCCGGAGTGAGGGCTACGATGCGCTTGACGCTGGGGGCGATGCTGCTCACTGTCGTGGCTTACGGCCAGAGTACTTCCGTCAACGTCAGCGTCGACATGGCCGGAACCCTGGCGACGACGCAGAGTGCCGACGGGAGCGTCACAACCTATACCGGCTTGGCCGTCGGCACGGTCTCCCCGTTCGGGATTTCCGTGGCTATCGGTACGGTGACGGTGGACCTGAACGCACGCACGACCCAAGGCTCGATCGCGTTCGGGTTCCCCTTGACCGGCTCCCTCACTGGCGGTGGATTAGGGCCCTTGAACGATGGGTCCCAGTCCGAGTTCGTGGTTCCAGTGACCGGCGGTGCGGGAATCTTCAGCCAAGCTTCGGGAACGCTTCTGCTGAATTTCCAGGTCGACCCATCCGGGTCGTCCTTCACAATGACCGGCACCGGGACCCTGAACGGCATCTCCGCGACCACCGCGCCGTTCCCCGTACCCAACGCTCCCGCGGGCCCCGGCCCCCAAGGAGATCCCTCCCTGGTGAACGTCGATTCCAGCGGGTGTCCGGTTTGTCTCAGCAACGGGAATATGTACCACCAGTTCACCGACCTCCAGCTCGCCAGCCCGGGCTTCCCGATCGCGCTGGTCCGCACCTATAACAGCCAGTCCAGCGCCGGCGGCATCTTCGGCAACGGTTGGACCCACAGCTATCAGCGTTGGCTGAATCCCGCCCCGAACGCCATGGTGTACTACAACGAGAGCGGAGGAGCCTTTACCTTCACCTTCACCGGCGCCTTCACCGGGCAAGCTCCCACCTACACGCCGCCCCCGGGAATCACCCTGACGCTCACCCAGACCACGCAGGGGACATTCCAATTGACGACCACCCACGGGGGAGTGATGGCATTCGATACGCGCGGCCGCCTCAGCACCCTGACCGACGCGAACGGCAACACCGAGACCATGGCCTACGACGCGCAGGGCCGCATCGCAACCGTCTCCGATGCCATTGGCGGCTCTCTCACCTTCGCATACGATTCCAATAACCACGCCGTCGCAGTCCAGGACGGCACAGGCCGCAAAACGACATATCAATACGATGCGAGCGGCAACCTGACCGCTTCCATCGACCCAACCGGGGCGCAGACGAAGTACGCCTATGCCGGAGGATTTCTTCAGTCCATCACCTTCGCCGATGGAGGCGTAATCGCCTACTCCTACGACTCCAACAAGCGCGTCTCACAGGTGACGGATCGCGAGAACGCGACCAGCAAATACAGCTTCACTCCCGGCTCTCAGACGGTGGTTCAGGACGAGCTTGGATTCGATACCACCTATCAGCTCAATCCGGCCGGCAACACCACCAAGACCATCCTGCCGGACGCAACGTCCACGGTCCAGACCTTCGACGCGAACACCAATCTCACCTCGCAGACCGACCAGGAGGGCGCGGTCACCGCTTATCAATATGACGCGGAGCGCAATCCCCTGAAGCGCACCAACGCGCTGGGAGGCATGCTTCAGTTAACCTTCGATCCGGTCTTCAACCAGGTGACCAGTTCCACGGACCCCAACGGCAATCTCACGCAGCTCCAGTACGACTCCAAGGGCAATCTCGTTAAAGTGACTGACGCCTTGGGGGACCAGACTTCCTTCACCTACGATTCGTCCGGAAATATCCTGACTGCCACCGACGCGACGGACGCGACGGTCTCCGCGGTCTATGACCCGCACAGCAATCTCACGGCCCTGCGCGATGCGCTGGGCAATACCTCCCAGTTCGGCTACGACAATTTGAACCGGCCCATCCTGCTTACCGATCCTCTCGGCAACAAGCTCCAGCGGCAATACGACGCGCTCGGCAGAGTCACGCAAAGCACCAATCCACTGGGCTATGTTACCTCTTTCTCGTACGACCCGGTGGGCGACTTGGTCCGCCGCACCGACGGCGCGGGCGCGGCCACCAACTTCACCTACGACCGGCTGCATAACCTCACCAAGGTCATGGACGCAATCGGCGGCGCCACCAGCTACGCCTGGTCGCCGGGCAATTGCAATTGCAGCACGGCGGGGACGCTCAGCTCAATGGTCAATGCGGACGGCCAAACCGTGAGCTTCGTTTACGATTCCAACCGGCGCGTGACCAGCTCCACCGGTCCGCTCCAGGCCGTTACGCAATTCGGCTACGACCCGGCCTGGAATCCGGTGCAGACCACCGATCCCAACGGAGCCGCCATCCAGTATGCCTTCGATAAGCTGCATCGCCTGACGATGGAAACGCTGCCCGATGGCGCCACGGCGTCATTCACCTACGATGCCAATGGCAACCTGCTGACGGCCTCCAATCCCAACCTCACCCTGACCTACACGTACGACGCGTTGAACCGGGTCGCCAGCGCAAGGGATTCGCGCTTTCCCGCCGCCACCGCCTACACCTACGATCGCGTGGGCCGGCGCGTTTCCATGTCCGACCCCTATGGCGGAAAAACCTCGTACACCTACGATGCCGACGGCCGGCTGACCGCCCTCGCGGCTCCCGATGGGACCACCACCACGTTTGCCTACGATGCCGCCGGCCGGCGCACCGCCATCAGGCTGGGCAACGGGATCGCCGGTGCGTATCAATACGACGCCGCATCCGAGGTGA
Source organism: Candidatus Sulfopaludibacter sp. SbA4 (assembly GCA_900290305.1). Lineage (GTDB taxonomy): Bacteria > Acidobacteriota > Terriglobia > Bryobacterales > Bryobacteraceae > OMOG01. The sequence goes on from OMOG01000334.1 coordinate 20,400, forward strand.
CGTCGTTGTCTTACGCCAAGCTCGCCAGCTTCAGTTACACCTACGACAAGGTGGGCAACCGGCTTTCGATGACCACCGCGGGCGGCGCCAACACTTATCAATACGATGCGCTGTACCGGCTGACCGCCGCGACTCACCCGGTTGACCCCGCCGAGTCCTACGTGTACGATGCCGCGGGAAACCGCATCTCGGCTACGCTGGCTGTGCCCTCGCTGACTCCCGGCGCCACCAGTTACAGTTACGATGGGTTGCATCGTCTTACCGGGGTCACGCTTCCGGCCGCGTCGCAGGTGACCTACAAGTACGATCCCTTCGGCCGAAGAATCGAAAAGAACGTGGCGGGCGTGGTGACGCGGTTTCTTTACGATCGCGACAACGTATTGTTGGAGCAGGACGGCTCGGGCGGGGCATTCCGCGCCCGCTACACCTACGGGCCGCGCGTGGACGAGCCGCTGGTGATGGAGCGCAGCGGCGTGAGTTATTACTACCTCGCGGACGGCGCCGGCAACATCGTGGATCTGACCGATTCCACCGGTGCGGTGGCTGCGAGCTACGATTTCGATTCCTTCGGGCAGCTTTTCTTTTCCACCGGCACGATCGCGAATCCGTACGTGTTCGCGGGGCGCGCGCTGGATCGGGAGACCGGCTTGTACTACTTCCGGGCGCGCTACTACGATCCGGGAACGGGCCGTTTTCTGACCCAGGATCCGATGTCTCCGGCCGCGCTTCTGGCGGCCGCGCGGCTCGCGCCCTCGGGGGCGAACCCGACTTTGGGATCGAATCTGCGCTCGCCGTTGTCGCTCAATCCGTATGCCTATGTGGACAATAACCCGGTAAACCGGACGGATCCGTACGGCCTGCAACAGGGTGACAATCCGCCGGATAGCAACGAGGGCAACGATGGTGTCTATGGTTCCGCAAGTTTCGGCGGTGAGGTGATCGAGAAAGGGCTGGATGCGCTTATTTTTACCGGACAGGAGCATTGCATGATGATCCAACCCGCTTCGGAACTTTCTACTAGCGACGAAATTTTGATAGCGTCAGCGCTTATTCCCTTCGTGGGCGAGGCAGAGTTAGCAGGAATCGGCGGCGCTAAGATAGTTGCAAAAATAGCGACCACAGATAAAGCCTTGAGGACCGCCGAGGCAGTTGATGCCTACGTCTTAACTAAATATGCCAAGATCCTGGCAAGTGCCAGAGCGGCCGCAGAAGCCGAGTTTAATTCTCCAAACGGTCTTTGGAGATATTTCATATGATCCCTTCTCTGTGGCAGAATCGTTTCTCCGGCCGCCAGTATTTGACTAAGAGGAGACTACGCCGACAGGGCGAGGAAGCCGGTCCAGGTAAATGCGAAGTTCGTCCGTCCGCGCCGGATCTCTCGACGCGGATCCGGCGCCAGCGGCCACTACGCCCGTGCCCGATCCTCAAGTCTCTGTTAGCGTACTGCATTGAAAATGCGGCCTTGAAACGTTTCGTACCTATGGAGACTTGAGCTGCGGGCGGGGACCGGCGAACATGCCGGAGTTAGGGCTACGATGCGCTTGACGCGGGGGGCGATTCGCGAGGGGCAAATGATGCGCCCGTCACACCGTGCGATTCGGTCCGCGGTCACTCTGCTACGCCTGAGCCCGGGCATCCTCATTCTATTCGCACAAAGTCAGCCGCGCGCGCGCGCGCAGTTTGTGCAGCAAGGCAGTAAGCTGGCTGACGCCTCCAAGTCCCAGTTGGGCGCCTCCGTAGCGCTCTCGGCCGATGGAAACACCGCCCTGGTGGGCGCGCCGAACGCCACCGTGTTCATCCGGGCCAACAACGTGTGGAGTCTGCAGGGCAGCATACCCGTGGGCATCGGCGCCGTGGGCAATTCCACTCAGGCCAACGTGGCCCTCTCCGCCGACGGGAATACCGCCATCGTGGGTGGGTTCGGCGATAACGGCGGGGTGGGAGCCGCCTGGGTGTTCACGCGCAGCAATGGCGCCTGGACTCAGCAAGGCCTTAAATTGGTTGGTAAACCCGCCGTCGGCGAATCGGTACAAGGCTCCGTGGCGCTCTCTGCCGACGGCAACACCGTCATCATCGGTGGCCTCGGAGACAACAGCGGCGCCGGCGCGATCTGGGTTTTCACCCGCATTAACCAAGCGTGGAGTCAATATGGCGGCAAACTGGTGGGGAGCGGGGCGATTAACGGCGCCGGAGGCGCGAACCAGGGCACTTCGGTGGCGATATCCGGCGACGGGAATACCGCCATCGCGGGCGGGCCCGGCGACAACAGTTGCATCGGCGCGATCTGGGTTTTCACCCGCACCGACGGTGTCTGGTCCCAACAAGGCAAGAAACTGGTAGCCACCGATGCCGGCTTCACCGACTGTCGCAGCAAGGAACTTGGACTCGGCTACAGCGTGGCGTTGTCGGCGGATGGGAATACCGCGATTACCGGGTCGGAGGGGGAAAACGGCGGCGCCGGGGCAGTGTGGGTATTCACGCGCAGCAACGGGGTCTGGACCCAGCAAGGACCGGAACTGGTCGGCAGCAATGCCTCTACGGATGCGTCCCAAGGCGCCGCCGTTGCCGTATCTGCCGATGGGAATACGTTGATCGAGGGCGGGCCTTTCGACAACATCACTACTGGAGGCGAGGGCGCGGTGTGGGTCTTTCGGCGAAGCTACACAGCCCAAGGGGCGACATGGACCCAGCAAGGTAACAAACTCTTCGGGAGCGGCGCGGTTAGTACCGCCTTTAGCGAACCCCTGCAGGGGTACTCAGTGGCGATCTCCGCGAACGCAGGCACGTTCATCGAAGGCGGCCCCTTCGATAATGGCGGCAACGGCGCGGTCTGGGTGTTCACCCAGCCCGTCGCCACGCACTTGGCCGTCTCCGCGCCCCCCTCGGTCACCGCCGGTGTGCCCTTCAATTTCAACGTCACCGCTTTGGATGCCGCCAACAACACCTTCGCCGGTTACTCCGGCGCCGTGCAGGTCACCAGCACTGACGGCGCGGCGAACCTCCCCGCGAACACCACGCTGTCGAGCGGCACCGGCACATTCTCCGCGACCCTCAACACGCCCGGCAGCCAGACCCTCACCGCCGCCGATACGGCGGTCTCTTCCATCGCCGGTACTTCCGGCGCGATTGCGGTGAGCTCGGTGGCGACCCACTTCACGGTCTCGGCGCCTGCGTCGGCCACAGCCGGAACCGCGTTCAACCTCACGGTGACCGCGCAGGACGCCAACAACAACACCATTACCGGTTACTCGGGCACCGTCCACTTCACCAGCACGGATGGCGCGGCGGTGCTACCGGCTAACACCACCCTGACAAACGGAACGGGCACGTTCGTAGGGACGCTCAAGACGGCGGGCAGCCAGACCATCACGGCCGCCGATACGGCGAGCGCCGGGGTCACGGGAACCTCCAGTCCGATTGCGGTGACTGTGCTCGTGGTGGTCCCGCCAACGCCGGTGTCCGTGAGCCCGGCCGCGGGCAGCGGCATGGCCCAGACCTTCAGCTTCACCTTCTCGGACGGGGCGCCCTCTGGGCCCGGCTGGCAGGATCTCACGGTGGTGGACGTGCTGATCGCGAGCGCGCTGGATGGAAGGCATGCCTGCTATGCGGCGTTCGTTCCGGGCTCGGGGTCGTTGTACCTGGTGGACGATCAGGGCGATGCCGGCGGGCCATATTCGGGAATGGTGCTGCCGGGCTCAGGGAGCGTGTCGAACAGCCAGTGCAGCATCGCGGGAACGGGGAGCTCGGCCGCGGGCAGCGGAAACACGCTGACCCTGACTCTGGCGATTACGTTCACGGCGGCTTTTGCCGGCAATCACGTGATGTACCTGGCGGCGCAGGATGCATCCGGCAATTCGGGATGGTCGGCGCTGGGCACTTGGAACGCCCCCGGTCCTGCGGCCGCAGGTCCCTCGGTCAGCGGTATGAGCCCGGGACGCACGAACAACGCGACGCAGGCTTACACCTTCACGTTCACCGATACCAACGGCTGGCAGGACATCGCGGTGGCGAACGTGCTGATCAATAGCGCGATCAACGGCATCGGCGCGTGCTTCGTGGCGTTTGTTCCGGGCAGCGGCTCGCTCTTTCTGGTGGACAACGCCGGCGATGCGGGAGGCCCCTACGCGGGCATGCAACTGCCCGGCAGCGGCGCCGTGTCCAACGGCCAGTGCTCGATTGCCGGCGCGGGAAGCTCGGTGGCCATGAGCGGCAACACCCTGACACTCACGGTCGAGATCACGTTCAGCGGCAGTTTTGCGGGGAACCGGGTGTTTTATCTCGCGGCGCGCAGTAGCACGCTCAATTCGGGGTGGCAGGCGGTGGGGACGGCCGCGGTTCCATGAGGGGAAAAGTTATGTCGACGCGTGGTTGTTTCTTGTTTCTTGTGTTCACTGCGTTGATTCACGCGCAGCTCGTCCAGCAGGGCGGCAAACTGGTGAGCGCCAGCGCCGTGGGCCTTGCAACCCAGGGCCAGTCGGTCGCGCTTTCGAGTGACGGGAACACGGCGCTCGCCGGCAGTCCCGGCGATAGCCGAGGAGTGGGAGCGGCATTTGTTTACATCCGCGGCAACGGTGTCTGGACGCAGCAGGCCAAGCTGGTTGGCACCGACGCTTCCGGCCTGGCGCAACAGGGCTTCTCGGTGGCGCTTTCGGCCGACGGGAATACCGCGCTGCTGGGCGGCCCCAAGGATAGCGGCGGCACGGGTGCGGCATGGGCCTTCGTGCGGAACAGCGGCGGGACCTGGTCGCAGCAGGGAGCCAAGCTGGTCGGTTTTGGCGCGTCCGGAGGAGCGAGCCAGGGATATTCGGTGGGTCTCTCACCCAACGGAATCTGGGCCATCGTGGGCGGGCCGACCGATAGCGGAGGAACCGGAGCGGCGTGGCTCTTCATCCAAAGCAACGGAGTCTGGTCGCAGGCAAGCTTCAAGCTGAGCGGCAGCGGCGCAACGGCTGCGGCGGCCCAAGGCACATCGGTGGCGGTCAACGACAAGACTACCGTAGTTGTGGGCGGACCTGGCGATAGTAACTCGGTGGGAGCAGTCTGGATCTTCTTTGGCGGCATGTTGCCGGAGGGCAAATTCGTTGGGACGGGCAATGCGGGCCAATCCCAGCAGGGCTCCGCCGTGGCACTCTTCGGCGACACCTTGCTGCTGGTGGGCGGACGCGGGGACAACAACAACGCGGGGGCGGCGTGGGTATTCACCAGCAGCGGGGGCCCATGGACCCAGCAAGGCAATAAACTGACTGGATCAGGGGCCTCCGGCGCAGCCCAGCAGGGCAGCTCCGCCTCGCTCTCGGGAGACGGGAACACTGCCATGATCGGTGGACCCGCCGACAACAGCGGCGCCGGCGCAGCGTGGATCTTCAAAAGCAGCGGCGGCGCGTTTAGCCAGCAGGGCGGAAAGCTGTCGGGGACCGGCGCCACAGGCGCGGCGGCGCAGGGCACATCGGTGGCGCTCTCGAGCGACGGGTCCACGGCTTTGTTGGGCGGACCCAATGACAGCAGCGGAGCGGGAGCCGCATGGGTCTTCGCGCCTCCGGGTCCGGCTACCCGCTTCACCGTCTCGGCGGCGGCATCGGCTTCCGCCGGGACGGCCATCAACTTCACGGTGACGGCGCTCGATGCCAACAATAATACGGCCACCGGCTATTCCGGGAAGGTGCACTTCACCAGCAGCGATAGCGCCGCTACCCTGCCCGCGGACGCTACTCTTGCGAGCGGGACTGAAACCTTCTCCGCAACCTTGCAAACCGCCGGCAGCCGCACCATCACGGCCACCGATACCGCCACGTCTTCCATCACCGGGACCTCCGGCGCGATTGCCGTGGCCGCGGTCATTGTGAGCGGCACGCCGTCGCCGATTGGTGTCAACCCGCCGGCCGCGAGCACGGCCACCCAAACCCTGGCTTTCACTTTCAGCGACACCAGTAGCGCCCAGGATCTCGGCGTGGTCAATATCCTGATCAACAATTTCCTGGACGGCCGCCACGCCTGTTACCTGGCTTATAGCCAGCCAGTGAACACGCTGTTTCTGATCGACGACGCCGGCGATGGCGGCGGGTCGTTTGCGGGGAGCGCGGTTTTGGCCGCCACGGGCGCCATCCAGAACAGTCAGTGTGCGGTCAGTTGGAGCAGCACTCCGGTGACCCGCAACGGCAACAACCTGACTCTTACCTTCACCATTGCGTTCACTTCCAGCTTCGCGGGCAATAAAATCGTCTACATGGCGGCGGGGAATGTTGCGGGGACCAACTCCGGATGGCAGGCGCTGGGCGTCTCGCAGGTGCCGGGCGGCGCGCCGGGCGGGACCATTGCCGTGGCCGGCATGACGCCCAACCGCGTCACGGGCCAGGGCTCGACGGCCTACACCTTTAATTTCTCCGACAGCAAGGGCTCTTCGGATATCGGAGTAATTAACATCCTGATCAACAACTTCATTGACGGGCGGCATGGCTGTTTCCTGGCCTATGCGCAGTCGATCAACACTCTGTACCTGGTGGACGACGCCGGCGATGCCCCCGGCCCCTACGCGGGGACTGCGGTGTTGAACGCCGCCGGCACAATCCAAAACAGCCAGTGCGTGGTGAGCTGGGGAAATTCGCCGGTGAGCGGCACGGGCAATAACCTGTCGCTGGCGTTGAGCATCGCGTTCACCGCGGCATTCGACGGCGATCGTGTCTTCTACCTGGCGGCGCGCGATGGGAACGGAGGTAACAATACGGATTGGCAGGCGATGGGGACGGCTGCCGTGCAGTGAGTCCTGGCTGTGAATCAGGTGTTCTATATGGCGGCGCGGAGCAACACGCTCAATTCGGGTTGGCAGGCGGTGGGTACGGCCGGAGTTCCGCAATGAGTCGGCGTTGTCAACATCCTGGTCCAGAACGGCCAGTGCGTGATAAGCTGGGGAAATTCACCGGTGAGTGGCACGGGCAACATTGCCGGGGTTCCGTAATGAGGCTGCTGATCTTCTCCCTCATCTTCTCGGCGCACCTGCATGCGCAGTTCACCCAGCAGGGCCCCGAGCTGAGCGGCGCGGATGCCGCGATCTCACTGATCGATAACAAGGCCGGCTATCAGGTCGCGATCTCATCGGACGGGAACACCGCGATCTTAGGGCTGGCGAGCGACAACAACTTCGCGGGCGCGGCGTTTGTCTTTACGCGGCACAACGGCGTCTGGACGCAGCAGGGCTCCAAGCTGATCGGCAACAGCGCGGTGGGCCTGGCCGAACAGGGCTACTCGGTGGCGATTTCCGGCGACGGGAACACGGCCGTCGTGGGCGGAAAGGGTGACAATAACTTTACCGGGGCCGCGTGGATCTTTACCCGGTCGAGCAGCGGGATGTGGAGCCAGCAGGGCCCCAAGCTGGTGGGCACGCCCGCCGCGTCGGGCCTGAATGTGGGTACCGAGCAAGGCTCCTCGGTGGGGATTTCCGCGGACGGCAACACCGTCATCGTAGGCGGAAACAGCGGCAACGCACCGGCAACGGCATGGATTTTCACCCGTAACGGCAGCGGGGTCTGGAGCCAGCAGGGCAACAGCTTCGCAGGTACGGGCGCCGCGCCTGGCTACGAACAGACAGACTCCGGCGGCTTTGCGATTTCCGCGGATGGGAACACGGCGGTCATCGGGGGACTCGCGACTGACAATGGCAACACGGGAGCTGCATGGGTCTTCACGCGGAATAGCAGCGGCGTGTGGAGCCAGCAGGGCGGTAAGCTGGTCGGGGCCGGGGCCGTAGGTACGGCATACCAGGGCGGCGCGGTCGCCATATCGGGGGACGGCAACACCATCATCGTGGGCGGCAACGCGGACAATAACTATACCGGAGCCGCGTGGATTTTTACGCGGTCGAGCAGCGGCGTTTGGAGCCAGCAAGGCGGCAAGCTGACGGCCAACGATGCGGTGGGCGCGGCCCAGGAAGGCTGGTCCGTTTCCCTGTCGGCGGACGGAAATACGGCCATCATCAGCGGCATCAACGACAACAACTCGACCGGCGCCGCGTGGATTTTCACGCGGAGCGGCGGGGCCTGGAGCCAGCAATGCAAGAAGCTGGTGGGCACGCCGGCCAACGGAGAGCTCGCCTTCAAGCAGGAGGGCGGCTCCGTGGCGATGTCCGGCGATGGGTACACGGCGATTGTCGGCAGCGGAGTCATTTCGGGCGGCACGAGCTCGATTTTCCCCGGAGCCTGGATATTTGCCGCTCCGCCGCCGCCAACCGTGCCGGCGCAGGTCAGCGTGAGTCCGTCCGCGGGCAGCGGCAGCACGCAGCAGTTCACTTTCACCTTCTCCGATACGGGCGGATGGCAGAGGCTGCAGGTAGTGGACGTGCTCATCAACAACGTGCTCGACGGGCGGCAGGCATGCTATATCGCGTTTGTGCCGTCGGGGGCGAGCTCGGGGTCGGTCGACCTGGTGGATGACTCAGGCGATGCGGGCGGGCCGTACTCGGGGATGGTGTTGCCGGGTTCGGGCAGCGTGTCGAACAGCCAATGCAGCATCGCGGGAGCGGGCAGCTCGGCCGCGGGCAACGGAAACACCCTCACCCTGACGCTGGCCATCACGTTCGAACCGGCTTTCGGGGGCAACCACGTGATGTACCTTTCGGCGCAGGACGCATCTGCGAATTCCGGCTGGCAGGCGCTGGGGACGTGGAACGCGCCGGGAGCGGCGGTCAGCGGACTGGGCGTGGGCTTGGTGAGCCCGGGCCGCGGCTCGGGCCTCACCGGCACTTACACCTTCACCTTCACTGACACCAAGGGCTGGCAGGACATCGCCGTGGCGAATGTGTTGATCAACGGTTCGATCGACGGGCGCCACGCGTGCTACCTGGCGCTGGTGCCGATCAGTGCGTCCTCGGTGTCGGTGCTTTTGGTGGATGACACCGGCGACGCGGGCGGGCCGTACTCGGGGATGGTGGCGCCGGGGGCGGGCAGCGTGTCGAACGGCCAGTGCTCGATTGCCGGCACAGGAAGCTCGGTGGCCGCGAGCGGCGGCACTCTCACGATCACGCTGCCGATCACGTTCAGCGCCGGCTTTGCGGGGAACCAGGTGTTTTATCTGGCGGCGCGCAGCGGTACGCTCAATACCGGTTGGCAGGCGGTGGGAAGCGCTGCCGTGCACTAAGACTAAGAGTCCTTCAAAATTGTTAAAAAATGCGCCCCCGGATGGGACCGCGTTTTTTTTCTTTTTTTCGGTACGCCGGACCGTAACGTTCGTACTACAATCATACAAACCAGTCGACCCGAGTCCGCTCAATCTGGGGAAATTTGGAGGACTTCAACAAAGATGAAAACTTTGCTTCTTCTTCTGGGCCTCGCCGCATCCGCCGTGGCCCAAGTCAACACCAGCACGATGGACGGCCTGGTCACCGACCAGCAAGGAGCGTTGGTTCCCAAGGTGGAAATCGCCGTGACCAACATCCTCACCGGCCAGATATTCCGCACCCTCACCGACGACAAAGGCCATTGGGCCGTACCGTCGCTGCCCACCGCGACCTACAGCGTCACGGCTACGGCAGCCGGGTTCAAGAAGGTCACGAAGGAAGGCATCGCCATGGACGCCGGCATCCCGGCCACGGTCAACCTTACGCTGGAGGTCGGCGCGGTTTCCGAAACGGTCCAGGTGACGGGGGCCGCGGAGATTGTCGAGAGCGCCTCGGCCGCGGTCTCCTCGGACCTGACCGGGCGCCAGGTGAACGATCTGCCGATTCCCAGCCGGAATGCCACCGACCTGATCGTCACGCTGCCCGGTACGCAGACGCCGGGAGGCCGTGGTTTACCCCAGGACGGATGCGGTCGAGGAAGTGTCGGTGACCAGTGCCGCATCGGGAGCGGAGAGCTTGGGCGAAGGGGCCATCCAGGTGAAGTTCGTCACCAAGTCGGGCACCAACGAATGGCACGGCGGCGCATTCGACCAGGAGCGCAACACGTTCTTCGACGCCAACACCTACTTCAACAATATTGACGGGCTGGCGCGGGACCGCATCATCCTCCACCAGATGGGCGCACACATCGGCGGCCCGATCGTCAAGAACAAGCTTTTCATCTTTTTCAACTACGAGATCTTCCGGTTCCCGCAATCGTGGAACGAGGCGCAGGACAAGGGCTCGCAGCTCCTGGTGCTGACGGATGCTGCGCGCAGCGGGATTTTTACCTACAAGAATTCCAGCGGCCAACCGCAGACGGTCAACCTGTACAACCTGGCGGCGGGCGCGGGCTTCCCTGCCACGCCGGATCCGCTGATTGGGAACACGCTTTCGCAGATCGCGCAATCGCTGGGCGGCGGGACGGTGACGATGCGCGCCACGGCCAACGACTTCAACCGGAATAACTTCAACTTCCTGGCGCCGGGCAAACAGAAGATCGACTTTCCCCAGGGCAAGCTGGATTGGGTCATCAACCCGAAGCACCACTGGGAAGCCACCGGGGGAGTCAATCCCTACCGTCTTTTCCCGGACGGCATCAACGCGGTGATTCCGGTGTTCCCGGGCAGCGGCACGGTGCTGGGCTCGAAAGTCAACGCCGGCCAGCGGGAAGCCTTCTGGTCCGGATCGACGGCTGTCCGGTCCGCGTGGACTTCGCACTGGACGAGCGAGGTGCGGTTCGGCATCACGTCGGGCAATGTGCTGTTCTTCAACGATGTCACGCCCGATCTGTTCGCGCCCTGGAGGGGCTATGCACCCAACATGGCGGGATATGTGACCGTCCCCTATAACGCGAGCAGTACTTCGCGGCGCAACAATCCCATCAAGCAGCTCACGGGAAGCGCGACCTGGGTGCGGGGGAGCCACCAGGTCAACATGGGAGGAAGCTTCTCGCAGATCGCCGAGTACACGGTGAGCGACGGCACGCAGATCTTTCCGCGCGTCTCTTTCGGAATCCAGAGCACCGACCCGGCGCTGGGCATGTTCACCACGGCCAACTTCCCGGGAAGCGCGGCCTCCGACCTGGCGAACGCCGAGAACCTCTACGCGCTGCTCACGGGCCGCGTGTCATCCATCACTCGCTCAGTGGTGCTGGGAGAGACGAGCAAAACTTACGGCCCGAACAACACCATCGGCAGGTACCGCCAGAGGGAGTTCGGGTTCTATGTGCAGGACAGTTGGAAGATC
>OMOG01000691.1 GCA_900290305.1 Candidatus Sulfopaludibacter sp. SbA4
CACCGCCGAAATCCTGGCCGAATTTCCGAAGCTGCGCGCGCTGGTAGTGGGGGATGTCTGCCTGGACCGATGGTGCCGCTACGACCCGGGGCTCGCCGACCCGTCGCGCGAGACCGGCATTCCGCGCATCGGCGTGGTGGCGACCGAGGTGACGCCGGGAGCCGCGGGAACGGTGGCCAACAACGTCGCCGCGCTAGGCGCGCGGGTCGGGGTGCTCGGGCTCGCCGGGAGCGACGGCTTCGGATACGAATTGGCGGGTGCGCTCGACGCGCGCGGGATTGCGAGCGATTTGCTGGTGCGAACGGAGCGCGTGTGCACGTTCACCTACACCAAGCTGATCAACAGCCGGACCGGCGAGGAGGACCTGCCGCGCATCGACTTCGTAAACACCCGTCCGCTGCCGGAGGATTTGGATCGCGAACTGGTGCGCCTGCTGGAGAGCGCCGCCGCGTACGACGTGATCCTGGTATCGGACCAGGCCGAGACCGAGCAGGGAGGCGTGGTGACCCCCGCCATGCGCGAGGCCCTCACGCGGATTGCCGCCGCCAATCCACGGACGGTGATCTGGGTGGACTCGCGAATGCGCGCCGAGCATTTCCGCGGCGTCATCGTGAAGCCCAACCGGCAAGAGGCGGAGGCCGCATCCATGCGTGCGCTGGGTCGGATCGATTACGCGGAGCTGCGCCGCCGGATGGATGCCAGGCTGCTCGTGATCACGCACGGGGGCGATGGTGCGCTGTTGATCGACGCGCAGGGCTCCGTCTTCGTGCCCACCGGACGCGTGGAGCATCCCGTGGATATCTGCGGCGCCGGCGACAGCTTCTCCGCGGGCGCGGCGCTGGCGCTCAGAGTCACGGGCGACCCGGCGGCCGCCGCCCGATTCGGGAATCTGGTGGCCTCGATCACCATCATGAAGAAGGGCACCGGGACGGCGTCGCCTGGCGAGTTGCTCGGCGTGCTTTAGCTCCTGCCTCCACGTCTAATCCACCGCACTGGAGGCGGCCTTGTGGCGCAGACTCTCAGTCTGCCGTGTCCGCACTCTTGCGGACACTTCTTGCCAGCCGGGAACCGGGCGTCCCCATGAGTTGTCCGCTGGGCTCGGAGCCCTTGCCTACCGATTCGCCCTGTGAAGGACCATCGGCGCGGGCGTTTGCGGCCCCCGTCCTCCCGCCGCGCCTCTCCCAAGGCCCACGAAGAATCCGGACGACGGGTCCGAACCGTCCGGCGGGGGCCCGATAGCCGGGCGCGGTCCGGCAGGCTCCGCCGGGGCGCCGCGTCCTCCTCGGCCGCCCATGGCGGCGCCGCCGGTCCGCTGAAGCTCGATCGCGTCTCCCTTCAGCGTGCCCGCGTAGACGACGCCGGCGGCGCTGAAGGAGATGTTGGCGCCATCCACCTTTCCATCTTCGATCGCGATCGGCGTGTCGATACTGCCGCCGCGGCCACCGCCGCCGCCCTCAACGCTTCCCGTGAGCGAATTTCCATTCTGCCGGAACGTGAAAATCTGGCTGGCTGCGCCGCCGCGGCCACCGCCGCCGAAACCGCCGGCGGCTGCCGCAGGCGCGGATCTCCACAGGCCCGTGATGCCCGAACCCGCCGGGATCTCGCGCTCCCAAACCGCCGCTTGGGGGCGGAGCTTCACGGCCTTCGAGGAGATCGTGACGCTGGCCGGGGTCAATCCCGGCGAGCTTGCCTCTACCGTGATCGCTCCCGCTTCCTTGATGGATTGCACCAGTGCCATCGATCGGCCGGAGAAGGC
>OMOG01000400.1:0-29436 GCA_900290305.1 Candidatus Sulfopaludibacter sp. SbA4
TTGGGGGTTAGGGGTTGGGGGTTAGGGAAAAGAAGACGCGCGGAGTGAGTTTCCTTCCCCCAACCCCCAACCCCCAGATTTTAGGAGTGTACTTTGACGACGATCACAAAGGTAACAGGCAGGGAGATTCTCGACTCGCGTGGGAATCCGACTGTGGAAGCGGATGTCTATCTCGCTGATGGCAGTATGGGACGGGCCGCGGTGCCGTCCGGCGCATCCACCGGGGAGCACGAAGCGGTGGAGTTGAGGGACGGCGACAAGTCGCGTTACCTCGGCAAAGGCACGCTCAAGGCCACCAGTCACGTCAATGGCGAAATCGCCGCGGCTGTGCACGGTAAAGATGCGGCCCAGCAGTCGGAGCTTGATCGTGTCCTGATCTCGCTCGACGGCACGAGCAACAAGGGACGGCTCGGCGCGAACGCCATTCTGGCCGTATCCATGGCTGCGGCGCGCGCCGCCGCTGCGTCCCAGCGCACCCCGCTCTACCGCTACCTGGGCGGCGTGGCGGCCAATACTCTTCCCGTTCCCATGATGAACATCATCAACGGCGGGGCCCACGCGGACAATTCCGTGGATGTGCAGGAGTTCATGATCGCGCCGTTCGGCGCCGCGAAGTTCTCAGAAGCGCTGCGCATGGGCGTGGAGGTCTTCCACACGCTGAAGAAGGTGCTTGCCAAGAAGGGCTATTCCACGGCGGTGGGCGACGAGGGCGGCTTCGCACCCAACCTGAAATCCAACGAAGAGGCCATCGAGAGCGTGCTCGAGGCCATTTCGCAAGCCGGCTACCAACCGGGTACCCAGATCGGCGTCTGCCTGGATCCGGCCGCCAGCGAGTTCTATCAGGATGGCAAATACGTCTTCAAGAAGTCCGACAAGAGCGCGCGCAGTTCCGAGCAAATGGTGGATTACTGGTCGAATTGGGTGCGCCAGTATCCCGCCATCCTTTCCATCGAAGACGGCATGTCGGAAGAAGATTGGGCGGGCTGGAAGCTGCTCACCGAGAAACTGGGCAGCCAGATTCAACTCGTGGGCGACGATATCTTCGTGACCAATCCCGAGATCTTCCGGCGCGGCATCGACCAGGGCATCGCCAATTCGATTCTCGTCAAGTTGAACCAGATCGGCACCCTGACCGAGACCCTCGAAACCATGCAGATGGCCGCGGCGGCCAGCTACACGTCCGTGGTGTCGCACCGCTCCGGCGAAACCGAAGACCCGTTCATCGCGGACCTCGTGGTGGCTACGGGCGCGGGCCAGATCAAGACCGGCTCGGCCAGCCGCACCGACCGCATTTGCAAGTACAACCAGTTGCTGCGCATCGAAGAGAGGCTCGGCCCGTCGGCGCAGTTCCTGGGGAGAAAGGCCTTCCGGCGCTGAGCGATCCCCATGATCAAACTGGTACTGCTGCGCCATGGCGAAAGCACGTGGAACAAGGAGAATCGCTTCACCGGATGGACCGATGTGGACCTTTCCGAAAAGGGCCGGCAGGAAGCCCACGAAGCCGGCGTCGTGCTTAAGTCCGAAGGCTACGAGTTCGACGTGGCCTACACTTCGGTGCTGAAACGCGCCATCCGCACGTTGTGGATGGTGCTGGACGAATTGGACCTGATGTGGATTCCGGTCCACCGCTCCTGGCGTTTGAACGAGCGGCACTACGGGGCGTTGCAGGGGCTCAACAAGGCCGAGACGGCGGAGAAGTTCGGCGAGGCCCAGGTGAAAATCTGGCGCCGCAGCTACGACATTCGGCCGCCGGAGCTGACACTTGACGATCCGCGATTCCCCGGCAGCGACCCGCGCTATCAGGGGGTCCCTCAAAGCGAAATCCCGCTCACCGAGTGCCTGAAGGACACCGTGGCGCGTTTCCTGCCGCTGTGGCACGGGACCATGGCCCCGGCCATCCAGAACGGCCGCAAACTGCTGATCGCGGCGCACGGCAACAGCCTGCGCGCGCTGGTGAAGTACCTCGACGATATTCCGGAAAGCGAGATCGTGGAGCTGAATATTCCCACCGGCATGCCGCTGGTGTACGAGTTGGACGGCGATTTGCGCGCGTTGAACCGCTACTACCTGGGCGATCCGGAGAAGGTGAAGGCCGCCATGGAAGCGGTGGCGGCGCAGGGGAAGAAGAAGTAGGGGCTGGAATCATCCTTGCAATTCTGGACTGCGGTGCCATAATTGCAAGGATGGTGCCGCCATCGAACGTAAGGAGCGGCTTGCCAACCTACCCCAAATCCACCACCGCCGCGCTGACGGGCCTTTCCCCGACGGGAATCAGCGTGAACAACGGCGCGGATTTGTAGCGGCGCCGCGAGCCATCCGGCGCCACGGTCAGCGAGAGTAACCGGATCACCGCCAGGTCGCCGGACTTTTCGTCCAACACCAGCGCGTACTCTTCGTCGGGCGTCATGAGGATATGCCCGGGCGCCTGGCCCACCTGGACCACGGCCACCAGCTTTCGCGTATCCACATCCAGCACCGTGATGCCGTTGCTTTCGGGATTCGCCACCAGCAGGTAGGACGGCGCCTTGGATGTCACCGCCATGGCGCCCGGCGCATGACCGGCCAGGATGGTCTGATCGACCTCGGTGGTGTACGGGAAGACGATGACGATCCCATCGATCCCGTCGCCGCTGATGAACAACTGGCCCTGGGAATCGGGCGTGAAACAGAAATGGCGCGGCCCGAGCGGCAGCGGCAGACGGACTACCACATTACCGGTGGCGACATCGAAGATCGTCAGGCTGCGGCCGGCGTGGCTTCCCACCAGCACCTGGTTGCCATTCCAGTGGAAGCGCACGATGGAGGGCTCCTCGCCGGAGGCAATGGTGCGGTCGATGGCGGCGCGGGCGAGGGATGCCAGTACGATGCTGCGGCCCTGCCGGCTGGCGATAGCCGCCTGGCCGTCGCGGCTCAGGTCGAAATCGTCCGGCGGCGCGGCGAGGCGAATACGCCGGCCTGGGCGCAGGGAATCGAGCGGCAGTTCGACCAGCGCCGCGGGATCGCGATAGAGCACCCAGAGCGCATCGTTAGTGGGCGACACCCGCATGCCGGNNGCCTGGTTGCCGGCGCGTGCGCTGCGCGAGACGGAAAGCGAGCCGGCGTCGATTTCGTAGACCGTCCCGGCGTCGGGCGCGAGCACGAAAACCTTGGGCTTGCCGGGATGCGCCAGCACCGCCGCAGGCGCGCCATCGAGCGGGATCTGCTTCCGCAGGCGAAACCGCGTGAGGTCGACAACCCCCACCGACCGGCCAGCCTGGTTGGCCACGAAGCAGTAGCCGTGAAAGCGCGACGCCTTGGGACGGCCGCAGGCCAAAGCGCCGGCGGCCGAAATAAGCAGCGCGCGCCGGGAAATGTCCGCAGGGGTCACTGTCGTCATTGTACTGCCCCATCCGCCACCAGATGGCCGGCTGCACTGCGTGCTATTCTGATGAGAGTAATCAACCCCGCTCGCGAGGTTGCACGGCGCCTCAGATTTCCGAACCGGAGAGATGGCCGAGTGGTTGAAGGCGCACGCTTGGAAAGCGTGTATAGGGGAAACTCTATCGAGGGTTCGAATCCCTCTCTCTCCGCCATTGCAAATAAAAGACTTAACCGCCAAATGAAGTTTGTCGGGCGAAATCGGTCAAGCTGGCGTAAAATGGCGACATGCCGCTTGCCCTCTACCGACGCCATCGCCGTGACTGCAAAGCAGGCCATCTCGAAGAATCCCGCACGAGTGAATACGACGAGCGGAAGAAGGGCTGGCGGCGTTGCGAGTGCCCGATCTTCGTCTCGGGAACGCTGCAGGGCACCTTCAAGCGCCAGAACACCGGTCAGTGGGAATGGGACGGCGCGAAGCCGATTGCCGTGAACTATGAGGATATTGGAACCTGGAACGCCGCCGCCCCTTCGCCTATCCAGCCGTCGATCGACCCGATCCCACCACCCAGGACCACGATCGAGCGGGCAATGTCTGCTTTCACCGCCGAATTCGCTACACACGCCGCGCCCAATACGCAGAAGAAATACAAGCTGCTTCTGGGAAAGCTGAAGTCCTTCGCCGACAGCAAGGGCTATGTGATGCTCGACCAGTGGACGCCCATCGACGTGCGCGAGATGCGCGCCGGCTGGTCGGTCAGTGCCCAAACCAGCGCCAAGAACATGAGCACCATCAAGGCGTTCTTTGAGTTTTGTCTCGCCAACGAATGGATCACGCGCAATCCCGCCCGACTGCTCACACGCCAGCGCACGCGGGAGGCCGCCGACACCCGCAACGAACAGAAGCTTCCTTTCTCCGACGAAGAATTGAAACGCATGTATGAAGCTTGCGACAACGAATACGGCAAGCACGAATTAAAGTGGTCACGCGACGTGCATCATCAGCCAGGCGATGGCCAATATGCCCGCTACAACCAGAAATGGACCGGCCAGGATCTTGCCGATTTCATATCCGTTTCGGTCTACACCGGGCTTCGCATCTCCGATGTTTCGACCTTTCACATCGACCGGCTGCAAGATTCCGGCGAGATTCTCATCCGCACCACTAAAGCTGGTACGCATGTATTCACCTGGGTTCCGCCATGGCTACAAGAGCGTATTCGCGCGCGCAGCAAGACCTACGGGCCCCTGATCTTCGGGGAGCACATGACCAGGGACATCAACGTCATCACGGATGTCTGGCGTCGAAAGCTGAACAGGCTCTGGTCGCTCTGCGGCCCTTGGTCCGAGAAGCCAACGCCGCATCGCTTCCGCCACACCTTCGCCCGGATTATCCTCCAGCGCGGGGTCAGCGTCCGGGATGTCGCCGATCTCCTGGGAAATTCAGAGCAGATGGTCGTGAAACACTATGCCGCATGGATACCCGAAAGACAGGCGCGGCTGACGAAAATCCTCCAGGAAGCGTTTGACGACAAACCAAAGCCACGATTGGTCGTTGTGCCTACGCCCCGTTGAGCAGCCGCGTGTGGATGCGCGCGGCGGCCGACTCCGGCACGCTGTAAACCGTGTGCGCCTTCTTTCGCCCCATGCGAATCTTGATCACGCCGGGATCGTCCTTGACCAGCCTTCGCACCGTTTCCCGGCCCAAGCCCCACATGTGGGCGAGTTCGCCGATGCGATAGTGTTTTTCGAATGCGGTATTCTCAACCAGCATGCCAACACCTCAAGCCACGGCAGGCTTCTCCTGCCGGTAGGCGAGCACTGGTTTCGGCCTTGACCGGAGCTGATCGTTCCAGTCCTTAAATCCGGAAGGCTCGTGGTCCCGAAGCCGCAGATCGTGACGGCCTGTCAACTCGACGGCCCGGCGGACGACCTGAACCAGATCACGACCCGCCGCGTCGGCATCCATGGCCGCGACGATTTCGGAGCTGGCCGGCATGCGGGCCGCCAACGCGCGAATGAGTTCCAGTTGAACCGGGTTTGGCTTGCCCCCGATTGAGGCATAGCGGGCGCACGTGTTCGCGAACAAGGTCGCATGGCTGAGAGCATCGATCGCGCTTTCGCAGAACACCAGCTGCACGTCGCCGTTCTCGGGGTGGCTGGACCAGAGCCCTTTCGTCCCGCCGCTCGCGAAGCCGGTGAAGCCCTTGTTCTTGATCTCATAACCGCACAGGCCCTGCTCGTCGAAATGCGGGAATACGGCGTTACCTCGGGCGTCGATCCGTATCCGGCCGGCAAAGCGGTCACGTTTGAGCAATTGGGCAGGAATGCCGCGCTCGTTTTCAAGATAGGGGTGACGCGGAGCGTCGCGCATCGTGGCGTAGCGAGCTTCCACGCGCATCCGGTCCTTGTTCGTTTTGGGAAGGGGAGGGAACGGCGGAGGCAGGGCCGCTGACATTCCGATCCAGGGCCGAAGTTCTTTTCGAATTGCGCCCAAAGTCAGGCCGCGCCGATGCTTTATGAAATCGATTATTGACCCATTGTCGCCATCGTGGCGGACCGAGAAGTACACGTAATGGCCATCAGCATCCCTCTTGATGATGATTTTGTCTCCGTTCGTGTGCCGCATCACGGCGGAGCCGCGCCAACTTTCTTCTCGGTCGAGCGTGTATTCTTGGCTGGCCGCATAGGCCCGAAGGTCCACGCTCGTTTTGAAGCTTTCCAATTCAGGATCGAACATCTTTTCTTCCTACAGCCCAGAGCCCGCTGACCGATCCCACCCTACAAAATCGAGCCCGCTTTGGCCAGCCAAAAAGGAAGCGTCGGCTGGATTTCCTGGGCCTGCCCTTCAATGCTCTTCCAAGGATCTTCTTCCCTAGGATCGTTAATCCACGGTCTGCATCTTTGCCTTTGACTCCGTCAGAAAGCGTGGGCATCATGCCGCGATGATCAAGCGGCCTGAAAATCTGCCGGGGTCGAGCCGAGCTGCTGATCGAGGAACCGTCGTCATTGATGGCGAGCGGTATCTCGGCATCAGCGCGGCTGTCCGGCTGATCGAGATTCTGCCCCAATCCACGCTCCGGCGCTGGGTCAAGGCGGGCTCGACCAGCTTCGGCTTTCCGCTTGACGTTGTTTGCCACAACGGCCGGCTGCTCGTTCCCGACCTCAAGGCTCGCGTTTTGAAAGAATACCGTTTTCGTCCATGGCCGATACGAACTGGCGGAGATACTCTTCCCCCACATTGCCGCCAAATACCTCGAAAACATGACTGTCGCCCCGCTTCAAAAACCGCTTCAGCCCTTTTCGGAGGCGGATGTAGGTTTTTGGGTCATACGGCGTGTGCTCTTTTTCAAGCCGAACGTACGTGTCGTAAACTTTTCTCAAATGCGGGGAGCAGTATCGAATTGCCGTGTAACGGGCTCCATCTTCATCATTCCCCATATAGTCGCAATCAATAGGCTCCGGCAGCCGTCTTCCTCGCGGACGGCCGCTGAAGGGACGCCGGACTTCTGACGGTGTCTTGGCAATTTTCCAGCACGCTTCCCAGTTCTCTTCGAAAACACCCCATGGAGTTCCATTGATGGCGTCGGCGACCGGTCTTTTTATCTTCAGCATCGGGGCAGCAGTAAAGGCCCGCCGCGTTAACAAAAAGCCCACCAGCATTTCATCTCCGATCTGATAAGAAACCAGAGTCGGAACGCTATCATGTACCCTTACTTCTAATGTGCCGTTCTTGCCGTCGTATTTTCCCAGCTCCTCTCTATAATGTTCGAGGTTTGCCAATTGCCTCTCGATGGTCTTTTTTGCTGTCTCTGGTGTCAGACGGATTCGATGCGTGTACCTAGCGGTAATCAGCGCCCGGGTGGTGGGAAACGGACTCAACATCAGGATCTGTATAGTCCTAGCACTTCCGATGAGCAGCCGGTCAAGCACATCTTCTACTAAATCCGTTTCAGCGGGCCAAAAGAATGTGACGAGGATCTTGATCGTGGCATCCCGGGGAGATTCAAGCAACATCTTTCGCACCATTTCGGTGTTCCAGTGGGAAGATGCCACAGATACATCGCAGCTGGCAGTGGCAGCCACCACGGGCTCTTGCGCATTCGGTGAGGGTGGATGTTTCGGGGAAATCAGCCTGCGGCTGAATTGTGGCAACAAGTCTTTCCCAACAGCTTGACGAACCGCTGAGAAGAGCACTCGAATGTTGGACGTCAAGTTTCTTTGGTCGCCGGGCCAAAGCCGATTTATGATCTCTGCATCACTGAGGTCCTTGCCGGGCTTTTCGAGCAAAAGCTCCAAGAGAAGACCTGCTTTTGGTTGGAGGGGCCGGGCTTGTCCATCCCTGGCCAGAATTTTCCCATCGTAGGAGCACGATCCAAAGTTCCACGGTCCGGACATAAACCTCTTTATGCGTTAAGCGGATAAATTTATAAAACCTAACGCCCTAAACCCACCTCATCAGCAGTACATTTCAAACAGCGAAACCGAACCCAAACGGGTTCTTTCGAAGTTAACACAGAGGAGAAAGCAGATGAGCGACCAGGATGCAGCTCGACAACAGGCACAACGGGAAGTGAACCAACACCAAGGGCCGGCTACCACAACCACGTGGGGTGCTGACGCGGCTACTGCGTACAACGCAGAGCGAGAGCGGGCTCTCAAGGAGCGGGACAAGAAATAGCTGAAAAAGCCCGCGCAGCGCTGCCGTTTTGGGCGGCGCTCGCGGGCCAGGTTGGCTCTACAAACTTTTACCAGCGAAGTGAAAAATGGGCAGGCATAGGAGAGGAAATCATGTTCAAGCGGATGTTGAAAAACAAAACCATGTTTCTGCTGTTCGCATTCGGTGGACCACTTGCGGTCGTCGGCCTGTGGTCACAAACCACCCAACCTCAACCCGTAGCAAGAGTCTCACCGTTCCTTAAGCTGCTGCGCTTCAGCGGTGTCTTCCAGCCCGCAGACGGCTTGCCGCCCTCGCCAGCGGAAAGCGTCACCACGGCGGTTTATACAGAGGAGCATGGTGGGCAACTCCTCTGGCAGGACACACAAGACGTGGCCATCGGCCCCGAAGGGCATTACACCATCAGGATCGGCAGCGCTCAAGGGATGCAGATTAGTGGAACTTCAGACCTGTTCTTACCGGACAAACCTCGCTGGCTGGAAATCCGGTTCAATCGCGCCGGCGAACAACTTCAGCCAAGGATACTGTTGACCGGCGCGACGGATTTCCTGGCGAAGTTCGTCAATAACACCGACGTTGGTCCGTCGTCTGTCTCAGAAAGCGGCGGGAATCTCCAGGTAACCACTGCGGCTGCTAATTCCGTGGGAGGCGTCAGAATTGACGCGCCTGACGGACACGGTGTGCAAATCCGGCCATCAAACGGCGCTGGATACAATAACCCGGTCGTACCAGGAGGTTATGGCGGCATCGAGTTCGATGGTGGTAGCCCAAACACCGGCGGTTTTTGTATTGTTCCTTGGAGTCCCACTCCAGGCGGAATGTGCATAGACGGCATCGGCAACGCTACTTTTTTCGGCAATCTCACTGTCAATGGCAAGCTCACTGGAACATCGGGTCAACAAGGCCCTACGGGACCACAAGGTCCCAAAGGCGACACAGGGGCGCAGGGACCGCAGGGGACTCCAGGACAGGTAGCGACCACGACCTTTCCAGTCTGCATGAACGGCCAAACCAGCGGTCCGTATCCGGCGAACTGCGGATGTGCCAATACTCCTCTCCAGGCGATTGCGATTAGCAATGGCGGCGCGTGCACAGTACGTGCTGTCCAGGGAGCTTGCACAGCGGCAACAACCAATCAGGTTGGGTTGAAGCGGTCCTCATATCGCCGCCTCTATGGCTTCGGGTGACAATCCCTGCCGAAAAACGTTCTCGGTCGTCTTGATACAGCGGCCAAAAAACTTCTGGTAATTGGTGTAGGTGTAGTTGCAGCTCTCCTTCGAACCGCCCGTGATCACAACGAATTCCGGCTCCGGCCTCCGGGAGAGCTGCACGCGCTTCAGCAAGTGTTTGAATTCAAAATCGGCTGCTGGCAGCGAATAGCCGATGAAGACCCACTTGTCGGCATCTATCAGGAGTTGTTCCGCCGAAAGCCAGGACTTCTCAAACATCGGAAAGTCCAGGGCCTTCAGGAAACTGAATGTGGCGATCCGGGTCGTCAACGGGACCTTAGCGCAATTCAGGCATTGCCATCTCGCGCAGCGCTCAACGTCCATAAGCCCGAGCTTCTCCCCCTCATCGCGCGTGATGAGCTGCATGGCTACGGTGACCGCATCGCCGGGAGGAAACCAATACAGTTGGCGGCAATTGTCACAATAGAGCCAGTTCACCGAACCATGGATCTTCACCACCGGCACACTGGTACGATCCTGCGGGAATTCTCGCGCGGATATCATGTCGCCGCTATCGGCAAACTCAGCCGGCCGCGCGCCACAACGGTAATCGAACTTGTTAACGTCGCGCCGTTCACTCAGCCGGCGTTCGATCACTGTGTCCCAGTTCAAGGAGATGAACGCACTGTCATTCAGGTTGATTTGCCCCAGGAAGCTATTGAGATCTTTCCATTCCTTGGTTCGCTTAATGTCGGCCGTAGAGTATCGCTCGTCGAGCATCAACATCATACGCGCAATCAGCACTCTCCGCGTCATCCGGAGGCTCGAAGGGGCATGATGAGAGCCTAGATGATGCCCTGTATTTGCCGCGAGATCGATATTCGTGAATAGATCTTCAAGGTTCGGCCAAAACTTAGCATTGGAGGATTTGTGATGATCGAATGCGTCGTGTATGAACGCTCTCAGGTGCATGATCAGCGGTTCTGAGGGATTCGATTCATCATCGCGAGGCGAAATCATCGCTTCGGTGAAATCATGTTGCAGGGGCAGCCCAGCATGTTTCGAAAACCCCGCGCCCACAATGTAAACAGTGCTACTCATCGCCTCTACCCATTCCTGGATTCCAGCAGGCTTGCCAGCGCGGTGATTGTGGCCAGCACCACATCGAATTCTGGCCGCTCCTCGCCATACACCATGTCGCGAAGAAAGAGCGTGTAGCGGCTGGCAAAGCCGGCGTCCGACGCCAGGCCCTCAACCGCGCGCAGCGTCTCGGCCACGGGGTTGTCGCGATACGCCGGAAATTGGTGGCCGTAGGCTTTGACATCGGCCAACATGATCGTTTGCGCTAATTCGATGACTTCGGCAGGATCGTAATGCCTGCGGGTGACGTGCAGATCATAAACGTGGCGCACGAGCGTTGGATCGCGAGGTCCGCCAGCATCGGCCAGCTCCGCACCGGCGCGTCTGGTCAACGCGACGAATTTCTCGGCAATCACCTCGACGAGCGACGCACAGCTAATTGCGGGCAGCTCGGGCGGCCGTTTGAAGGCTTCGGACATGAAAGAGATGACCGGCCTTTCGATCGCGGGCAGGCGCAAAGGCCAAACCGCGGCTTCAATCTGGATCTCAGGCCGCAGACTCCCCTGCCCGGCCGCGATAGGCTCATAGGGCAATCGAAAAAGCATGTAGCGGCTGGCGTTGCCGGATTCACGATGCGCGGGATTGTTCGGATCAAACTGAAATCCGGCTTTGAGCAAGGCCCTGGTCATCGTGTCCCGCAAACGGCGAAGCGCCGGACGCGGATGTCGGCCATCCGAGATTATTTTCAGATCGACGTCTTCCGACATGCGCCGGATCAACCGATGAGCGCGACTCAACGCCGTACCGCCACTGAACACCAGCCGGAAAGGCGCCGTGGCGGCAGCGCTGAGGGCAGCGAGCGCCCTGACGACGTACCAGTCCTTTTCGACCAAGGCCGGACTCGGCAGCCCGAAATGCTCCTGAACTTCGAGCAAATCCTGAAGGGATGGTTTATCGCTCAAGCACGAGCTCCTGATTGCCATCACGGAGCCGCCGCGAGAAACGCCCCCTCACCCGCACAACCGGATTGACCGGCACCTGCGTTGATCGGCCTTCGTTGTAGGCTCGTTCTGCCTCGGTCGGTTCCCAGGACACACCCAGTTTCGTGAGCGCCTGTCGCGCGGCGCTGAGAAATCCGTTCTGGCTGTAGAGGAGCGGCTTTCCGGAGAGGCGGGAGACGGTCGCGCGGCCATAGACGCCGTAACCAAGGCGCACCAGACGCTTATCGCGCACCAGCGTACGCAGCACCCGCAACACCTGATCCTCGCCGCCGAGATCGCGAAACTCACGCGGCAGGAATACATCATCGCCCCGCTTCCGGGCGATCCGTTCCTCGATCCTTTCGCGCAATGTTTTCTTCCGTTCCCGCATATTTTCGCCCTTGCAAAAACCCGACACTAATATTATACAAAAACCCGACAGAGTGCAAGGGTAAAGCAAGCTGTTTCAAGTGCCTGGGCAACAAGGTGATTCTCCTCCTTGCTAAGCCCCGTGGCCAGGCGATGAAAGAGCCTCTTCCCTCTGCCTGTCAGCCATCTCGTTTCCCACTTGCCCTTCTCCGCGTTTGCAGAAACCGGTCGTTTCATCTACAACCGCCCGCTATGGCAGATTCAGAAGAACAAGCGAGCCGGATAGCTCGACTCAACGAGGAATTCCGTCATCACGCAGGCCTCGGGCAGCCTGACGCGCGCATTCCGCCGGGACGGTGCGTCAAGACAGCCGGTGTCGCGGCGCTCGGGCTTGAGGCGCAAGCCGAAATTCTCGCCAGAGTACGGCAGTTCTCGAATTTCGACCCCGGAAACGACCCTCACCGTGAACACGATTTCGGCGTGATCGCCGCGCCTGATGGCGAGCGAGTCTTCTGGAAGATCGATTACTTTGCTGACGAAGCGATGGAATACGGTTCCGAACATCCCGACGACCCAACGTGGTCGTACCGCGTCCTCACGATTATGCTCGCCGCGGAATACTGAGGGTCTTCGCGTTACCGCGCATGTTACCCAAAGGACTGTGACGAGTGCGGGCCGGGAGGCGACGTGCTCAGAGGGCCGGGAAGGCAGTTCCGTAGTGATGAATACCATCGCACTCACTTGAAAGCCCGAGGACAGCTATTTAAATTGCGTCGTGATGCGCAACCAAGACGGCTGACATTTCATGGCCCATTCGTTCCGGACCGCGAGGCAGTGGATTACGAACAGGGTCACTCCGGACTACAGCAATCAGCTTGATCTGTTCTCGGAAGCGCCTCCAGAGACGCCCGCACCGCTTGTCAGCTCTCCGGCGCGGGCTTCCGGCGTGGTTCCTGCCAGACCGCGGCCTCAGCAGCTTGATTTTGGCCCATGGGAGCCGCTGCCGCCCGAAGGTGCTGTCAGAACTCCGTTAGCAGAGCCAGCGCCCGCAAACACCCGCGGCGACGGCGGAACAGTTCACCCACCTCCTGTACGACCTGATATCGCCGCGCAAGATGGAGTGGGAACTGGTGATCGGCGGATTCCGTCCCCCGGAAGAGTCCTCGACATCGAGCCCGAGGAAAAACCCTCCCGCGACTTTCGGATAACCGGCGCGCACCGCATCGGACAGGGCGGCCTGCACGAGAAGGCCCGCGACAACATGGCATCCATCCGTCTCCTGAAGACCCTCGAAGCGGAAAACCGCGACGCCACTGAAGATGAAAAAGCCATTCTCTCCCTTTACGCGGGTTGGGGCGCCATGCCGAACGTGTTCGGATACACCCCGGCGGAGGAGTGGAGAAGCACGGCGAGGGCGGTGAAGGAACTGCTCACCGATGAAGAGTACCAATCGGCGCGGGCCTCGACACCGAACGCGCATTACACGTCTCCACAGGTCATAGAGGCTATTTGGAATGCGCTGCGCCGTCTCGGGCTGGGCCTGGGCTCCCAGATACTGGAGCCGGCCATGGGCGTGGGCCACTTTTTTGGCCTCATGCCGGAATCCATGGAGGGCGGTCACAGGACGGGCGTGGAGCTGGATTCCATCACCGCCCGGATCGCCCGGAAGCTCTATCCCGATTCCACGATATTCGCGAAGGGGTTCGAGGAAACGCCTCTCCCGGATAATTACTTCGACGCCGTGGTCGGTAACGTGCCGTTCGGAGATTACGCCGTCCATGACCCCGCGATGAAGCACCAGCTCACACGCGCTATTCACGACTACTTCTTCGCTAAGTCGCTGGAGAAACTGCGGCCCGGCGGCGTGATGGCGCTCATTACGAGCCGCTACACCATGGACAAGCAGGCCGATGCCATCCGCCGTCATCTGGCCGAACATGCCGACCTGCTGGGCGCCATACGGCTGCCGAACACCGCCTTCAAGGGCAATTCCGGAACCGAGGTCACTACCGATATTCTCTTTCTTCGCAAGCGTGCGCCCGGAGCGCAGCCAGCGGGCGATGCCTGGCGTGGGCTCGCGACGATCGACAGCCCCGACGGGCCGATTGCGATCAACGAATACTACGCGCGCCACCCCGAGATGATGCTCGGGACGATGAAACTCGAAGGAACCATGTACCGCGGTTCCGAGCCGACGCTCGAAGGCCGGCTCACGCCGGAGCTGCTCGGGCGCGCCGTCGCATCACTGCCCGATGGCGCTTACATCCCCAGAGACGGTGCGCGCGGCCCGCCGCCTGCCCTGCCCGCGGCCGATGCGTTCACTGGCATCAAGGACGGCGCTTACGCCGCGCGGGATGGCGCACTGCTCATCCGCAACGGCAACAGCTTCGAGCCCGTCAGGCTTTCGGTATCGACTGAGGCGCGCATCAAAGGGATGATGGCCGTGCGCGACGCCGTGCGGCTGGTGTTCAGGACCCAGCTTGAAGACGCGCCGGACGAACGCATCGTCGAGGCGCGAAAACTCCTCAACAGCATCTACGATTCCTTTGTCATGAGGTACGGCGCCCTCTCCTCCCGCGACAATATCCGGGCCTTTGCATCGGACCCCGATCAGCCCATCCTCCTCTCGCTCGAAATCTACGATGCTGAGACCAGGCGCGCCCACAAGACCGCGATCTTCGAACGAAGAACCTTGGAGAGACGTAAAGTCGCCGAACATGTCGAGACCGCCGCCGAGGCGCTGGCGATCTCCCTGAACGAGACCGGAGGGATTCACTGGCCGCTCATGGAGAAGCTCACCGGGCATAGCCCACGGCAATTGCAGCGCGAGCTGGACGGGCTGATCTACCGCAACCCCGAGGGCGAATGGGAGACCGCTGACCGCTACTTGAGCGGCGACGTGCGCGCGAAGCTCAAAATCGCCGAAGCCGCCACCGGTCTCGATCCGTCCTACCACCGCAACGTCGAGGCCCTGAGAGAAGTTCAGCCCGTCGATCTCCTGCCCGGCGACATCAGCGCCCGCCTCGGCTCCTCCTGGATACCGGCCGCCGACGTGAAGACATTCGTTGCGGAGCTGCTCGACATCCCCGAGCGCACCATCAACGTCAGCCATTCCGGCGCCATCGCCGCCTGGGCGCTCACCCTCGACGGTACCGCGAAATCCAATGTCAGCAACACCACGGCCTGGGGGACGCCGCGGGCTCTGGCTTCCGATCTGATTGACGACGCGCTGAAAGGGCGCACGCCCACCATTTACGACCAGATCGACAAGGACACCCGCGTGGTGAACCAGCAGGAAACGATTGCCGCGCGGGAGGCGCAGCAGAAGATCAGGGACAGGTTCAGCGAATGGATCTGGCAGGGCGAGGACCGCGCGCAACGCCTTGCCCGGCTTTATAACGACCGGTTCAACAACACCCGCCTGCGCACCTATGACGGATCGCACCTGACGTTTCCGGGATTGAACCCGTCGCTTCTTCGGCGGAACGATCTCGACAGACACCAGAAGGACGCGGTGTGGCGCGCGCTTCAGAGCGACAACACCCTGCTGGCGCACTGCGTCGGCGCGGGCAAGACGGCCGTGATGGCAGCATCCGCCATGGAAATGAAACGCCTCGGCCTGGCGGCAAAGCCCATGATCGTCGTGCCCAATCATCTCGTCGAGCAATGGGGTGCGGCCTTTCTTGCGCTCTACCCCAATGCGCAACTTTTCGTTGCCGGCAGAGAAGCATTTGCCCCGGGCAAACGGCAGAAAGCTATGTCGCGCATCGCCACCGGCACGTATGACGCCGTGATTGTGCCGCACAGTTCGTTTGAAAAGCTCCCGGTTTCCGATGAGACCTTCGGGCGCTTTGTCGGCCAGCAGATCGAGCAGCTCGAAGAGGCGATGGTCGAAGCCAGAGCCGAGACAGGCGACAACCGCCGCATCGTCAAGGAACTGGAAAAGGCCAAAAAGCGCCTGACCACCCGGCTGAAAGACCGCGCCGGCCGCGAGAACAAGGACGAGGCCATCAGCTTCGAGCAATTGGGCATCGACCGCATCTTTGTCGATGAATCCGACCTTTACAAGAATCTCGGTTTCACGTCGAAGATGACGCGTATCGCCGGGTTGCCGAATACCGAGAGCAACCGCGCGCTCGATATGTACATGAAGACGCGTTACCTGGCCGAACGCAAGGGCGGCGTCATCTTTGCCACCGGCACGCCGATCTCGAACACCATGGCCGAGATGTACACGCTACAACGCTATCTCGCGCCGGAGACGCTGCGGGCCGCCGGCGTCGAGCATTTCGACGCCTGGGCCGCCAATTTTGGCGAAGCCGTCACGTCGCTCGAACTGGCGCCGGACGGCTCGGGCTACCGCATGCACACCAGGTTCGCAAAATTCGTCAACCTGCCGGAATTGCTCTCGATGTTCCGGTCTTTCGCGGACGTGCAGACGGCGGACATGCTGCACCTGCCCCGTCCGGCAACCCAGGGCGGGAAACCGCATATCACGGCGGCTCCGGGCTCCCCGGAACTGAAGGCATACGTCGAGACGCTGGTGAACCGTGCGCACAAGCTCCGCACATCGAAGATCGACCCCTCGTTGGACAACATGCTCAAGATCACCGGCGACGGCCGAAAGGCCGCGCTCGACATGCGCCTGGTCGATCCCTGTGCCCAACCCGGCGACACCAAGGTCAACCGCGCCGTCGAGAATATTCACAGTACATGGGCGGCAGGAAAGGAACGCCGGTTGACGCAACTTGTCTTCTGCGACCTCTCCACACCCCATCCCGATCACTTCAACGTTTATGACGAAATCCGCGAGGCGCTCATTGCCAAAGGCGTCCCGGCCAAGGACATCGCCTATATCCACGACGCCGAGACCGACGGCCAGAAGAAGACGCTGTTTGATTCGGTGAATGCCGGGCGCGTCCGCGTCCTGCTGGGCTCCACCGAGAAAATGGGAGCCGGAACGAACGTGCAGAAGCGGCTGATCGCCCTCCATCACCTTGACGCCCCGTGGCGACCGCGCGATATCGAGCAGCGCGAAGGCCGAATCCTGCGCCAGGGCAACGACAACCCCGAAATCCAGATCCACCGCTACGTCACCGAAGGATCGTTCGATGCCTATATGTGGCAAGTGCTCGAAACGAAGGCACGCTTCATCAATCAGGTCATGAACGGCAGCGTCACGGTCCGCCAGGCGGAAGACCTCGAAGGCGGTGCCCTCACCTACGCCGAGATTAAGGCCATCGCTTCGGGAAACCCGGCCGTCATGGAAAAGGTCAAGGTCGATACCGAAATCCGCAAGCTCGACCAGCTTCGAGCCTCCCATATCAACCAGCAACACAATATCCGGTGGCAGGTGAAAAGCCTGCCCGAGCAGATCGAACGAGCCCGGAAATACCACGCGGCCGTCTGCGCCGATGTCCTCGCCCGCGATGCCCGTGCGGACGACGAGTTTGCGATGAAGGTTGGTGACCGCCTCTATACCGGGAAAGGCGCGCGCGAGGACGCCGGCAACGCTCTCAACGCCGTCACCCTGTCATGGCGTGAAGACAGGACGCCGCAGGTTCGGGCCCACTTCAAGGGCTTCGAGATCCTGAGCCGGGGGAGCGCCCATAAAGACGGCGAGCCCGACCTCTTCATCCGGGGCAAGGAGACGTACAAGGCCAATCTCAACCCCGACAATCCGCTGGGGACGATCGCGAGCATCGAGCAAACGCTCCGCAGCCTCGATCGCCGCGCCGAGGATGAGCAGCACGAAATCGAGCGGCAGGAGAAGGCCCTGACCGATTACCGCGCCCAACTGGGCCGCCCCTTTGAGCACGAAGCGCGCCTCAAGGATCTGCTCGCGAAGCAGGCGCAGCTTAACGCCTGTCTCGATCTCGACAAGCACGAGGCGCAAATCGTGGACGAGCCTCGCGAGCCCGAAGACGAAGTGGTTTCTTTCGGGGTGCGGCGGCCATCACGGCTGGCCCGCGACGTCGTTCCGGCGCCCCAGCCGCCCGCGGTTGTCTAAGCCGTTGCCGATAGGCCGCCTCGCTCTACGAGAGTTCGGTCCGCGCCGGTGTCCATGAGTCCTTGCATGTGACCCCGAAAGACGGCAGGGTGAAAGCACTTTGGCCGCCGCCGCTCGCTGTCACGATGCCGTTTGGACAGCCGCGCTCAGTTGGGGCGGCAAGCGTGCCCTTTATCGCCCTTCCGTGGGGGTCACTCGAACGAAAAAGCCAATCACGAAAACCTACTCCATCTTGTCTGCCCGAAGACGTTCCGCACTACGGTCTCACCTGCATCGAGGCGGAGGATTACGCGAACGCTCTGAGGCCCGCCAAAGCCTACGATCTTTCCGACGTTGCCACACCTTTCGGGCGACAGGGATAACGGACTACCTCACCAACGGCGGGCGCATGAGGTCGCGCAACGCCTGGCCGGGCAACTCGAATGCGAAGCCACCCGGCCTTTACGACCGGCGCAACGATGACATCAGCGTCAACGAATTGGAGAGGCAGAAATTTGACACCGTCGAACTTGGCTACGCCTGTCGAATGCCACTTTGTCGGGAGCCGACTGCATATCAGTATCTATACTTTTGAACTGGCTTGATCCCCGCGCTTACGGCGAAGTAGTCCAGCACACCGAAGGGGCGCGTTACGAGCCGAAATGCACGTTTCTGATCTGCTTTGCAACGTCGCCACTCATCGATGAACAGTTGCCGAAATGCTTCGCGTTGCTTCTCTCGTGCCTCTGTTAACCACTCCCTGTGGCAGAACAGCCAAATCCAAATAGGAAACTCTGAACCGTGCACAGTTTCAAAGTTAGGGTTCTCCTGAAATATGTATGCGAGCGGCTCCCACACCAGGATACCTTCTGTGGATGAAGGCCGTAATAAGGATTCGATCAACCACGGAATCTGCTCGCCACGTGGGATAGGAATTGGCGTTCTCGTCGGACAGGAAATCCCTCTTCCAGCCTTGTGTTGAAGCGCTGCCGATGAGCCGGGCATGAAGACGTGATAGTCTTTAGGCTCCGTCGTCCCCTTTTTGATGAATCCGTACTGTCGCTCCACATTGCAGGGTAAGATGCTTACATAATTGTGTACGTTATTGAAGTCGGCAACTCGTAACCCTCGCTGGTGAGCGTAAAATAGGCGGCGTTCGCAGCAACCATAAAATCGACGTGCAGGCCCTCTGCGATCTGCATGAGTTGGTTGTGACTGTTGATCTGTGTATAGTCAATCTTCAGAACATCCCCGTACTCTGGCCTAAGGCTCTCGGAGAGACTAAGCAGAGAGGCAAGAGCGCCAGGGAAAAGGGCAGCGCAGTTCACTGTGATGGGCGCGCCGTAGCAGAGAGCCTTTTCAAAAGCGAGCCTGGCATCCACAGTTAGTGGTGCAGATGAGATCTTTCTTGACACAGCGATTCTTGTATCCTGATAACTCTCAATGAGATTAACCCCTAACAGCTGATCTAGAGAGCGTCTAATGGCAAAGTCAAGATCATCAGCATTATCAAAGTAGGAAAAGTAGAAATCGGCACATAGCTTATCCCACAGACACTGCAAGATGCGACGGTCCGGTCCTTGGCTAAGGGCCAACTCCATCGGGAGGTCAACAGTCGGCCCCGGAACCGCGAGGATCGACACTCTGTCCAAAAACAATCCTCCCGACGCGACCGGAATCAGGTCCATCACGGAATGACAGGGCGGAAGAACGCATCTACTTTCTATTGGTGTTTCGATGATGTCCGCATTTGACAGGTCATCAGCCGGCGGGGCTGCCGCTAAAGCCCCTTTTGGCCTGCGCTTGATGACGACCCTGAACGGCCGCGAGAAAATCTCAATTGTGAATGGTCTTCTTGTGTCAGTGTTAAACGCTTTTAAGGTGTCGCAAAGGCCGGTCACCAGCTTCTTGGCGGCGTTGTCCGACGAAGGCTGATCTCTACTGCCAGCATCTTGACGGTTGAACTCCCTCAGGAGATGCGTGCGACCGCGTTTAAACTCCCCGCGCCAGTGGGCTTCTATCAGGTACTCAAGCAAACGGAACCTCTTCAGGCGGGATTTTCTGCCTCGGAGGAAAGGTGATTCAGGATCGGTTCCCAATTCCTTGAGGAGCGCGCGCACCTCTTCTTTGGCCTGCTCATCGGCCGCTTGGGGGACAATCGCTGTTTCGGAAGGCATACGCTCGGCTGACGGGTTGCCTCAGAACTTGGCCCCGTCCATGCCCTTTAGTTTAGTCGAGCAACCTCTCCTATCGTAGGGGCGGCGGCGAAGGACGATTACTAGGTGCCGCCCACCGCCGCGAGGCATTCTCCGCATTCCAGACCACGCGATGAAGAGTGGCCCCTTCAAAACAGGCTTTCTCGTGATTGGTATCAAAGCTAGCTGTACTGAGGTTTGCATTGCTAAGATCAGCGCCGTCCACGTCGCACGAAGAAAATATTGCGGCAGCCAAGTTCGCCCCAACAAAACGCGCACCCCTTACACTTCCCACGTCGAAAGTGGGCGTGCACGGCAGCCTCACCTTCTTTGCGATGCATGCCGCGGCAAAGCGCTCCGATCTGCGAACCGGCTTGATCGGCCCGTGCCAGCAGTTGCAGGGTGACCAGCGGCGCTTGGTTGGGGCGGTCTTCCTCTTTGATGCGATGGCCGCCGCGGGCAACCGTGCGAGTTACGCCTCCCAATCGGCGGAAGGCCTTCTCGTGCAACTCGGCCCAAATCTGCGAACTGGATTGGAACACCAGCAGCCGGACCGCCTTCCGGCTATAGCCCAGCATCAGCACGAATAGCCGCGTGCGCCGGTATTTACCGCTGCGAGCATCGCGGACCATAGGGCCTGTACCATAATCGACCTGAGCCTCTTCGCCGGGGCCGTCTCAATCACGGCACAGCCTTCCGGGGACCGCTTTCGACGAGGCCGCAACGCCAAAGCGATCTGGTAGGATCTGGTCGGAACTTGCGGACGAAACGCTCGACGCTCTGATAGCCGCCGGAGAAACCGCAGGCGTCCACGGAATAAACCTATTTCGATCGCGTCTCGATAGGCTTCGCAGACGCTGGCCGATGGGCTGTGACCGGTTGCCGGCTCCGGTTTGAATGAGATTTCGCCGGCCACCTGACCGCCGGGGTCGGTGGTCACCTCAGGGTGGTCCCGCTGGCCGGCTTTGCCGGCTGGACGTCGGCGGTTCCCTCCTCGACCGGCTCTTTTGCTGGCCGGGAGTCGGTGGTCATCCCCTCAGACCGACTGGCCGGTTTTGCCGGCAACTGGCGGCCACGAGGTGGCCGCAGCTCCACCCCGGCTTCCATCAAACAAGCAGAGATCGTTTCTCGACGAACTTCGGTTTCCCGTTCAATCCGTCGCAACGACCATCCCAGACGCCCTAAGGCGATGACTGTTGTTTCTTTTCCTCGCTCAAGACATTGCTAATGGGAACGGAGGATAACGTCCTCACATCCCAGTCAACGTCCTGGATAGCGCTCTACAACTGGCCGGTTTTTAGGTGACCCTGACTGGCCGGTTTTGGGTGACCCCCGAGGGCCAAGCGAAAATACTTTGCGGAACGATAACTCGTCAAGATAAGTTTCAACAGTTCCCCAAAACTTCCCCAATTGGGGGACTTTACACCTCCCCGCATGAGCGGCGTAGCATTGCGGCATAGTGGTTTTCCAAAACGCGGTGCCAGGAGCCAGGAAGGATGCATTCAGCGTGGGGAGTCTTGCCGATCCGGGCGCGACCTATAGGTTGATTTCGGGTCACCACGAGTGTTCCGTCGAAAATAGCTTTTCAAAACAGGATTTCGGCACTTCCAGTTGGAGTTTAGGAATTGTTCATCTCTGGATGTCCCGGTCACCAGAGCACGCACGAAGTGCCAAAGCGACGACCAGTTAGAAGCGTTTTCGCGGGATCGGCTAGAGGGTGTGAAGGCGAACGGCGCGACTAGATTTGAGAAGCCGCGAATCGCAACTGGAGGCAAACGATCAGGGTGGCCCGTTAGATGGTGACTTGGAGGGTCGAAATCCAGAACGGGATAGCCAAGTATTGAGAGATTCAAGGCGCAGACGAACCCTGGGGTGCTCCACCAGATACCGTTGCAGTACCTTCTGCATCCGTTTCTCGAATTCTGGAAACTCGGGATCGTCCGGATTTGTGCAGGCTCCATCCTTTCGGACGAGATGGAGGGCATCTCGGAATTCACCTTCTTTGCCAAAGATGTAAGAGGAGAGAGCGTCTCCAGGGATTTCCAGGCTCTCGAGCCATTCACCCCACGAGATTCCTTGGGGAGGACGAGTTTGATGACGGAGTGAAACCATACCGGCCGTAGTGTGTTAGTTCCTCGGTGAATTGTGCGCCGTTCTAACCAAAATGTCAATGGCAATCAGTATAAGGGGGTACGTAATGTCCGCAATAAGGAAAGACAAGAATGTCATATTTACACATCAGGAAGTAGGAGAGTATGCCACCATCGAATGCGTCGGCCAATACCTGTTGGCCGCACACTTGATTAACACTGTGTTCGCACCATTCCGGCAGCAAATCGGCGTCTTGGTCGATTTTGGTTGTGGGGCCGGCAAATCAACTCGTGCCGTGGCCGGTTCAGTGCGTCCCGGTGGACGGGTGATCGGCGTCGATGTGTCCGAGGAGTTCTAGACAAGCACAGCTCCTAACGAGCAGTTCCTCGCTGGCGAAAGAGTTGACATTCGACTTTACTCCGATCGAAGTTATTGGCGAGGAAGAGCACATTCGTTTAGGTGATGCGATTGCCGATGCCCTCACGACCACGATTGTACTACAAGAGTTCCAAACCGAAGCGTTGCTCAGGAGTGCTCTCCGAGAAATGGGGCGTATTTCGAAGGCTGGAGCGAAGCTTGCTGCGGTGGCCGTCAGCGACAAGATAACATGTGAGGACTACACTACGTTTACGTATGCGCCCTTTTCGGATAATGCCCAGAGAGCGGATAACGTGAGGAAGTGCCAATCGACAGTGTCGCGTATCGTCTGGGGCAATGATCGGCATTGGTCGAAGGAGATAATAGTCGACGGGCTTCAGTCCGGAGGATGGGAGCAGATCGATGCGGAGTACGCCTTAGCACCTGCTGAACTCAGGCCATTTCCAAAGAACCGGAAATTGGCTGGAAGGATGAGATGACGTCGGCTGCACTGATGTTGATCACCGCCACTAAGGGATCGCGTTTCTAGGCTGGGGCGGAGGGCCCCACACCCGGGTACCGCCGATAACACCAGCGCGGTTTCTAACAGCGATCCGCTTAAGACGCGACCACTACGCTCAGCTTCCGAGCCGCCTTGTTCCTATCCTCGGACATCGCGGGCAACGGGCTGATGTTTCTTGAAAAAGCCGCCACGGGCCTTGGCGGTGATATGAGCAAGCTGTTATTAACGGGCCGAAGTCGACAACGCAGGAGAATAAACGCGGGGGTTGTACTCTAGTACGAGCCCCCTGCCCTCTCCAGAACATCGAGAGCCTGCGTCGCAAGTTCATGGAGAGGGATGTCTCTCTTGTCCGCCATCTGCTGAAGGCTTTCTGTGGCGTCCAAAGCGTCGAGACCCCGTTTCAACAGTTCGCCCAACGGCAAGCGTTTTTCGTCGGCCATTTTGTAGAATCTCTGGATCGTCTCCGGAGTTGCCTTGGCGTTGAATTGCTGATTGCGCCCGGTGCGATAGACCCGTGGCTTCCGGCGTTCGACCTTCGGAGACTTTGGAGCCTGACGGCTTGGGAAGTTGTGTTGCTCGGCGATACGCGCGATGGCCTCTTCTTCGACGGGCTTTTCTTTTCTCGGCTTCGTCGTGAATGACGGCAGCGGCTCCTTCAGGATCGCAAAGGGATCGACGCGCCCGCTCATGCGGCACCTGCGACGGCCGATGCTTCCTCGGCTTCTTGTTCCCTACCGCCCTGCCCGGCCGTCAGGCGCGCCAGGACTTCGCGCGTGAACTCTAAGACGTTGAGTTTCGCCTTGTCGAGGTTCGGAACGTCCTCTGCGCTCAGGCCGTCGAGTATTTGCTGAAATGAGAAAACCGCCCTGAAGGCGTCGCGGTCGTTGAGTTCGGTTTCCAGCACCGGAATGCCGGCGCTGATCAGCCCTTTTTGAATGTGCGCCTGGGTGCGCGTGCGGATCAGTGAACTGGTGCGGGTCAAGAGGACGGCATAGGGCTTCGGCTTGCCCGTCAGTTTTTCGCTTTGGAGGACAACGCGGATCGCCCTGCTCGCTTCGTCGGCATCGAGCTGCGAGCCTTGCGTCGGGATGATGACAAAATCCGCCTGCGTGATCGCATAGATCACGATCTTCGACGCGGTACCTTCCAGATCGACCACGACGAAGGGCGTTTTGGTCGCTGCGTCTTCGAGATCGACCACGACGAAGGGCGTTTTGGTCGCTGCGTCTTCGATGCGTTCGATGATCGTGTCCTCGTTGGCATCGGACACGATCGACAAGCGCGGCGGCGTGTTGCCTCCATTCGCCCACTTCTGAATCGGATGATTGGGATCGGCGTCGATGATGGTCACCTCGTAGAGCTTCGCCAGGGCGGTCGAAAGCAAGAAGGCGGAAGTCGTCTTTCCCGCTCCTCCCTTCGGCGACACAAACGCGATTGTCGGCATGCCCTCACCCGTGAAGATGGTTAACAAGGTGGCTGGAGGATATCAGATCGCCGTCCGATTTCAAGTGGATTTCCGAAAGACGTCTGACGGTCGTCCGATAGTCAATAGAATTCCTATAGTCTTTGAACGGCTATCCGATGCCAAATGGAATTCCTAAAGCCTTCTGTCGGCTATCGGACGCCGAGGGGATATCCGATATCTGCCAAAACAGTCGCTCCGGCCACGGGCGTTGAGCGAGGTAGTACGGCCAAATCCCCACCACGGCCCCAAGGATTGACAGGGAAGGGGGCAGCACGTTCCGGAGCCCCCGGGGAACCGGGAGAATCTGCCGAGCCTCTCCTCGGCCGTTTAATGCGGTTTCGAGTTTCATAGAAGGGCAGGGGGTTCTTCCCAACTCCTGTCGGCTTCTCGCTGGATCGGCGCGCGCCTGTGGCGGCTCCGGCAGAAGCCCACGAAGGCCGCAGACGGATTGTCGATCCTCGGCTTGCCGGAACGCGCCCAGTAGTCCCGCCATTCGCCCTCCAACCCGTGGATGTCGTAGCCAGGAGCCGCCGCCCGTCCTTCCTCGTAGGCTTCCGTCGGCAGGGGCGGCAACGTTTCGGCGCCCGCGGGCAGGGCCGCGTTCTGCCACCAGGCCTCGCGGTTATTGAACACCACCTGATCCGCTTCTTCATCGAATCGGACGTGATAGTCGGGCAGGTGGTCGTATTTGGCAATATGCTTCACCATGTACCGGAAATGCTTGATCGGGCTCTGCGAGCCGCATTTCTTGAGCAGGATTTCGAGCGAGATCGTCCACGACGCCTGCCGGCCGCAATGCTTGCGGGCAATCTCATAGATACGGCGCTCCAGCGGCTTCCTCAGGCGGAAATAATCTGGATGCAGAGTCAGGACTTCTTGGCTCCGGATGGCGTTGAATACCCAATCGGAAATCTTGATCTCCACCCAGAGCAGGCGGCCATCCAGCCCATGCTTGCGGCGGATCGAGGCCGCATCGATCAGCCCAAAGCTGTCCGTCTGCTCCTCGTCGCCCGTCCGGATATTGGTGCTGATGCGGGTTCCGGCCAGCCGGTCGATGGCCTCACGAAGCGCATCGTAGTCGCGGCCGGTCGTGCCGCGGTTCGTGAAGACCAGCAGATCCCGGCTGTTGATCCGGAGGCGCGGTCCCACAGGTTCGCCGCGCTTGAGCTTTTCGATCAGCTGCGAGATGCAGTAGATCAGCACATCCTTGTCATAGATGGTCGCCAGGCCCTTGACGCTCGGCGTGATTTCCAGCCAGTTGCCGTTATGCTCATAGCGCCGGATCGATGTTTCCGGTTTCTTCGAGAGGGAATAGAAGGGATGCTCCAGCGACGGCATAAGGTCCTTGAACACCGCATCGGCCACGTCGCATAGAAACAGATCGCCCCGGCTGTGTTTGGCCGGAAGGAGCTGCTCATCCGCTTTCGTGGTATCGGTGACCATGCAGCCTGATTCGTGGTTTCAGTGACCAAGGCCAAGATATTCGTGGTATCGGTGACCAAGTCAACTGGATTCGTGGCATCGGTGACCGATTCGTGGTATCAATGACCAGCGTGTGGATTCGTGGTATCAGTGACCAAACTTCGTGGTATCAGTGACCGAGATTCGTGGTATCAGTGACGAAATTCGTGATTTCAGTGACCGACCATCAGGAAATATTTAGCCAGGGCAGGGGGTTAGGCATGATTCTCCAGACCGTAACACCACTTAACACACAGACTCTAACCCTTACTAACACCGGAACCCGGCAAGCTGGCGGCGTAAGCACTCTCAGGCGGTAGGAAAGAAGATGTTCTCCAACTAGGTGGCCAACGCTACAATGCACATCGGCTTGTCATGGTTTCAGGCAAAGAGCGGTGACCGGGTTGAACATCAAAGATTCAGTTCAGGAGGAGCAAACGGCGCAACCTTGCCCGTTCTGCACCGCCGTGCCCGATGCGCTGCCCGAGGCGCCCCGGACATTCGCCGGCCAGCGCTTCTGGAAAGTTCTGTGTCATCAATGCGGAGCCATCGGTCCGACGCAGTCGACCGAGGCGGCGGCAATCACGGCCTGGAACAGCAGAAATGACAGGAACCGGCGTTCGGCACTCCGGCGCCATTGAAAATACAAAACAGGGTGGCGAAGAGGAATGGGAGGAATAGGAATCTCGGGCGCTGGACGGAATCCCATCATGCCCGGCCGGCGTTGTTGTTTGACAAGTTTCGTCGGCCGCTCGATCATCCGCAAAAGGTCCGCATGGCGAGTTGTGTCGGGCGGAGAGTGGCAAGCGTGATGAAGGAGCTGCGTTTGGGCAACGGCGAAATGGATCAAATGCCAATGGTGAATACAAGCCCCGCCGAATCGGAAGACGCCGGCCCTAACGCCGTGGACGTCAAGATTCCGAAGCCGTTTCACATGGATCGGCTGCTGATTTGCGCAGCTTACTGGATGGTCGCCAACCGCTGGCACAGCGGGCAAGCGAGCAGGGGTTATGTGAAACTCAGCCAATTGTCCCGTATGGGCTACAATCCGGGTCTCGCGAGTTGGCGCAGTGAGCGCGGCTCCGACGAACGCCGTGCCGCTGCCAGGTTGATGGCGCGAAGGCGGCGCGAGATCCGTCTGGAATGGTGAGCGCCGTGGCCTAAGGCATCGGCGAGACGCCGGCCGGACAAGGCTAGATGGAGGCCCGCCAGAACAGATACACGCGCGCCGATTGGCCCCGAGCGTCTTCGACGACATCGATGTATTCGCAGAGGTCCGGTTCCTGAAGCGAGGGCGCCAGGCTTTTCAGGAGAACCGGTGCTCGGTGATGGGAACAGTCATAGACCCGCATCCAACTCGGCGCCGGACCGACAAAGATCAAGCGAACCGTGCAACGCCTCACGCGATCTTGAGCAAAGGACAGTGTTGATGTGTAGTAGCCGGTACCGGCTGTTACACATCCCGGCAGAGTGCACTTGAGAAGCACACCAAACGATTGGTGAGCCTTGAGTGGTTCCAGAAGCGGCACCGAAATCTTCTTGGAAATGCCCTCCGGGCCGACGAGGAGCGGGCGGATTTCGCGAACCATGTCAGGATCATGCCCTAGGTCATAAGCCACGCAGTCCAGCTCCTGGAATGAAGTGCCGGCCGCTGAATCGATGCTGAAATCGAATGCTGAAGCGCGGTCGGCCCGGCAATATCCCGAATATTTCCATGTAATTTTCAGATCCTCGCCTTCGAGACGCGCCGTATGATCCGCCTCCTGAACGACGAGGTCCCGATCCAAACGGCGCCTCAGATTTGCGATGTTGAGGGAATCGATGCTGTAACCTTCGATCACCGTCGACGCGGCATCACGAGCGCGGCGCTCGCGCCGAGCGTAGAAGCCGGCAGTGATCGCGAGACCGACGAAGAAGAGGCTGGTCAAAACGAGCCAGGCGCGGGATTGCAGCAGGGCAAGGACGCTGATCACGGTGCCTAGAATAGTTGCCAGGGCGGCAAGAGTCTCAAGGGAGTATGGCATGCGGGAGGAGGGGAGCCGGCACCGCACAGGATGCCGGGCTCATTTCAGGTTGGTTGTCTATTAGCGGCGAGATTGGGGCCGGCCACCACCCCCGCCGCCGCCGCCACCACCGTTAGGGGCTTTCGGAGCGTTCATTTGCGGGCCTCCTTTCCGATTCCCGAGAGAATCTGCGTTCGGGTCGATCCAGCATACTACGTAAACAGTGCCTATGCAAATACGGTATATGTAAACAATGTAGACGTAAGGGCGTCAAACCTCGAACACTCGTTGACGTGGACGAGGCATCTCCAAATCTGCTCCTCCGGGCTTTGGGACAACGAATCAGAGAACTGCGAACCGAGCGTGGCTACTCGCAGGAAAGTTTCGCCGACAAATGTGGCGTCCACCGGACCTTCATGGGCACCATCGAGCGCGGCGAGAGCAATCTGAGCTTCCAGAACATCGCCAGGGTGGCGACGACCCTCGGCGTGTCCCTGTCCACGCTCTTTCTCGACCTTGAGGATCGAGCGCAGCGTCTGGCGGCGGTATCTGTGGGAAGCGCGGCGGCCAAGCTGAAGCACTCCACATCGGCGAAACGTAATCGATAAGGCGTCAGAATGGGAAGGCAGCTTATGGGAAAACGCTCGTCGACTCGATCTGGGCCGCCGCCTTCAGTTGGCGCGTCTTGATATTCAGCCCGGCGAACTGTGATATCGGATTGACGCGTCACGTGACGCCCGAGGGCACCGTGTCCGACCGGTAGCTGTTCGCCCGCCGGTCATCGCGAAGTCCCTCGGTTCCCTTCACAGCGCCGACCAGCGCAAGTGAGCGCTTGCCTGGTTAACGAATAGATAATATATTGTCCATATAGTAGGAGATAACCGACAATTGGACAAAATAATGCCTATTGAAATGAAGATCCCCCAGGATGTACAACAGGAACTCGCGGCCCGTTTCAAGGCCAGGCGGCTTGCCATGAACCTGACCCAGGAAGGACTGGCGAGGCGATCGGGCGTCAGTTGGAGTTCCCTGAAGCGCTTCGAAAGCACCGGATTGATCGCGCTGGATTCTGTGCTCAAGATCGCTCTGGTTCTTGATTGTCTCGCGGATTTTGACAAGGTGTGTGCGGATGACGGGCGCGGCTTTGCGACGAAGTCGCTTGATGAGATTCTGTCCCGGCCGAAATCCCGAAAGAAGGGCCGTATCCGGTGACCTACACCCCCACCGAATTGCTGACCGTTTATCTGGATGCTGGGGCGCGGCGCAAGGTCGGACGCCTCGCCCTGAGAGGTCGTCAGATTCTGTTCGAATATGATGCGGCCTTCATCGCCTCCGGCGTCGAGATCTCACCGATCAAACTGCCGCTCAGGGCAGGAGTATTCACGCCCGCCGAGACGATTTTCGACGGCCTTTACGGGGTGTTCAACGACAGCTTGCCTGACGGGTGGGGGCGCCTGCTCCTCGACCGTACCGTTGAGAAACACGGTCTCCGCCGCGGCGAGTTGAACGCGCTCGACCGTTTGGCATATGTCGGTGAGAACGGCATGGGGGCGCTGAGCTATGAGCCGGATCGCAGCCAGGTTTCCAATGACGAAACGCCGCTGGCGCTCGACAGGCTTGCCGAGGAATCCGCGATCATGCTCTCGGGGGAGAGCGAAGACGTTTTTGAGGAACTACTGCGCCTCAACGGCTCGTCCGGAGGCGCGCGCCCCAAGATCG
>OMOG01000400.1:29446-61343 GCA_900290305.1 Candidatus Sulfopaludibacter sp. SbA4
CGCCTCAACGGCTCGTCCGGAGGCGCGCGCCCCAAGATCGTGGCGCAGGTCAATGCTGACAAAACCAAGATCATTCACGGCCAGCGGAAGCTGAAACGGGGCTTCCAACACTGGATGATCAAGTTTCCATCATCGCAGGACGCCCGCGACATCGGCCCGATTGAATATGCCTACAGCCGGATGGCCAGGGATGCAGGCGTGGACATGCCGGAGACGCATCTCTTCCACACAAAGAAGCGGGGTTATTTCGGCACGAAGCGCTTTGACCGGCAGGGTGACAGGCGCGTCCATATGCACAGCCTTTCCGGCCTCATCCATGCCGATCACCGCCACCCAAGCCTCGATTACGACACGATTCTGCGCGTCGTCATGGTGCTGACGAAAAACATCCTTGAGGTGGAAAGAGCGTATGCCCTGGCCTGTTTTAACGCGCTCGCCCACAACCGCGACGATCACGCAAAGAATTTCTCGTTCCTGTTGAACGATGAGAACGCCTGGATCTTCGCGCCCGCATATGACCTTACTTTCTCCTACGGTCCCGCCGGGGAACAGAGCACGATGGTAATGGGCGAAGGCAAGAATCCCGGCGTCGAACATCTCCAGGCGCTTGGCAAGAAGCACGGATTGAAACGCGCACCGGAGATTCTGGCGATGGTCCGGGCGGCAGCGTCACGCTGGCGGCGGCACGCCGATGCGGCCAACGTGAGCGCCAAATCCGTGAAGGAGATCGCAGAGAGAATCTGCACCTGACGCGAACAGATGTTTCTCGATCAGCCGGGGCGGAAGCGAAACCACCGAGCGCGTATCGAGCCAGAGTCAACCGGCTCTTGATGCTGAATGCATAGCGAAGTGGTCCATGAGGAATCGTCGGGCTGTCCGTCGAAGTGCCGGCGGTTCCAAACGGAATCTCTCGACCGCAGCATGGATCACTACAGCGTCACCAAGGCAGGGCTGTCAGTCATCGTCGATGATGTAGCCGATCCGGCGACGGCCGTAGGGTGAGGGCGGCGATTTGATTTGCTCGACCTTGCGGCCCAGACGATCGATATCATCGACCAGAACCTCGATCACCGAAGCCGTTCGGTGATGGCCGCGTTCCTCTTTCGATGCGGGCGGCGATGTCCTTGTGGGCTGCCATTAACTCGCGCATCCGAATGAAGGCGCGAATGATGACAATGCTCATCCGCACGGTGCGGTCACTGTGCAACACCGCCGACAACATCGCTACGCCTTCCTGAGTAAAAACGTAGG
Organism: Candidatus Sulfopaludibacter sp. SbA4; assembly: GCA_900290305.1. Classification (GTDB taxonomy): domain Bacteria; phylum Acidobacteriota; class Terriglobia; order Bryobacterales; family Bryobacteraceae; genus OMOG01. The sequence continues at coordinate 30,698 of OMOG01000400.1, forward strand.
GCGGCCGTCGGAGTGCCATTTTGGCAGACGGCTTGGAGGTCACAACCTGTGACCTCCAATTTTCCAGATCGTCCTTCGAAAGCTGGAAAGCGAAGTCCTCTGGAAACCGTTCCAGATTGCGCCTTACGGCCTGATTCAGTGCTTTCGTGGGAACTTCGTACAGCGCCGCCAAATCTGGAAGCCGCTACACCCGGTGGCCATGGGAAACACACGAAAACGCCCCGGTAAAATCGGCCTCCTTCCGCACCCTGTCGAGAGCCTGATTCATGTGATCCGCCGACGGCGTGTCATGCTCGACGCCGACGCCCAAGGTCAATTTGGAGAGCGCGCATCGAAAGGGGCTGCTGAAGCTAGCAGGATTCTCTGTGCCGTTTCGTCGGGCGACATCGGACAAGCAGCCCTGGCAACCGTGGCATTCTTGGGGCTGTCGGCAACGTGAAATCTGCAACTTGCAGAGAGGGCAGGGGGCTTAATGGTTCGAATCCCTCTCTCTCCGCCATTTTATTTTCAATAATTTACGAAAATTAGCGCTTGCCTCGTTAGCGAATAGACAATCCAGTCAAACCCCGAAATGACCACTATTGCCAGCGTAGCGGAAAGTATATACAAATCGCTACGCCCACCAGACGGGCGAATCCACTTGGACGCAAAATCGCCAACCCGTTCTTTGAGAACGCCGCCTCAAAGGACGGCATGGCGGCTAGCGGTGAAGTAGCCAGCGACGAACCAACCCTGGCCACGATACTGAATCTTGGCCAGGCGGCATTTGTTTTCACGCCTATGCCAGCCACCCCTTGTTTTCGGCTTGATCGGTCGAGCGCCCCGGCACCGCGCTATAGCGCAACCCGCCGCCCTGTGTGAACATATATCTTCATACCCATGGCGACGAGCGAAACCACCGAGCTTCTCTCCGGCCTCAACGCCGACGTGCTCAACGCGCTGGCGCGCAAGGTCGGCGCCCCCACGGCCAGCATGCGTAAGCTGGACGTGATCGACGCGCTGGAGCGGTTGCTCCTAAGCAACCCCCGCCAAATCGTGGATCTGCTTTCCGATGTCGAAAAGAAACTGGTCGCCGAGATGGCGTACAGCGATGGACCGTTGGATGCCCACCAGTTCGAGGCGAAACATGGGGTTCAGTGGCCGGCCCTCGGCCCCCGTGGTTACCCGTCCACCGACAGTTCGCCGCTCCTGATCTTCGTGGGCACTGGCTACGGGCGGGTTTCCCCAGCGGTTGCGCAAGCGCTTCGCGGAGTCTTGGAACCGCCCCCGGCGGCGGCCATCGCCGTGACCGACGCCCTCCCTGCCGAGTACCTTCTCCCGGGGAACTGGCGCAAAGGGGAAAGCCGCCCCCTTCAAGTCTACGAAGGCGAAGCCGTCGTCTTTCCCGAGCTGCGGTCTGTACTGAAACTGGTGCAGGCGGGCAAGCTCAAGGTCACGGAGAAGAGCAACCGGCCGACAGATCAGGCAGTCCGGCGCATCAACGAGGTCCTGGTAGTCCCCGATTTTTCGCTGGAACCGCCCGCGGAAGAGGCCGGCCAATGGACCCAACACGCCGGACCCGTCCGGGCCCACGCCTGGGGTGCGCTGGTTCAGCAGTGCGGCTGGGCCAAGGCCAAGGCCGGGAAGCTGGTGCTGACGGACGAAGGGCAGAAGCTGCTCGGTACGGCCGATCCGGCCGCGTTCGCCAAAGGAGTCGGCGAGTTCATCGGCGACGACGAGTTGGACGAGTTCAACCGCATCAACCATATCCACGGGCAATCCGGAAAGGGCCAGCGCTTTATGACCTTTCCCGTGGAACGGCGGGAGGCCATCGTCGAATCGATGGAGGGCTGGCCGGTCAACCAATGGATCGCCTTCGACCAGGCGGCGCGCCATGTTTGGGCTTCGGGCAATGGATTCGATGTGACCGAAGCCACCGACTCACTCTACCTCGGTGACGCTCACTACGGCCGGTTGTATGGCGGCAGTTTGGAGATTAGCCGCCTGTACTTGCGCGCCTTCCTGATGGAATCCATGGCCACGCTCGGCCTCGTGGACATCGCCTACACCTACCCGCACGACCTATGGCCGGAACAGCACCAGTCCTGGAACAGCGGTGATGGGCTCGACTTCATCGGGCGCTACGACGGCCTGCTCTATGTCCGGCTGAACCCTCTCGGGGCGTATTGCCTGGAACTCACAGACGCCTACCAGCCGAGGGCCACGCAGGCCGCCAGACCCTTTCGCGTTCTTGCCAACCGCGAGGTCGCGCTGTTGGACGGCGGCCAGCCCTCCGCCGCCGACCGCCACCTCCTGGAACTGTTCGCCACGCCCAAGAGTGAGTTCGTCTGGGTGCTCGATACCGCGCGAATCCTGACTCATGTGGAATCCGGCGGCGCGCTCGACGAGGTGACGCGTTTCCTGGAGAGCAATTCCAGCGTCCCCATCCCGGAAACCGTCGCGGCCATGCTGGCGGACCTGGCGCGCCGATCGGCCGCCGTCGTGGGCGCCGAGGAGGCGCTCCTCATCGAGTTTCAGGACGAGACCGCCGCCGCGCTCGCCGCCCACGACACCCAGACCGCTAGGTATTGCCATCTGGCAGGCAAGAAGCATGTTGCGGTGCCCAAGAAAAATCTCCGTGCGTTCCGTTCGGCCATCAAGAAGCTCGGCTTCGTGATCCCCGATCGACTAACACAATGACCGGCTACCACACTGACAATCCGCTCATCGTGCAGGGCGATCACACCATCCTGGTCGAGGTCGCGAGCCCGCGCTACACCGACGCCCGCGATCAACTGGTGCGCTTCGCCGAGTTGGTCAAAGCGCCCGAGCACGTCCACACCTACCGGGTGACGCCGCTCTCCGTCTGGAACGCCTGCGCCGCGGGTGTGAGCGCCGCCGAAATCATCGCGGCCCTGCAGGAATTCTCCAAGTATCCCGTTCCCGCACACGTGGCCGTGGAGATTCGCGACTTCGCTTCGCGCTACGGACGCATGCGGCTCCTGCGCGACGAGCGCGGCCTCATCCTCCAGGCCAACGATTCCCCGCTGGCCGAAGAGGTGTCGCGCAGCAAGCACGTCGCGCCGCTGTTGCAGGAGCGGCTCTCCGCGCTCGAGTTCCGCGTGGCGCCGGCGGCCCGCGGGGAGATCAAGCAGGCGTTGGTGAAGATCGGCTTTCCCGCCGAAGATGTGGCCGGCTATACCACCGGCGAGGCCCTCAGCTTCTCCCTGCGCGACACCACCCTCGGCGGCGAGTCTTTCGGATTGCGCCCCTACCAGCAGGATGCCGCCGATGCGTTTCATGCCTCCGGCAGCGATCGCGGCGGCTCGGGCGTCATCGCGCTCCCGTGCGGCGCGGGGAAAACCATCGTGGGGATGGCCTGCATGGCCGCCCTGCAATCCTCCACCCTCATCCTCACCACCAGCGTCACCGCAGTCCGCCAGTGGATGCGCGAACTGCTCGACAAGACCACCTTGCTCGACTACCAGGTGGGCGAATACAGCGGGCTGGTGAAGGACGTGCAGCCGGTCACCGTCTCCACTTACCAGATCATGACCTGGCGCGGCAGAACCGATTCGGACTTCCCCCACCTGGCGCTCTTCGACCGGCGCAACTGGGGCCTCATCATTTACGACGAGGTGCACCTCCTGCCCGCCCCCATCTTCCGAATCACCGCCGGATTGCAAGCGCGGCGGCGGCTGGGCTTGACCGCCACGCTGGTGCGCGAAGATGGCCGCGAGGACGATGTCTTCGCGCTGATCGGCCCCAAGAAGGCCGACGTCCCGTGGAAGGTGCTGGAGAACCAGGGCTGGATCGCCACCGCCAATTGCACCGAAGTCCGGCTGCCCATGCCCGAAGAGCTGCGTATGCCCTACGCCGTCGCCGACGCCCGCGCCAAGTTCCGCATCGCCTCCGAGAATCCGCTGAAAATCGTCTCCGTCCGCGAGATTCTGGCGCGCCACCCGGATGAGCCCGCGTTGCTCATCGGCATGTATCTCGATCAGCTCAAGGCCCTGGCCGAGCCGCTCGGACTGCCGGTGATCACGGGGGCCACGCCGCAATACACGCGCGACAAGCTGTACGCCGATTTCCGCGAGGGCCGCATCCGCGTGCTGGCGGTCTCGAAGGTCGCCAATTTCGCCGTGGACCTGCCGGAAGCCTCGCTCGCCATCCAAGTCTCCGGCACGTTCGGCTCCCGCCAGGAGGAGGCCCAGAGGCTCGGCCGGATTCTGCGCCCCAAAGCCGCCCGCAACCAGGCGCATTTCTACACCGTGGTGAGCCGCGACACCGTGGAGCAGGACTTCGCGCTCAAGCGCCAGTTGTTCCTCTGCGAGCAGGGATACGCCTACTCCATCGTGGACGGAGAAGAGCTGGCCTTCCATTCCCCATGAAGATTCTGGAGATCGATTGGCAGGCCTTCCTGCAGGTGCTGGAATACTACCGGCGGCTGCCGTACGGCGCGCGGCGGTTCCTGGTGGAGAAAGTGTCGCCGAGCCAGGCCGCCCCCAACGCTGCAATGGACCAGTGGCGCGAGCCGCTGCTCGAATCCGGGATCATGATCGCCGGGCCGCAGGGCAAGAACGCGCAGGTGGACCGCCGCTTCCAGAGCTTCGTCCGTGTGATTCGGGCGATGGGCCGCAACCGGATTTTCCGGGTGCCCACGCGGGAATCCTTTCACGTTTTCGTCTCGGAACACTTCGAAGGGCCGGAAATCACGGCCTTCTCCGGCGTCGGCCACCAATACTACTACTACCGCGATTACGCCGCCGTCCAGGGACTGTTCTCACGCGTTTGTGCGGCCGCCTGGGTGAAGGGATTTCTGGAGGCGGAAGATCCGCACTGGGAGACTCCCTACCAGGCCGCCGGAAGCTCGCCGTATTTCTCGTCGGCAGCCGTTCTCCACGCGGCCCAGGCGCTCATTCAGAAGCTGGTGCCGGGAGCGGTACCCGTGCCCCTGGCACAATTGCCGGGGATGTGCCCCGAGCTGCGGCTCGACGTCCTGGGCGCCGCCATGCGGGCCGGATTCCGGTACCTGCTCTTCTACCCTTGCCTTCTAGGGGAAGGGCTCGAGCCCGGGCTGGGCCTGTGGCCCGCCGCCGCCCGCAAACTGAGCACCGAAATCCCGCGTCCGCCCGAGCCGGTCACGGTGTCCCACCCCTTTCACTCACCGTTCCTGGTGGACGACATGACCGCCGTCCTCTCCGCCTGCGCCGTCGCGCCGCCCCGTTTGCGCGTCAACGATGAGGCGATTTTCGAGGCCGACCAACGGAATCTCGAGGCGGGCGTGGGAACCTTGCCGGAATGGATCGAGAAGGCGTTTCACTTTAACCCCGCGAACCGGATCGCGATCGCACTCGATTTTCTGCGGCACCACCAGTTCCTGGAACAGAAAGGCCGCCGGGAGCGCGCCATGCACATGGAGATCACAGAATTGGGGACCGACTGGCTGCGGCTGGGAGGCAAGGAGCGCCTCAAGGCCGTCCTCGACGGTCTCCGCAGCCAACTGAAGGACCGCTCCAGCCCAGTGGGATACCAGTCGGTTTCGTTGGTGCCGAACGCCGGAAGGATGTCTCTCGGCCGTCATGTGGAACAGGTCGCGTCCGCGCTCCGGCGCGTGTTCAAGGGAATTGAGGCGGGAGTGTTCGTGCGCCTCCGCGACTTCCTGGCATATCACAGGGATCGCGACAACCCCTTCGCTACGATTCATCGCGACGAGCCGTACGGTTCCGTCGTCGTCGCCGGCCGCTCGGTGTCGCAACCCTCCTCGGACGAGCTGGATGAGGCGTGGGAAGAGCAACTGGCCGACTTCCTGCAACTGCGCCTCGTGCCGTTGGGCGGAGCGAAAGCCGGCGCCGACGGCGACGGTGCGATCTGTTTTGCGCTCACCGATGCGGGGAAGTACCTGCTGGATGCGGCGGACGACTTTCAACTCGGCCAGGAATCGCAGGGGCGCATCGTGCTGCAGCCCAACTGCGACGTGGTTTTCCTGGCGCCTTCCGCCAAGGCGGAGTCCGAAATCGCGCGCTTTTCGGAGCGCCTGGGCAGACATGTGGGCACGCTGTTCAAGGTGACCAAGCCATCCATCCTGGCGGCCGCGGCTTCGGGTCTCAAGGCGCAGCAGGTCCTGAACACCCTGCGCGAGTACTGCGGCGCAGATCTGCCCGCCAATGTGGAGCGCGAGATCGTGGGCTGGTTCGGCCAGTTCCGCCGGGTCACCATGGTCCCGGCGATGCTGATCCACTGCCCGGATGCCGAGACCGCGACCCGCGTGATCTCCGCGGCCGGCGGCCGGGTGACGCGCCTCACCGATACCACGCTCGAATGGCACGAGCAGAAGCCCCAACCCGCGCTCCTCAAGAAACTGCGGGAAATGGGGATCTTCCTGCGCGAGCGCTAGCCATTTGTGCAGACAACCCAGGCTGGAGCCGGGTTGAATGAAATGAGAAAAACGGCTCTAATTATTGCGGTTGGTTGTACAATCGATGGTTGCCGGGATGCGAAAAAGGAGATCCTTGTTACGGAGATTCATCATGAAGCTGATTCATGCAATGGCAGGACCGGTCGTTCTTTGCATTTCCCTGCTCGCACAGGAACCCCCCGCAACTTCGCCGGGCACCGGAGGCGGCCAGGCTCGGGCTGCGAAGGTCCGCTCTCCGGAGGTGCTCGCAGACGGCCGGGTCACGTTCCGCCTCCTCGCTCCCAAAGCCACGGAGGTGCAGGTGCAAGGGAATTGGGAAGGCGGCCGCGGCCTGGCGATGACCAAGGACGGTTCGGGCCTCTGGTCCGTTACGACGAAGACCGCGCTCCAGCCCGAGGTGTGGGCGTACACCTTTTCGGTTGATGGAGTCAGGACGCTCGATCCGGGCAACTACAACGTAGCGCGCGACGGTATTGGATTCATGAACACGCTGCTGGTGCTCAGCGAAGCGTCGGCGGTGTTTCAGCCGCGGCAAGTGCCGCATGGAACCGTGTCGGCGATGTGGTTGCCTTCGACGGCCATGAAGACGCCGCGACGCATGTTCGTTTACACCCCGCCCGGGTACGAAGGGGAGCGCTACGAAGGGAGCACCACCAGGTACCCCGTGCTGTACCTGCTTCACGGCAGCGGAGGAGACGAAGAAGCATGGCCCGTCATGGGCATCGCCAACGTGATCATGGACAATCTGATCGCGCAGGGAAAGAGCAAGCCGATGATCGTGGTGATGCCGAACGCTTACTGGAACGAGCTGGCCTCCCTGGACCTTGCCGGTCCGCGCACCGCTCCGCCTCCCGGCGTGGGCTCGGGCGGGGGCGCTCAAGGATACGACGCCAATGAGAAGGACATCGTCGACGACCTGATTCCGTTCGTGGAGAAGCACTATCGCACGCTGCCCGGCCGCGAGAACCGGGCCCTGGCCGGCCTGTCCATGGGATCGGGGATCTCCGCGAACGTCGGGCTGAAGCGGCTCGATGTCTTCGCGTCAGTGGGCTTGCTCAGCGCGGGAATGTTTCGCGGCACCGCGAACGCCGCTCCCCCCGGGGTGGCGCTCCTGGAAAAGATCTCCCCGGGCTTTTTGGCTGACCCCGTGGCCACGAACAAGAAGCTCCGCCTGCTCTTCTTCTCCTGCGGCACGGAGGATCCGCGCATGCCGGCAATGACCCAAGTTGAGGAGGAGTTGCGCAGCCGCAAGATCAACATCGTTTTCAAGCGCTACCCGGGCGAGCATGAGTGGAAGGTCTGGCGCCATTCGCTGGCCGATATGGCGCCGCTGCTTTTCAGATAGCAGGCCTAGTCGCTGCGCCTCAGGTGCGGACCCAGGGATGCATCACGGTGGCGGCGCGAACTTGCCAGGCAGCGTCCAGCTTGGCCTTCCTTTTGTCCACGTGGCTCTTCTGCCAGCTAAAATGAGTTTCGGGCCGAAAGCTCCATGGCGCCCGCGATTCGGGAGAAGGTATCATACCGCTTGGCCCACGCTTCGTAAGCCATTGATTCGCAGCCTCTAAGCTGCGCTACAGGGCATTCGCTACGGTAATGGCCTTGACGGTTGTTCGATTCCACCACAAGCTTTCTCAGTCGAGCGTCCGACGTCCGTACCTGTCGGCGCGAAAGGGTGACGACCAAACGTGAAGAGGTGGCCGTCCCCTGGGGATGTGATCTTAGTTCCCCCTAAATCTGGAGGTTCAGGATGAAACTACTGGTCGGAAACATACGTGCCGCGTGGCTGGCGGTGGCCCTCATTCTCTGCGTCGTCCCCTTTTTTGGACAACAGTCATCAGGCTCCATCAGTGGCGTCGTCCAGGATAGCCAGGGCGCCGTCGTGCCCAATGCCAAAGTAACCCTGCTCAACCAGGGACAAGGCGCCGTCGCCAGAGAACTGCAGACCAGCGCGGAAGGCACCTTCTTCTTCACACCGGTCATTCCCGGCACCTATTCTGTCGCCATCGAGGCGTCCGGATTTAAGAAGTACGTGAAATCGGATATCACCCTGTTCGCCCAGGATCGTGTCGGGCTTCCCCCTATTGTGTTGGAGATTGGGACCTTGGGGGAAACCATCAACGTGGAGTCCAGCGCGGTCGCGCTGCAGACCGTTAGCGCGGAACGCTCGGGCGTTCTCACGGGTTCGCAAATGACCGAGCTGGGATCCAGCACGCGGCTCTACACCGACCTGCTGCCGACGGTCCCTGGTTTCAACGCCGATACCCAGAACGCCAACGGCCTGCGCACCGACCAAAACGCCATTGCTGTGGACGGCACCCTGGTCGAGGACGTCGGCAACAACAGTGGCGGCGGCTGGCGGCTCAACCCGGACATCATTGCCGAGTTCAAGGTGCTGACCAACGGGCAGCAGGCCGAATTCGGCCGCGCCAGCGCCTCGAACATCACGCTGGTGACCAAGAGCGGCTCCCGCGACTTCCACGGCGTCGGCTACGAGTTTTACCGCAATGAATGGCTGAACGCCAATAGCTGGACGAACAACTATAACGGCCTGTCGCGCGCGCGGAACCGCAACAGCACCTTTGGCTTCAATGTCGGGGGGCCCGTGTACATTCCCCACAAGGTCAACAGCGGCAAGGAGAAGTTGTTCTTCTTCACCAACTTTGAGTTTCAGCGGCCGCGCGTGTTCGACAACCTGGTCTCGCTCACCGTCCCGACCGCCCTGGAACGCGCCGGCAACTTCTCGCAAACCAGGCAAAACAACATTCCGGTTACCATTCTCGATCCAGCCAACGGCAGAACGCCCTTCCCGGGTAACATGATTCCGCAGAACCGCTGGAACCAGTACGGCCTCCAGCTCATGAATGTTTTCCCACTGCCCAACCGGCTAGGCGTGGACCCCGGTTACAATTACCAGTATCAGTTCGCGGGCACGGACAGCCGGCACGACCGGACCATCCGCACCGACTACAACATTTCCAACCGATGGAAGTTCTTTTTCCGATTGCTGCAGAACAGCCGCGACCTGCTGCAATCCGGCGGGCTGAACGTCAACAATACCATCGGCGTAGGAGCGTTTCACGCGCTCAGCGGCACCATCTCCGGTTCCGGGAACCTGACCACCATCATCACTTCCACGCTGACCAACGAGTTCAACTACGGCAACACTCGCAACTGGCTGCCCAACGAGCCCGCATCCAACAGCGGATACCTGCGGGCCAATACAGGCGTCACTTTGCCTTTGCTCTATCCGAATGCGGACCAACTGGCGAATCTGGTCCCGAACATGTTCTTCGGAAGCGAGGTGACCAACGCGCCCACGGTCTTCATTGGCGGAATGCCGTACGACAACGAGAACCCCACCCAGAACATCACGGACAACGTCGCCAAGGTTTTTGCCACCCACACCATGAAGGCCGGAGTCTATTTCGAGAGCAGCACCAAGCGCCAGACCGCCACTGAAGTTAACAATGGCCGGCTCTATTTCAACACCGACTCTTCGAACCCGGGCGATAGCGGCTGGGACTATTCCAACATGCTGCTGGGAAACTACCAGACATTCGACCAGTCCAACGGGTACGTCAAGGGCTACTACTATTACCGCACCTTCGAGTGGTATGCGCAGGATAACTGGAAAGTGCGGTCCAACCTGACGCTGGACTACGGCATGCGGTTCTCGATCCTCCAGCCTTGGTACGAAGAGCACGATCAGATCTCCAGTTTCCAGACGGGAGCCTTTAACCCGAAGCAGGAGGTAAGTCTCTACCAGCCGGCCCTGGTCAACGGCGTGCGATCCTCGCTGAACCCGTTAACCGGACAGACCGGGCCGGCGGCCCTCATCGGCGCCATCGTGCCGAATTCGGGCAACGTCTATAACGGGATCGTCACCCCGGCCACCAGCACCAACGGCCGGGGAATGGTCGACAGCCAAGGCGTCCTGTTCGGGCCGCGGTTCGGCCTGGCGTGGACTCCCCTGGGGGCCAATGGCAACCTGGTGGTGCGCCTGGGCGGCGGCGTGTTTTACGAGAGGCTCCAGGGCAACATGATCTTCAACCAGATCAACTACCCTCCTGAGCTTCTCACCCCCAAGATCTACTACGGCAACCTGAGCACGATCGCCAGCTCTGCCGGGACCCTGTTCCCGCTCAATGTGGCCGGACTCTCGCCCGACGGCAAAATCCCCACGGTCTACAACTTCAACCTCAGCGTGCAGCGCCAACTGCCCGGCCAAATCATGTTGGATGTGGGCTACGTGGGCATGCTGAACCGCCATGAGCTGACCCGAACCCCCTTCAACGAACCGGCCTTCGGGTCCGCATGGCTGGCGCAGAACCAGGATCCGACCAAGTGCCCCACTTTGTCTACCTGCAAGCTCAATGGAGACAATGCGCTGCCGGTCGACTTCCTGCGTCCCTACGCGGGCTACACCGGCAGCGGTGCGGCGGTCGCGCAATCCGGCCTCGGGGGAGGCGGCTTCATCGCCACCTTCGGAGCCAGCGCCAACTATAATGCCCTACAGGTCTCGGCCAACCGCCGCGCGGCCAAGAACCTCACGGTCGGCGTGGCCTACACCTGGTCGAAGGTCTTGGGAACGGACGCCGACTACTCCTTCATAGGCAACCCGCTCGATCACCGCAAGGCGGACTATGCTCCGCTCACTTTCGACCGCACGCAAACACTGGTCGTCAACTATGTCTACGACGTGCCCGCTGGAGCGCGCAAGGGAACGTTTCTGGACAATCCTCTCGGCCGCGGGATCCTGAACAACTGGCAGGTCACCGGGATCACCAGCCTCTCCTCCGGTGAGCCGGTGGCCGTGGGCGGCAACAGCGTGATTTCTCTTGGCAGTTACAACGTGCAGGGAGTCGGCAGCACCACGCTCAACCAGGAGATCACGGGAAATGCCGACTGGGCCCCCAGGCCGGTGCTGACGTGCAACCCTAACCTCTCACCGGGATCCCGGACTCTGTATGCGTTCATCAACACGACCTGCTTCGGTCCGGCGTCTGTGGGGAGCACCGGGATGGATTCCTCGCTTCGTCCGATGCGCGGTCCGGGAGTCAACAACTGGAATATATCCGCCTTCAAGAAGTACCCGTTGGGGCACAACGAACAGCGTTACCTGCAGTTGCGCCTGGAACTGTACAACGCCTGGAACCATACCCAGTGGGGCGGCGCCGTTTCCAATAACTACGAAGCCGCCGGCTTCAACAATACTCCCACGTTCAACGCGGCGGGCCAGATCACCAACCTGCCGACAGCCCTGGGCGGCGGCGGAGGCCGTTTCGGGTTCGGCGCGCTGAACGCGGTCCGCTCTCCGCGCAACATTCAGCTCGGAGCCAAGATTTACTTTTGAACCCGCACGGCCGGAGAACTCACACGGCCGGAGAACTCAAAATGGACAACCCAAACAACATTATGGATAACCCAAATGCCAGGCGCTTTGACCGGCGCAGCTTATTCAAGGGTGCTGCTACCCTGGCCGGAGGCACGGCTGCCTACGCCCTGCTCGAAACCGGCTGCTCCTCGGAGAACAACTCCGCGCTGGCATCCACCGGGCCCATGATCGTCGCCTTGGACGGCAACGCGGTCGTCGAGACCACTGCTGGAAGAGTCCGTGGCTTCACGAAGAACGGAATCCACACGTTCAAAGGGATCCCGTACGCGGCGACCACCGAAGGAAACGCCCGCTTCCTCCCGCCCTCCAAACCCGCTCCGTGGGCCGGCGTCCGCAGCTCCATGTATTTCGGCCCGGTGTCCCCTCAGGGCCCTCGCGGCAGTTGGGCCAACGACGAGAATGCCTTCATGTTCCACTGGGACGACGGCATTCCCGGCGAGGACTGCCTGCGCGTGAACCTGTGGACTCCGGGGACCAACGACCACCGCAGACGGCCCGTGATGGTGTGGATCCACGGCGGCGGCTTCACCTCCGGGTCGGGCCAGGAGCAGCCCGGGTACGACGGCGAAAACCTGAGCCGGCGCGGCGACGTGGTGGTGGTCTCGCTCAATCACCGCCTCGGTCCGTTGGGCTACCTGAACCTGGCCGAGTATGGCCAGAAGTTCGCGAGCTCGGCGAACGCCGGCATGCTCGATCTGGTGGCCGCTCTCGAATGGGTCCGCGACAACATCTCCAACTTCGGCGGCGATCCCGGCAACGTGCTCATCTTCGGCCAGTCCGGCGGCGGCTCCAAAGTCAGTACCCTGATGGCCATGCCGACCGCCAAGGGCCTGTTCCATCGGGCCGTGGTGCAAAGCGGTTCGGGCCTGCTGCAGGCTACGCCGGAGGATTCGGCCAAACTGGCGGCGGCCCTGCTGGCGGAACTCGGGCTTCGTCCTTCGCAGATCGATCAGCTCCAGAAACTGCCCTATCAACGGATCGTCGAAGCCGGACTCGCGGCCCCGCGCAAAATCGCGCCCGCGAAGCCTCCCCTGCGGTCGGACATCATGGCGCCGCGGGCGGGGTGGTCCCCCACGGTCGACGGCAAGGTGCTGCCCACCCATCCCTTCCACCCGGGGGCGCCCGCCATCACCGCAAACGTGCCCATGATGATCGGCTCCACCTTCCACGAATGGGGCGTGAGCGCTTATGACGAGAAGCTGGAATCCATGAGCGACGACGAGGTCAAGACGCGCGTCGCCGGCTTCTACGGCGATAAGGCCGGACGCATCATCGAAGCTTACAAAAAAGCGCACCCGACGGTGAAGCCCGTGGAGATTCTGGCGTTCATCCTCAGTCCGAGATCGGCCCTGGTCGCCCAGGCCGGGCGCAAAGCCGCCCTGAATGCTGCGCCGGCGTACGTGTACTGGTTCGGGTGGGTGACCCCCATACTGGGCGGCCGGCCGCGCGCCTACCACTGCAGCGACATCGCCTTCGCGTTCTACAACACGGATGCCGCCGCCACCATGACCGGAGGCGGACCCGAAGCCCGCGAGCTTGCCGCGAAGGTCAGCGATGCCTTCGTCAATTTCGCCCGCAACGGGAATCCGAACCACGGCGGGCTACCCAACTGGCCGGCATTCACCGCGGCCGACGGCGAGACCATGATTTTCAATACGCGCTGCTAGGTCAAGAACGATCCCGACCGCGACGAGCGCCAGACTCTGCAGACTTAGTACACCGTTTCAGAAGTTCACTAACGTATTGCAAGACCGCTTGCTGACGGGGTGTCCCCTGGGCCCGGCTCCGATCGGAGCCGCGACAGTGAATGCCTACAGAGTTAAATTCTCGCCGAAATTGGCAGGATCTTTCCGCAGCCCGGAGAACGATCTTTCTCAGCGCTCTCCGCCTCCTCTGTTATCTCAGGTTTTGATTTTCTCTTGGTTTCTCTCCGCGTCTTCCTCCGCGTGCTCTGCGCCTCCGCGTCAAGGACACGGTTTCCTTTGGTCCCGGTTCGTCCGGGTTAGGGAGCGCTTCGGGAATATGCGGCCCCTTTTTCCTGCTGCCATGTTATATAATCGCCGCAGCGAGGTGGGACCGTGTCTTCGACCATTTTCCATCGTCCCCTGTCGGACGGTACACTGATGCACCCGGAGGCAGGTGGGGATCAGCGCGCCATCCGCGAGCAACTCGAACGCATTCTGGAGAGCCCGGGATTTCGGAACAGCAAGCGCTATCCGAACCTTTTGCGCCACGTCGTCGAACGTGCATTGCAGGGGCAAACCAGCGATCTTAAGGAACGGACTTTGGGGATAGAGGTCTTTGGCCGCAGTCCCGATTACGATCCTGCGACGGATCCCGTGGTCCGGGTTTCGGCGGGTGAAATCCGAAAACGAATCGCTCAGTACTATCACGAATCGGGGCATGAGGCAGAGATTCGCATTGACCTCCCCATCGGCTCGTATCTCCCGGAGTTTCGCTTCTCCAAGTCCAATGAGCATCTGGATCTTTTGACGGGGCCCCCTGTTCCCAACGAAGTTCCCCGCGAGCCGGCCGTGATCCCTCTCATGCCAAAGCGGCTCGGATTGCGCCGGCATTCTGTACCACGGTTGCTCGACTTGCCGCTCAGCTTGCCGCTCGGCTTGCCGACCTTTGGCATCCTCGCAGTGGGTCTCGTGATGGTGGCGCTGGCCTGGTTCAGGCCATGGGTAAGACCGTCGAATGTGCTCGACCAGTTTTGGGCGCCCGTTCTGAATCCGTCCGCTCCCGTGGTCCTGTGCGTGGCTCGCGGGCCGTTGCCCCCCGGCGCGTTGGCGACTCCTGAACAACTGATCAGCCGTCCTTCCGGCATTGCATGGCATGACGTTGCCACGCTCGCTCGACTGACCGGTCTGATTCAGTCCAAAGGTCAGCCCTTCCAGCTTCGCCGCGAAGAGCTGGCAAGTTTCGGCGAATTGCAGGAGGGCCCGGTGGTCCTCGTCGGCGCCTTTAACGATGCCTGGACGCTTCGCCTGATGGAAGGCATGCGCTTCGGGTTTCACCAGGACGGAACGGCATACTGGATTGCCGACCAACAGGATCCGGGCAAGAGCGACTGGAAGATTGACTTGGGTAGGAAGGATGCACAGGGTCGTCCGTCTATCGCCCAGGACTACGCGTTGATTTCGCGCTTCCTGAATCCCCGTACCGGAAAGATTGTCGTGGTGGTTGCGGGACTCTACGGGTTCGGCACCGAAGCCGCCGGACGGTTGCTGACCGATGCACGTCAAATGGAGTCACTGACCGGCCATGTTCCACCCCGGTGGGAAAAGAAGAATCTCCAGATCGTCATTGGCACAGAGGTCATCGACCGTAGTCCGGGGCCGGCGCATGTTTTGGCTGCCTATTCCTGGTAGGTTGCCGGTCGCTATTCCTGCCTGGCAGGTATCATACCGCGGCGCTACCTGATTGGCGCCATCCTTTAAGCGCATGAAAACACTGAACATCCCCGGGGGGCGACGCGGATTACCGTAGCAGGCTTGTGATGTGCCGCTAAAAGTGCCAAGCTCAATCGGCATTCAGGACTGAGGGACGCTATTTTAGTGACGAGGCTTTCGATCAAGTTGCGCGAACCGTCAGGATGCCGCTCCACGCGGCTGCTCACGGGTCTCTTGTGCTGTTTCTCGTACCTGTTGGCGCAGCAGGATGTTCCCGAGGCGCAGAAGAATCCCTTCGCCGGCAATGCGGAGGCAAGCAACGCCGGCCGCAAGATATACGATGCGGCGTGCCAGGGATGCCATGGAGGCGAAGCTCGCGGAAGCGACCGTGCTCCAGCCTTGGGCGGCGCTCTGGCGCACGGACATGCCGACGGCGAGATTTTCCAGAATATCCGCGCCGGAATTCGAGGCACGGCCATGCCGCCCTTCGGACAGTTCAGCACCGATCAGATCTGGCAGGTGGTTTCCTACATCCGCAGTCTGGCCACACCGGGTTTGACGGAAATGGTGAGCGGCAACCCTGATCGTGGGCGCCGCGTTTTTGAAGTCGAGGCAAAGTGCACGGACTGCCATCAGGTGAACGGGTTGGGAACACCGATCGGCCCTGATTTATCCGCCGCCGGCGCGTTACCCGCGGAGCAACTCCGGGCCACGATTCTCAATCCCAACCAGCCGGGCGCGGGGGCAGGCAGGGGCGGCGCTCCGGGGCCAGGACGCGGCAACGGACGGGGCGGCCGCGGAGGACGAGGATCCGGGGTTCGGGCAGTTGCGATCACGGTGAGGACGCTGGATGGTAAGGAGTATCGGGGAATCCGCCGCAATGAGGACGTCTTCTCACTCCAGATGGTCGATTTGAGCGGAAAACTGCGCCTCCTGGACAAGTCTGATCTGGCGGAGATCCGGCTGGAGACCAAGTCACTGATGCCCGATGACTATGCGTCGCGGCTCACCGCCAACGATCTTCTCGACCTGGTCGCGTATTTGAAAACTCTCCATGGCTTCGATCCGTCCAAACCGCCCAATCCGAGCTCCACCGGCGGTGTGACTTACGAACGCATCCGGGGAGCTGAGGCCGAACCGCAGAACTGGCTCACTTATTGGGGCGACTACAGCGGGCGCCACTTCTCTTCCCTGGCTCAAATCAACCAGGCGAATGTTGCCCGGCTTCAGGCTCAGTGGACCGTGCCGATGCCCGGCGACGGTATTGTGGAATCGGTGCCTGTCGTCGCGGATGGAGTGATGTACACCACCGGGCCGCCTGGAGAGGTGTTCGCGTTGGATGCGCGTACGGGACGCCAGATTTGGAAGTATCAGCGAACTCAAAAAGTCGTGAACCCGTATGAAAGCAACCGGGTGAACCGTGGTGTCGCGGTCCTGGGAAACCGGATCTACTTCGGAACGCTCGATGCAACCCTGGTAGCGCTGGATGCCCGCAGCGGCGCGCTCGTCTGGGAGACCCAGGTGGCAAACACCATGGAGGGTTACAGCATTACCTCCGCGCCGCTGGCGGTCAAAGACAAAATCATTACCGGTGTGGCGGGCGGTGAGTACGGCATCCGGGGCTTCATCGCCGCCTACGACGCGGGAACCGGCAAGCGTCTCTGGCGCCTGTACACAATTCCGGGACCCGGCGAGTTTGGCAGCGGAACTTGGGAAGGCGATAGTTGGAAACACGGCAGTGCGGCCACATGGCTTACCGGCACTTACGACCCCGATCTGAATACGTTGTACTGGCCCGTCGGCAATCCGGGTCCGGACACAAACGGCGATGTGCGTAAGGGCGACAACCTGTTCAGTTGTTCGGTCATCGCGCTCGATCCGGATACGGGCCAGCGCAAGTGGCACTACCAGTTCACTCCCAACGACACGCACGATTGGGACGCCACCGAGGACGTATTGCTCGTCGATCGTGTCTGGAGGGGAGAGCGCCGCAAGCTCCTTCTGCAAGCCGACCGCAACGGCGTCTTCTACGTTCTGGACAGGATCACCGGGGCGTTCCTTTCCGCCGCTCCTTTCGTACGAACCAGTTGGGTGAGCAACTGGGACAGCGCCGGCCGCCCCATCACGACTTCGGACTGGCGCTCGACCCCCGAGGGCAGCACTGTTTTTCCAGCCCTCGGCGGCGGGTCCAATTTTCAGGCGCCATCCTACAGCCCGCAGACGGGCTGGATGTACTTCGCATATCACGACGGTGCTGGGCGGTATTCTTCCGGGCCGGCTCCCTATGAGGCCGGCCGCCAATTCTGGGGGCGCGGGAGCGGCGGCGGATTCCCTGGCGCCGGGCCGGGTGACGTGCAGGGCGTCGAGGCCTTTGATCCGGAAACGGGGAAGGTTCAATGGAAATTCCAGTTGACTCAAAACTCGCTATCGGCGGGCGTATTGGCCACCGCTGGCGGTTTGGTCTTCGTCGCATCGCGCGAAGGAAATTTTCTGGCGCTCGATGCGAGGAGCGGTAAGCCATTGTGGCACTTCGGAGCGGGAGCCGAAATTGCATCGTCGCCCATGAGTTACGCGGTAGATGGACGGCAGTACATCGCGGTTTCGTCTGCGGGGGCGTTGTACAGCTTCGCGCTGCCGGTGGAAGCCGGGAATCACGCTCCGGCGCGATCGGCGGACGGTATTGCCGCGAGGCCGAAATGATCTTGAGGAGACTCATGTTCGATCTGAGACGTTCGTTCCTGTTGGCCGTAGCAGTGGCCCTTGTTTTCGCGGCCGCGGCCTTGGCGCAGCCGGGCGCCCGCCGCATCGTTTCTCCCGAGGTGCTGCCCGATCACCGCATCACCTTCCGGATCAGCGCACCCAAAGCCACGGAGGTCGTCCTGCGATTCAGCGAAGGCGCCCCGCAATCGCATCTTATGACCAAGGGCGAAGACGGTGTGTGGAGCGTCACGATCGGTCCGGTCGAGCCCGAGATCTACACCTACTCCTTCCTCATTGATGACGCGAAGACCATCGACCTGGCAAATCCAATGGCGAAGATTGGCGCGTCGGTCGATGCCAGCGTGGTGGAAGTCCCGGGCGATCCGCCGCGATTTGACCAGGTGCAGGAGGTGCCGCACGGCTCGATCGACATTCACACCTATGCGTCCGGCGTCGGCAAAACCCAGCGCGGCCTGTACGTCTACGTGCCGCCCGATTACTACAGCCAGCCCGCGAAGCGCTTCCCGGTGCTCTACCTCTGGCACGGGGGCGGCGGCGCTGAGCAGGACTGGAGCCGCGACGGCCGCGCGGGCGTGATCCTGGACAACCTGATCGCGCAGAAGAAGGCCGCGGCGATGCTGATCGTGATGCCGAACAACGTGCCCGGTACGCCCGCACCCGGCGCGATGGCAGCCGCGGGCGCGCCGCCCGTTCCCGCTACCGGCGCAGGAGGAGCGAACTACCCGCTGCTCAAACGCGAGCTCGTCGAGGAGATCATCCCGTTCGTGGCCAGGCACTACCGCACCATCGAGAACCGCGAAAGCCGCGCGATCGCCGGTCTTTCCGCCGGCGGCGGCACCACGCTCAACGTGGGACTGGCCAGCCTGGACACATTCGCGTGGATCGCCGAATTCAGCTCCGGCATCTTTGGTGGTACAGGCGGGGGCGGCACGACCGGGTACGGCCAGTTCGATATCGAGAAGGTTTCACCCGGTTTTTACAAGGACCCGGCGGCGACCAATAAGAAGCTCAAGCTGTTCTACATGTCGTGCGGCTCCGATGACCCGCGCATGCCCTTTCAGAAGAAAGCGCTCGAAGACTTTCAGAGCCACAAGATCAACGTGACGTTCGCGGCCTTTCCCGGAGTGCACGAATGGAAGGTCTGGCGGCACTCGCTGGCCGATCTCGCACCCAAGCTGTTCCGATAAGGAGGAAGCATGTTCCGAAGCTGTATCCTTGCCACGGTATCCGTCGCGGCGGCCTTCGCGCAGGCGCCCGGCGCCGGGCCCAACCTGAAATCCACGGAAGTCCTGCCGGACCACCGCGTGGTCTTCCGGATCTATGCGCCCAAAGCCGGCGCGGTGACGCTGACGGGCGATTTCGTTACGCAGGGCCGCGGCACAGCCGGGCCGATGCAGAAGGACGATGACGGCATCTGGTCCCTCACCGTCGGGCCGCTCATCCCGGACTTCTACAGCTACTCCTTCAACGTGGACGGCGTGCGCACCATCGATCCGAGGAACCCGATGGTCAAGCAGGGGGTGTCCAGCCTGGACAGCATGTTCCTGGTGCCCGGTCTGGAGGCTGCTTATGAGGACGTGCAGCCGGTGCCCCACGGCGAAGTCCGCGCCGTCTGGTACGAATCCAAGACGCTGGGCGGACCTCGCCGCATGCACGTCTACACCCCGCCGGGGTACGAACGCGGCAGCGCGAAATATCCCGTGTTCTATCTCATACACGGCGGCGGCGACGAAGATTCGGGCTGGAGCACCATCGGCCGCGCAGGGTTCATCCTGGACAATCTGCTGGCGGCGGGAAAGATCAAGCCCATGATCGTGGTCATGCCCAATGGCAGCATCACGCTGCCCGGCGTGTCCAATCCCATGGGAGGCGGCCGCGGCGCCGCCACGCCGGAAGCGGTCGCGGCGCGCATCGCCGCCATCTCCAAACTGCACGACGCGTTCGTCAGCGACCTGCTCACCGGCATCATCCCTCACGTCGAGTCCACTTACCGCGTCCTGGCCACCCGCGAGAATCGCGCCATCGCCGGGCTTTCCATGGGTGGCGCGGAGACGCTGCGCACGGCGCCCTCCAATCTCGACAAGTTCGCCTGGATCGGCGTCTTCAGCATGGGGCTCCAGGAAGGCGTCAACGCCGGCGTGAACTCCGATTTCCTGCAGCGCAACGCCGCCTTCTTTGCCGATCCCGAGAAGACCAACAAACAGGTCAAGCTCTTCTGGATCGGCGTCGGCAAGGACGACCGCACCGTGGGCGACGGCCCCAAACGCCTCTCGGACACGCTGAAGGCGCACAACATCCGCCACGAGTATCACGAATCCGAAGGCGGACATGACTGGATCAACTGGCGCCTCTACCTGAGAGACTTCACGCAGTTGCTTTTCCGTTAGGAATCCTACGATTTCCTGAATCAAAACATCAAAAACTAGCGAGGTATACACCATGAAACGATTCGTTCTATCGATGACTGCGGCGGCAATGCTGATGCTGCCCGCAGCCTACCCTCAACAGGCTGCCCCGGGGCGAGGCGCCGCAGCGCCCCGTCCGGTTTCCCCCGAAATCCACGCCGACCGAACCGTGACGTTCCGCTTGTCGGCGCCCAAGGCGAACGAGGTTACCTTGAACGGAAGCTGGGAGGGAGCGCGCGATATCAAGATGTCCAAGGACGACAACGGAATCTGGTCGGTGACCGTGGGCCCGCTGGGCGCGCAGTTGTGGGGCTACTGGTATCTCGTCGACGGCGTCAAAGCTCTCGACCCGGGAAACGGTGAGACCCAGCGCGACGGCTCCCGTATCGACAACCTCCTCATGATCTCCGGCCCCGAGTCGGATCTATGGGACTTCAAGGACGTCCCGCACGGGACCATTCATACCGTTTGGTACCCATCCCCCACCCTGAAACAGGACCGCCGCCGCATGTATGTCTACACGCCTCCCGGCTACGAGGCCAACCAGACCCGTTATCCGGTCCTCTACCTTCTGCACGGAGGCGGCGGCGATGAAGACGCGTGGATCACGATGGGGCGCGCCAACGTGATCCTGGATAACCTGATTGCCGCGGGCAAAGCCAAGCCGATGATCGTAGTCATGCCCAATGGCAACGCAACCCAGACGGTATCGCAGGGATACGCTTACGGTCCCACGCCCGCGCGTCAATCTGTTCAGGCCCCCGCTCCGCCTCCGCTTCAGGCAGCGGCCGCAGGAGGACGCGGCGGCGCCGCGGCCCGTCCGCCCCAGCCCTATGCGGGATCCTATCCCGAGAGCCTGGTGAAGGACGTGATCCCGTTCGTGGAAAAGACCTACCGCGTAATCGCAAATAAGGACAACCGCGCCATCGCCGGCCTCTCGATGGGCGGCGGCCACACCTTGACGGCCACCAACAACAATCCCGGCGTCTTCGGCTACATCGGCGTGTTCAGCTCCGGACCGCGCACTGTCGACGAGGCCTACGAAAAGCAACTGGAAGCGGTGAAAGCCGGCGGGGNNCCGACATGGCTCGCGACGGCACTATGAACCTTCACTCGCTGCTGGAAAAACACGGGTTCAAGACATCCTACAAGGAGATCCCGGGATCGCACTACTGGTTCCTCTGGCGCGATTTCCTGGGCGATTTCGGTTCGATTCTGTTCCGCTAACAGCGGCTCGGGGTCCACGCCATGCAACGAAGAACGTTTTTGAAATCGATTCTCCCGGCCGCCGCCGCGGCCGAGCGTCTGGCGGCTCAGACGGATCTGCCATGGGGCGGACCGGTCCTGGACACGCACCTCCACCTCCGCGCGGACGCCGACGCATGCTTCACTCACATTCAAGGCTGCGGCGTCACCAAGGCGGTGCTTTTGACTCCCGCGACCGGGCAGGACCGCGCCAAAGCCGAGATGGAGCGGCGTCCCGGACACTTCGTCCGCTCCGTGGGGACCGATCCGTCCCATGCGGATGCGGATAAGCTCCTTCGCGACGCAATCCAGCGGGGAGCGGTCAGCATCGGCGAATTGAAGTTCCACCTGGCGCTGGACTCGCCCGAGATGCGGCGCGTCTATGATATCGCCGCCGAGCTTCAAGTGCCCGTCATGATGCACATTCAGACGTTCCCGCACTACCAGGGAGAACTCCCCTACAACACGGGCTGCACTCAGTTCGACAAGATCCTCCGCGCCTACCCGCGGACGAACTTCATCGGACACGGCGACCTGTTCTGGGCCCACATCAGCGCCGATGTTCCGGCGGACCGCGGCTATCCGGACGGGCCCATCAAACCGGGAGGCTTGTCGGACCGCTGGCTCTCCGATTTTCCCAACCTCTACGCGGACATGTCGGCGAATTCGGGAAATAACGCGCTGTCCCGCGACACCGGATTCTCCCGGGGATTCATCACGCGCCACAAGAGCAAATTGATCTTCGGCAGCGATTGCAGTTGCGCGGACGGCAAGGGCGCGGGCGTTTCGCAGGGCAACAATCCAGAGGCCAGCCGCCTGGCCGGCAAGTACGTCGCCCGGGAGACCCTGGGCCTGCTGCAACGTCTCACATCGCCCGAGATCTTCCGCGCGATCACGTTTGACAACGGAGTTAAGCTCTTCAAAGGTCCCGGCCTAGCTTAGTAAGTCGTTCATAAATACGCCAACGTATCTTGCGAACTTGTGAAAGCGGTGTACTTAGTACACCATTTCGTAAATACAGTCTCGTATCCAACCGTGGCGCACGCTCTCAGCGTGCCGCGTCGACACTCGTGTCGACGCTCGCTCGGCCCCCGAAAAACACGTTAGCGTACTTATGAAACGACGTAGTTAGCTTAGCTATAAGCTAGCCTTAATGCTGTTCCCTTTGCCGCGACCTGTGGCGCAGGTTGCCAACCTGCGGCGGGTTGGCAACCCGCCTTCCGACGTCGTCTGCGCTCTCGCAACCCAAAGTGAACAGTATTGAAGCGAGCCTGGCTCTCGATTTGCAGTAGGGTCTTCGGTTCGGACGCGTCGCTCTTCTACTTCAGCCCTCACTGGTTCAGGACAAACGCGAACAACTGATCTCCGCCGGTGGCCAGGACATACTGCTTGCCATCCAGCAGGTACGTTTCGGGCGCGTTGCCAGTCGCTCCAATGCGGGAATGCCACAGCGGCTTTCCGGTAGCGGCCTCGTACGCAACTAGATTTTGTCCATCGCCGCTGAATAGCAGCCCGCCGGCGGTGGACAACAGCCCGGCGCTGCCCTCGTTTTCATGCCGCCAGACCACCTCGCCCGTCCGGTAATCAATGGCATCGATGTACGAGCCGTACGAGACGCCCCCTCCACCCATCGTGCCCCCCAGCCCCATCGAGCCGCGCGGGTCGGGGTCGATCAGGTAACTGATTCGCAGCGCGTTCCGCTCCGGCACGTAGAAGAGTCGGGTCTCCGGCGAGAAGGAGGGCGGCGGGTAGTTGGTGACGTCGGCGTTGACCAGGGAACCCGGGATGGTGGCGTCCTTGCCGGGGTTGCGCTTCGGCCGTCCTTTCTCGTCGAGGCCCAAGGCCCAGTTGTTGTACAGGCCGAACTTGCCGGTCACCAGGTGCTCGCCAGTGACCCGGTCGAGAACAAAGAAGTAGCCGTTGCGCTCCGCCGTCATGACGATCTTGCGCGTGCGGCCGTTGAACGGGGCGTCGGCAAGAATCGGCGTTTGTGTGGAATCCCAGTCGTGAGTGTCGTGCGGCGACGTCTGGTAATACCAGGCCATTTTGCCCGTGTCCACGTTGACCGCTACCAGCGAGCAGGTGTACAGGTTGTCGCCCTCGCCGCGGCCGGTGGTATAGGCCGGCGTGGGGTTGCCGGTGCCGAACATGTAAAGATGGGTTTCGGGATCGTAAGCCCCCGGAATCCAGACTTGGGCGCCGCCGTGACGCGCGGCATCCAGGCTGGCCCACGTCTTGACGGCGGGATCGTCGGCAGTCATCGGGACCGTGTACAAGATCCACTGGCGCTCGCCGGTTTCCGGATCGAGCGACTGAAGGAAGCCCGGGGCATCCATGTCATTCCCGGTGCCCACCAGGACGTGATTGCCGATCACGATCGGCGACATGGAGGAGAAGTACTGCTGCTCGAAGCTGGAAATCTCCTTCTTCCATTTTTCCTTGCCGGTTTTAGCGTCGAGGCTGATCACATAGTCGTCGTGGACCTCGAGGTACAGGTTGTTGCGCCACATCCCCATCCCGCGGTTGCCGGTATGCGTGCCGCCGCGGGTCTTCCAGTAGTAATGCCACAGGAGCGTGCCGTCGCGCGCGTCAACGGCCCAGGCGTTGTCGGGCGCGGACATGTAGATGACGCCATCCACCATCAGGATGCCGCCGCCCAGACGGCCGCCGCCGCAGGTGTTGAGGTCGCCCTTGCCGAGTCCTCCGACGATGATCGGGGCCGGCGCGCCTCCTCCACCACGGCCGGCGAAACCGCCGCCGCCCGCGTTGTCGGCGCCTGTGGGACCACACCCTGTGGTGAGCCGCGTGAGCCAGGAGAGGCTCAGGTTCTTGACGGTGGACTGATTGATCTGTTGGAGCGCGCTGTAGCGCTTTCCGCTGTAGTCGCCGGAGTAAGTGGTCCATTGATCGGACAACGGCTTGAGAATCTCGGACGGGTCAAGAGCGCCCTGGCCGAAGAGGAGAGTTGGGGCGACCAGCAGCGAATATACCGTGAAGAAGCGTTTCATAAACTAACCTCGAGAGTTACTTAACGGTAGCCAGATAGGCTGTAACGTTATGCATGTCGTCATCCGTGAGGCTGGGGACCAGCTTCTTGTGCGCCTCGTTCGGGTCATGCACTTCGACTTTGGGCACGTTTCCGTCGCGTGCAATGGATTTGCGGGCGCCGTCCGCGAGGGTCAGGGTCACCACGAAGTCATCCTTGCGCACGAGAACGCCCTCCAGCTTTTGTCCGTTGGCGAGAGTCACGGTGACGGTGGAAGGTTTCATGTTTTCGCCGCGGCCTCCGCGGCCACCTCCACCACCGCCTGAAACCCACGTATTCTGGAGTGTGCGTGGATCGCCGTACTTCGACGAGATGCCCTTCAGATCGCCGCTGACCGAGTGGCAGCTTGCGCACTTTGCCTGGAAGTAGGCCTCGCCGGAGGACGCATTGCCGACCAGCACGTTGAGCGTCCCGGGATCGACGGCCCCCGGCGGGCGGGCTTGCGAACCCACTTTCGCGAGCACGCTGTGAACGTACTCGGCGACCGCCGTGATATCGGAGTCATTCAGGTTGAACGCGGGCATGCCCTTGTCCTGGCGCGATCCGCGTACGATAGGCCCGAACTCCTCGCCATGCTGATCGCTTAACGCGACCAGCGAACGAAGGAGGCTGGGGCCGCCCTGGTCGCCGCCGCGAAGATCGGCGCCGTGACAGGCGGCGCAGTTGACGCCGAACACCGCTTTGCCCCTCGCAATGACCTCGGCAGAGGCCAGTTGGCGCGTCTGCTGCGGAAAATTCGGACCCCGTCCTCCACGGCCGCCCCGGCCTCCCGCTCCGCGCCCTCCGGGCGCCCCGGCGCCGGTCTGCTCCTGCGGCTGCGCCCGAACCAGGCTCGTTCCGGCCATGGCGATTGCGCAGACAGCTACTGCTACTGCCTTAATCATCCCAGTCTCCCTCTCTATCCCTCGTTAAAGCAGGCGTCCCAGTTCGTACTACCCGACTGCAAAACGTCCTTGAGCGGCCTCTCGCCGGTCATGATACCTCACCATGACGGGGACCGGGGATTGCCACGTGCGCCGCCAAGACATAGAATCAGAAGCCAGGGACGCTACGGTCCGAGGAGTTCCACATGATCTATACGAGACGAGATGTCGGCAGAATCGCCTTGGCGGCTCTCCCGGCTGCGAAGATGCTGTCGGCGAGCAAGCCGGATTCCAAGTTCGGCGGCGTTCAAATCGGCGTCATCGTACCGTACAGCTTCCATGGCATGCCGGGCGACGCCGAGTCGCTCCTCAAGGACATGGTTGAGCTCGGGATCAACGCCTGCGAGTTGCAGAATCCGCCCGCCGAGGCCTTCGCGGGGGCGCCGGCACCGGCCGGACGGGGTGGAGGGGGCGGAGCGGGGCGCGCACCGGTTGCGCCCGGCGGTGAACCCGGACGCGGAGGTCAAGGCCGCGGGCCGGGCCGTGGCGGCCGCGCTCCATTGACCCCCGAGCAGCAGGCGGCCCAGCAGAAGGCTGCCGAAGAAATGAAGCAATGGCGGCTCTCGGTTTCCATGGACAAATTCAAAGCGCTCCGCAAGATGTACCAGGATGCCGGCGTGAGCATTTACGCCTTCAAGCTCGGCCTCACCCTTGCCATGTCCGACGATGAGTATCAGTACACTTTCAACGTTGCCAAGGCGCTCGGCTGCAATCATCTCACGATGGAACTGCCTGGCGACCCGGCCTTGACCAAGCGGGTCGGAGAGTTCGCCGCCAAGGAAAAGATGATGGTCGGCTACCACGCCCACACCCAGGCCACCCCGCAGCTCTGGGATGAGGCCATGGCGCAGTCAAAATACAATGCGATCAACCTGGATATCGGCCATTACACCGCCGGAACCAGCAGCGACCCGATCCCCTTCGTGAAGAAGAACCATGACCGCATCACCAGCATGCATCTGAAGGACCGGAAGTATGAGACCAATGGAGGACAGAACATGCCTTGGGGACAGGGACAGACGCCGATTAAGGAAGTCCTCCAGCTCATGAAGAAAGAGAAGTACCGGTTCCCGGGCACAATCGAGTTGGAGTATACGCCGCCCGAGGGATCCGACAGTATGAAAGAGATCGCCAAGTGTCTGCAGTACTGCAAGGACGCGCTGGCCTGAAGCCGGGCGAGTCGATTGCAAAAGGGGTTCCGATGTCGCAGGGAATATCCAGACGTTATTTCTTCTTCGGTACGCTTCTCGCGGGCGCCGTCCCGCCGGGGGGTTTCAGCAGCGCGCAGTCGCTCAAGATGCTGGGCTACAAATCGCCCAATGAGAAGCTCAACATCGCCGGCATCGGCGCCGGCGGGCGTCCCTTCGCCGACCTGGTCGCGTCGGAGGCGGGCGTGGAAAACGTGGTCGCCCTTACCGACGTCGATTGGGAGCGCGGCGCGCAGGGGTTCGCCCGCTGGCCCAAGGCCGAAAAATACCGCGACTTCCGCCAGATGATCGAGCACCAGGGAAAGCAGATCGATGCCGTGGTTATCGGCACCGCCGATCACATGCACGCCACCTGCGCGCTCCACTGCATGCAGGCGGGCAAGCACGTCTACGTCGAGAAGCCGTTGACGCGGACTCCTTGGGAGGCGCGGCTGCTCACCCAGGCCGCCGAAAAATATAAGGTCGCGACCCAGATGGGAAACCAGGGCTACTCCCACGACGCCACCCGCGTAGCCTGCGAGATTTTGTGGTCGGGCGAAATCGGCGACGTGCGCGAGGTCCATGCCTGGCACGGCGGGCCGGGATGGCCGCAGGGTATGCAGAAGATCCCTCCACCGACCCCCGTTCCCACCTCGCTGGATTGGGACCTGTGGCTCGGCGGAGCGGCTTTCCGTCCGTACACCACGGGCGACGACGAGTACCGCGCCTACGCGGCATCCATGATGGGTGGCCGCGGCGGAGCGGGCCGAGGCCCCGGGCGCGGTCCGGATGGCGCCATGTCGGCGGAGGTGGCCGCCGGCGCGCAGCCGGGACGCGGCGCCCGTGGTGGTGGTGGCGGAGGTGAGGGCGGCTTCGGTTTCTACCTGCCGTTCAACTGGCGCGGCTTCTTCGATTTCGGCAGTGGCCTGTTCGGCGATTGGGGAGTGCACATCCTCGGCCCCGCCAATTGGGGGCTGCGCCTTGGCCCCGACTCTCTGATCAGTGTCGAGCGCACCAAAGCAGAGGGCATCAGCCCCTTCACCTATCCGGTCAAGAACGCGATCAAGTATGAATTCGCCGCCCGCGGCAGCATGCCGCCGGTGACGGTCTATTGGAGCGACAGCATCCAGGGCGACGCTTACCTGCCCCCGGGCATGACCGCCGAAGAGGCCCGCAAGATTCCCGGCCAGGGCCCGCAAGTCGGACCCGCGGGACGCGGCGGATTTCCGGGCGGCCGGGCGGGCGATCCCGGCGGACGCGGTGGCGCACCGGGCGGTGGCGCTCCGGGCGGCGGCGGCCGTGGCGGTCAGCCCGCTTCCAGCGGATACAACCTCATTTTCGTGGGGTCGAAGGGCTGCCTGGGCACCAGCGGACGGGGCGAAGGCGTGGGACTTCTGCCCGGCTCGCGCTGGGCGGAGTACAAGCTGCCCAATGCGTACCTCCAGCGGTCTCCGGGCGCCAGTACGGGCGACAACGGCTCCGCGCATGCCCGCGACTGGGTGCGCGCCTGCAAAGGCGGCGCGCCGGCCTGCTCCAACTTCAGCATCGGCGGGCCGTATACCGAGTGGCTCGTGCTCGGCGCGGTAGCCACTCACTACGATGGCAAGCTGCTCTGGGATAACGCCAGGGGCGAAATCACCAACAACCGCGACGCCAATAAGTGGGTCAAACCCACGTTTCGCAAGGGCTGGGAGCTCAAGCTCTAACCCAACTTCCCTGACGGGTGCCCTCTGGGCCCGGCTCTGTAACCCACGCTGAAATCGGCACAACCGCAATAGAGCCGCGACCGTTAGGGAGCGGTCCCCGAAAATCCCTTGGCCACATTCGCCGATCGGGGGTAAATGATATAATTCTGGCCGCGGCGATTTCGGCTCTATCTGGGGACGACCGATGGAACACGCTATGCTTTCAGGCTCCCAACCGGGCACTGACTCTGGAGTGCGGTCCAGCATGGGCCGCGCGCTCGCAACCCTCGCGATTCTGAATGTCGTGGGAATTCTCGCGCTCGCCCAGGGCCCACCCCCTGCATCGCAGACCGCCAATCCAGGACGCGGCGGCCGCGGTATACCGGGCGCCACGCCGGCGCAGAACGCTGCGCTGGCCGAAATGAATGCCGGCCTTGCGCCGCAGACCCAGCGACTGGCCGCGGCCCGCACCGATCTGATCGCCGCGGCGCTCGCCCAGCCGCGAAACGATGCCGCCATCAAGGCGAAGGTGGAGGCCGTCCGCGCTGCCGAACGGGAATTGGCAAACGCCCGCGCGGATGCCTTTCGAGGATTGCAGGCTTCTCCCAACAGGCTGGCTTCGGGCCAGGTTGCAGCGCTGGCCGGAGCGGGGGCACAGGGAGGTCGCGGCGGTGGTGGCCGGGGCGGCGTCCGCACCAGCATGCCCCATGTCACCGCGAAACAAGCGGCCGGACTCACCGAGATGACATCGGGACTGCTTTCACTATCCGTAGCCTTGAACGCAGCCCGCGCCGGCGTGATCTCATCGGCCCTGGCTGCGCCGCGGAATGATGCGGCGATCCAGACCAAGGTCGACGCCGTCGCTGCCGCCGAACTGGCGCTTGCCAACGCGCGAGCCGATGCTTTCACCAGATTCCAGGCGACGCTGGACAAACTGGATACCGAACAGCTTGCGTGGCTGGTTGCCGCCGGCGGATCGTACGGAGGCACCGGCTTCACCGAGCCTGAGCCGATGAACTTCAACGACCACCGCGGCTACGTATCGTTGTTTGACGGCGTCAGCCTCGAGGGATGGGACGGCAACCCGAAGTTCTGGCGCGTGGAGGGAGGCGCCATCGTCGGCGAGTCCACCCCGGAAAACCCCAGCGGCAATACCTACATCGTCTACCNNATTTCACGCTTAANNTCGAGATGAAGATCGAGGGCAGCGGCGGGAGCGGCTTCCAGTATCGCAGCAAGACTGGTATTCCCTGGCTCCGGCCCATACCGGCCAATGTCACCGCCAACGTCGGCCCGGTGAATCTGAACTGGATGATGACAGGGCCGCAGGCCGATTTTTGGCCAAGTCAGATTTACTCCGGCCAGTTCTATTCGGAGAACACTCCGATGGGTATCATGGCCTACCGCGGACAAGTCGTCGAGGGAGCAGGTTTGGCCGCCAAACGTCTGATGGGCAACATCGGCGACCGTACAACGCTCGGCTCTCTCGTCAAGATGAATGACTGGAACGAGTATACGGTCATCGCGCGCGGCGGCACCTTCATTCATATCGTGAACGGTCAGTTGATGGCCGTGATGGTCGATGACGATCCGGACTCCAGCAACAATCAGTCGGGGCTTTTCGGGATTGAGATTGAAGCCACCACGAAAGTCTCTGTACGCAATATCTGGCTTAAGAAACTCAACTGAGGGAAATCCATGAAGCAAACAAAGTTTGGGATGATCGCCATCGGCCTGGCCGCGCTGGTTCTGCTGGCGCAGCTCGCCCCGTCGCAGCAGACCGCTCCGCAGACCGGTCAGCCGCCCGCAACACCAGCAGCTCCGGGCCGCGGCGGCGGCTTCGGGCGCGGCGCACAACCATTCGATTATGCCGATAACGACGGGTGGCTGTCGCTGTTCGACGGCCAGACCCTCAACGGATGGGACGGCGACACCAGATACTGGGGCGTCAAGGATGGCTCGATCTATGTGGAGCCGACGTGTGAGAAACCGACTGGCACGATTTACCTGATTTGGCAGGGCGGTGAACCTTCGGATTTCATGCTGAAGTTTGAATCCAAGGGCACGGGCAATGTCAATGGCGGCGTTCAGTTCCGAAGCTACATGACCGCGGATAGCAACGTTGCTCTGAAGTACCCGGGCCGTGGAGGCGGCGGCACACTGGCGGGTGCAGGCGCCGGTCGTGGCCCGGGTCCCGGAGGTCCCCCGGGCGCGGGTGGCCGCGCCGGTCAGGGAGCGCAAGCAGGC
>OMOG01000105.1 GCA_900290305.1 Candidatus Sulfopaludibacter sp. SbA4
CCAGCTCGCTGGTTACCGTGACATGTCCAGGTAGTTGATATCCAGGGAGATAGACGTCATTCTCCCGGCTCTCCCGCATGCGTGCGGCCAAGTCGGTCTCGTAGACCCACAGCCGTACGGTAGGAAAGCGCGGCGCCAGGACGATTGCCAGGGCCGTCCCCCAACTCCCCGCCCCCACAACCGCCAGGGTTTTCACCTCTTGCGCGCTCCGAAACTGAACTGATGTTCCGTTCCCGATCGCAGCCTTTGGATATTACTACTATGCCTGTAGATAATAAACGCCGCGGCGATGACTGCCGCTGCCACCACCGTCAGGTCCGGTTTCAGGATCAGCCACACCCCCAGCGGAAAGGCAGCCGCCGCCACAATCGAGCCCATCGAGATGTGCTTCGTCCAGGCTACGGTCACGACGAACACCGGCAGTACCGCGGCAATCGCCCCAGGCGTCAGGCACAAAAACGCGCCGATGAAGCTGGCCACCGCCTTCCCGCCCTGGAACTTCAGAAACACCGGGTAGGCGTGTCCCGCCATGACGGCCAACGCGGCGGCGCTCATCCAGAACGGGCTCTGCTCCGTGAGCCGCCCGGCCAGCCAGACCGCCAGGTAGCCTTTGGCGATGTCGAGCAGCAGCGTCACCACGCCCGCGACCCGGCCCGTAGTCCGCAGAACATTGGTCGCGCCGATGTTGCCGCTGCCGGCGGCGCGTACGTCGACGCCGGTTTTCCATTTCACCAAGAGGTATCCGAAGGGAATCGCGCCGAGCAGGTAGGCGACAGGCAGGACAAGAAGCGCAATCATCACTGGAAGAGCGGAAACTCCGCAAGTTTAGTGTACACGGAACCGGTGGGGCGCAATTGGCTTTGATACAGAAAAAAGCTGCGCGCCTCAAATCGTCCGAAATCGAGGGATGGCAGCCCCGCGATCTTCTCGCGCAGCGGCTGGAGGTCCAGTTTCTCCTTGATGCGCGCCAGCGTCAGGTGCGGGGAGAACTCGCGCTTCTCGCCGGCGATGCCGAGCGTCCCCGTGGCGCGGTCCGTGTCGGCGGCCAAGGCGTCCAGGCCCGGCGCTTCGATGCCGCACCAGAAGATGCGGGGCGAGTGCGGATTCGGAAAGAACCCCAACTGGCGGATGTGCACGCCGAGCGCCGGGCGCGACGGCACCGTGCGGAGCGCGCTCTTCAACTCATCGACCCGCGTCTCGGGCCACTCGCCGATAAATTTCGTGGTGATGTGCAGGTTGGCCGGAGGGCTCCATTGAATCCGCGCCGTGGGACGGAGTTGGTCCAACAACGCTTCCAGGTTGCCGATCACCCCGGCCGGAAGGTCCAGGCCAATGAACAATCGCATGCGCGCCTTTCATTGTACAGTGGTCCCAGCATAATCTATGCCGCGATTCGGACCCATTCTCCGGCGCAGCTTCTACAATCGCCCTACCATCGAAGTGGCCCGCGCCCTTCTGGGAAAGGTGGTGGTGCATGGCCCGGCCGCCGGGATCATCGTCGAAACCGAAGCCTACCTGGGCGGCGATGACCTGGCCGCGCACTCGGCGCGCGGCATCACCGACCGTACGCGGGTCATCTTCGGTCCTCCGGGCCACGCCTATGTTTACTTCGTTTACGGGATGTATGAATGCCTCAACCTGGTCTGCGAACCGGAAGGCCAACCGGGATGCGTGCTGATCCGCGCGCTGGAGCCGGTGGCCGGGATCGAGATCATGCGGCGCCGCCGTCCGGCCGCGCGCAAACCCGAAGACCTGGCTTCCGGTCCGGGAAAGCTGACGCTGGCGCTGGGGATCACCCGTTTGCAAAACGATGCCGATGTGACGCGCGGCAGCCTGGTGGTGCGGGAGCCCGCCGAACCCCACGCGGTGGATATCGCGGTCAGCCCGCGGATCGGCATCACTCAGTGCGCCGACCTGCCGCTGCGCTTCTTCATCCGCGGAAACCGGTCTGTGAGCGGTAAGCGTATTTAGTGTTTGTCCGCCACCGCGACCAGCGGGATCGAAATCTCGACCGCCGTCTTCTCCCGATCCGGCGTGAACCGCAGGACCGCGGACGGTCCGTAGCAGATCTCGAGGCGTCGCCGCACATTCTGCAATCCCGTGCCCGTCCCGCCCGCCTCCACTGCGTTCCCGCTGCCGCTGTTCTCGACCAAAATCCGTAGACCCTCACCGCGCAGCTCGCCCTGCACGCGCACGTATCCCGGCTCCGCGCTGAGCGCCACGCCGTGCTTGATCGCGTTCTCCACCAGGGGCTGCACCGACAATGCGGGCACCGGCACTTCGAGCGCCTGCTGATCCACGTGAATCTCCACCTTCAACCGGTCGCCGAGCCTGAGCTGCTCCACCTCCAGGTACGCGCGGACGATCTCGATCTCCTGCGCCAGCGGCACAAAAATCTTGTCCGATTGCAGGGAGTAGCGGAAGAGTTCCGCCAGGTTGAGCACGATGCGCCGCGCCCCGGCGGCCTCCCGAGGGATGGTTCCGTAAAGCGTATTGAGCGCGTTGAACAGGAAGTGCGGATTGATCTGCGATTGCAGCGCGCGCAACTCGGCCTGGGTGACAAGGCGGTTCATCTCCTGGCGGCGCAGCGAATCCACGCGCTCGGCGATCTCCATTCCGGCTCTTCCCAGCGAAACCAGATCCTCGCTCAGGTAGCGCTGCCCGCCTTGGCGCCGTCCCAGCAGGATCAGCTTCAGGTCGCCGGGACCGCACCGCACGGGCATCACCACTTCGGTCCAACTCCACTTCTCCAGCGAGGGCGACGCCGGAAGTGAGTTGGCCAGAACCGGGACACGCAGGTTGGCCGCGGTTTTCAGGCTGGCCTGGTCCACGACTGCGTAATCTTTGGTCTTCACGGCCGCCGCAATCAGCGAGGCCGCCCAGTCGATGTACTGCTCCTCGCTGGAAAATGCGGGCCAGTCCTTCACCTGCCTCGCCAGGTCCGCGACGGTGCCGCGGCGGAAGATCGCGACCGTGAGCCATGCCTGGACGCGGTTGCGCAGCCACGCGAAGAATACCAGGAACAGGCAGACGCTGATCAGCAGCAGGGCCTCGTGAAGGGGCTCCTGCGCCACCCGCTCCACCAGCACCAGGCGGAACGCCGCCGCGATCACCACGGCGGTCAAGATCGCAGCCAGCAGCGCGTTCGCCAGGAAGCGCACGAACGCGTCCAGCAGGACAAAGCGATAGTCCTGCAACAGCACGAAGATGGCCAGCGGAATGCCCGCGTGGTGCACCACCAGCTCGCTCGACCACACCTGGCGCGCGTGTCCCTTGCCGAAATGGACGAACGACATGGCAAACAGGGCCAGGCACATGGATGCCAGGATTCGCATTCCCCCGGGCCGCTTGCGAAGAGCCGCGCCGCCCACCGCGACCACGGTCAAGATCAGGAAACCGATGGTGATCACCAGAAGCGCCGTGTAGTGGAGGGCCGCCCGGTTGCCGCGAATCTCCCAAAAATGCATGACCACCGCCACCGCGCTTAGCAGATAGCCGGTGGCCACCAGCGCGGGCCAACGATCCTCGAGGGACACATGCAGCAGGACCGCGGGCAGAAGGCTCAGCACCGAGAAACTGATGGCCACTACCAGGTCCATCACCGGCGCCGGCAAAGCGGGCCACGCCAGAACTACCAGTGATCCCAGGTTCCAGACCAGGGAGAGACCCGCAGCCAGTCCCGACAGGTATCGGCCGCGCATTCCGGACCACCCCCGCCCGCTGTAGAGAAGAACCAGGAAGATGGCGAAGATCAGCGCGCCGGCCGCATGCCCGAGGATATTGATCAGCAGAGGTTGGTTCAGTCCCAGCATGGTCTCCCGCGCCGCAGGGCCTTCACGCCCTCTTTCCTACTGTACTCTTGCCCAATTGCGGCGGGGAGTAGAGGCGGTCGACCAGGCCCGGCATTCGGGAACAGGTCGCGACGCAGCGTATGCGCCGGAGCGGGTGTGCTGGGCAAGGCGGTCAACTCCAACCTCGACCGGGCACGCGCGACGCGCGAAGGATTGCCGGCAGAATCGGCAGTCAGGCCGGCGGGAGCTACCGGCTTCGAGCCAAGTTCCGAGTTGGCCAACCAACAGTAGCTCGTCGAATTCCGACGCACGGACGAATTATTGGTATCTCAGAGCGACCATCGGATCCACTCGCGTGGCACGGCGAGCGGGGATATAACAGGCAGTCACCGCGACGCCGAGCAGAACGATGGCCACGGCGCCAAATGTCAGCGGATCCGTCGCGGAGACGCTATAAAGCAGGCTCGCGATGAACCGCGTGAGCAGAAACGCTAAGACGACGCCAATGCCCAAGCCCAGCAGGGCAAGCTTCGCTCCTTGTCCCAAAATCAGATGCAAGACGTCGCGCCGCTGCGCCCCGAGGGCCATGCGAATTCCGATTTCATGCGTGCGTTGCGAGGCCGAGTACGAAATCACGCCAAAAACTCCGACTGCGGCGAGCGCCAGAGCAATCGCGCTGAACGAGCCCAGGAGGAACGTGCGAAATCGTTCCCGCGAGATGGATTGGCCGAGCGCGTCCCGGAAGGATCTGACATCCGTCACGGGGAGGTCCTTGTCAATGGAGTGAACCGCCTGGCGAATGGCGGCGGCCACGCTCGATGCGCTCAACGAACTTCTTACAACGACCTCCCCTCCATAAAGAGGCGATTGAGCGAAGGGTACATACATCATTGGCCCGGGTTTTTGGCTAAGCGCCACGTCCCGCACCTCGCCCACGACGCCTACGATCTCGCGCGCCACATTGCCGTTTGGCGGAAATCCAAATCGCATTTGCCTTCCGATCGGGTCCTGGTTCACGAAATAACGCCGTGCCAGCGTTTCGCTGATGATCGCTGCGTTGGGATTGGACGGCGAATCCTGCTCGGAGAAAAAGCGGCCCCGCAGCAGCGGAATTCGCATCACGTGAAAATACCCGGGACTCACCGTGGCCCAATCGGCGGTAGTGGTATTGCCGGGAGGAAGCGGGGGATTTCCTACGATGCTGAACGCGAAGGAGGGTTGGCCTTGGCGGTCCATAGGCAGCGGAGCGGCCAGAGCGGAATCCTGCAAACCAGGCTGCGCATGGAGGCGCGCCAGCAATTCCTTGGAGAAAGCCGTCCATTGCTGCGGCGTCGAGTATTGAAATTGCGGAAGCGAAACCTCGCCTTCTGTGACGTTGTTCGGATCGAAGCCAGGATTGACCGACGTGACCAGCGCAAAACTGCGGATCAGGAGGCCGCCCGCAACCAGGAGCACCATGGCCAGCGATATTTCCGCGATCGCCAGGAAACTTCGCACATGCCGGCCGCCACGCTGGCCAGTACGCTCGCCGCCCTCTTTGAGGTTCGTCTGCAAGTTGGACGGGGTTGCGAGGAGCGCGGGTGCCAGTCCAAACGCCAGCGCGGCAGCAAGAGACAACAACAGCGCGAACACCAGGACCGGGCCTCCAACATGAATCGAACCGATCTGGACCACTTCGGACGGCAAAAAAGGCTGGAGACCCGAGACAGCCCACACCGCAAGAAGCACACCCGCAACTCCGCCGAGCAACCCTAGCAGAGCGCTCTCGGTCAGCAATTGCCAGACAATGCGGGCGCGCGACGCCCCCAGCGCCATGCGCACAGCCATTTCTCTCCCGCGAGAAGTGGCCTTGGACAGAAGCAGGTTCGCGATATTGGCACAGGCGATTAACAGGAGCAGGCCAACCGCGCTCAGCAGAATCAGCAGCGCGGGTTTCAAGTTCCCGACCACCACCTGCCGATAGGGCCGAATCCGGAACGTCAAGCCGGAATCTTCCGCGGGAAACTCCTTCGCGAGCCGGGCGCCCAGGGTGTTCATCTCGGCCTGAGCTTTCGCCAGGGAAACGCCTGGCTTGAGCCGGCCGATCACACCCATCACACGCACGCCCGGCTTCGACGTCAAAGGCCCGAACAGCGGGTCCTGCAGGACAGAAATCCACACGTCCTGATGGGGAGCGAACTCAGGATAGCCAAAGCTTGCCGGCAGGATTCCGACTACGGTAAACGAACGCATGTCCAGAGCGATCGATTGGCCAATAAGGCCCGGATTGGAGCCGAAGCGGCTGCGCCACAGATTTTCGCTCAGAACAGCCACGGCCGCCGCGCCTGGCTTGCCATCCTCGGGCAACAGCGTGCGGCCCAGCAGCGGCTTTGCGTTCAGCAGAGGAAATATTTCCGGCGTCACGTCCGCGGTGTTCACAATGGTTGGCTCGCCTGCCCCGGTCAATGTGAGATCGTGAAATGCATTTCCCGCCATCTGGCTAAACGCGCCGTTCTGGGCGCGGCACTCGGTGAAGTCCCTGTAGGAAAGGGCTGACAGCGCGTCTGGCCGATCCAGCGGGACATGGAACATCAGGACGAGTTGATTGGGATCCCGATACGGAAGCGATCGCAAAAGCACTGCATCGACCAGGCTGAAAATCGCGGTGTTGGCGCCGATGCCCAAGGCGAGAGTGATTACGGCGATGGCGGTGAAGGCAGGCGACTGTCGCAACATACGAATGCCGTAGCGTAAGTCCTGGACGAAATCCTGAATCCAGCTCACGCGGCGAGTGTCGCGGCACTTTTCTTGGATTTGGCCTATCGGTCCAAATTCCCGCAAAGCCATGGCCCGAGCTTCGGCCTCAGTCATACCCGCAGCTATAGCCTCGTTCGTGAGTTGCTGGATATGAATCTCAATCTCGCGCTGAAGGTCCGCGTCGGCATGGGAACGATGCAGCAATGAATGAACACGTCGTTTGATGATTCGAATAGTCCGCATATTAATATTCCGCATCAGGCATTTTGGATGAGAAGGTGGACGGCGGAAGAGAGGCGGTTCCAGCTTTTGAGTTCGCGCTCCAGTTGTTTCCGGCCCTCCGGAGTTACAGAATAGACCTTGGCAGGCCGTCCGAGATCCGACTCCTCCCAGTCCGCGCAAATCCAGCCTTGATTTTCGAGCCGGTGCAGTGCCGGGTACAGGGAGCCTTGGCCCACTGACAGGGTGTCGCCCGAGAGTGTTTGTATCCGCTTCGCTATACCCCAACCATGAAGGGGCTTACGGGCGATGGTCCTCAGAATCAAAAGATCGAGTGTTCCTTGCAACAAATCCGATGGTTTGGGCATATTGTCGATGCCTCGACTATCGACAATGATACCTCGACTATCGACAATCGGCAAGAGGCAATCCCGACAGGTTCCGGAAAAAGGCCCTGTCGGTCCAAATTGCCTCTGCAAGTTGTTGATTCTACGTTGGCCAAGTGATTCAAAGCGGCATTTTTCAGCAGCCTGCTAATGCGCGTCATGTGAGTAAGTCGGCAGTGGTTTACTCACCGGGCTTAACCCGGGAAAAGTTCGGTCTGAACCGCTTTCCGATTGATCGGCATATGGTCACAGAGGCCCGCGCCTGGCTATGTGCAGAATCTTCAAAGAACGCAAGATTGCCATCGTAGTGCTGGGTCTGGGGCGATGGACTTTCGTCAGACCACATGTCTCGCAAGTCGTTGCGGCGGTGAACGTGGTAACGCCCGGAAGCTTTGCCGAGGTGGACAGCCCTTACGAGTAAAGCCCCCGCCGTGTTTCGCAAAGGGTCCTTTTCGCTACACGTGCCTCCGGCAATCGACTGCGCGGTTTCCGGTAAACCCTCGGCGTCTATCATTGCCTATCCACGTTCCCAGCTCAGGCGGTCTACTTGCCGGGCTCGTGGGATTTCAGAATCCGTAGCACTGAGAGTATTGTGTTCCAACTGCGCGTTGTCGCCGGCGCCCCAAAGAGCCTGTCGATCTGGCCGAGATAGCCAATCGTTTTCATGTGGCGGCGGTACACCCCATACACGAGACGATTCTTCGAGCCAATGATTCGCACCAGCCACTCCCCACCTTCGGGAAGAGCAATCGGAAGAGAA
>OMOG01000103.1 GCA_900290305.1 Candidatus Sulfopaludibacter sp. SbA4
CGGCCGAAGTGGCCGAACGCCGCGGTCTTGCGATAGATCGGACGGCGCAGCTTCAGGTGGTCGATGATGCCGCGAGGAGTGAGCACGAAGGTCTCGCGGACCAGGTCGGTGAAACGGTCGTCGGGAATGACGCCGGTGCCGAAGGTGTCGACGCGCACGGACACGGGGTCGGCGACCCCGATGGCATAGGCAAGCTGCACTTCGCAACGGCTGGCGAGCTTCGCCGCGACGATGTTCTTGGCGATGTAGCGCGCCATGTAGCAGGCGGAGCGATCGACCTTGGTGGGGTCCTTGCCGGAGAACGCGCCGCCGCCGTGACGGCCCATGCCGCCGTAGGTATCGACGATGATCTTGCGGCCGGTGAGGCCGGTATCGCCGTGCGGTCCGCCGACCACGAAGCGGCCGGTGGGGTTGATGTGATACTTGGTCTGCGAATCGACCATGCCGGAGGGGACCACCGGGTCGATGATGTGCTTCTTGACTTCGCGGCGCAGCTCTTCGGTGGAGACCTCGGGGCTGTGCTGCGTGGAGATGACCACGGCCTCGATGCGCGTGGGCGTATTGCCAACATACTCCACGCTGACCTGGCTCTTGCCATCGGGACGCAGGAAGCCGAGAGCACCCTGGCGCCGCACCTCGGAAAGCCGGCGCACCAGCTTGTGGGCCATCATGATGGGCAGCGGCATCAGCTCGGGCGTCTCGTCGCAGGCGTAACCGAACATGAGGCCCTGGTCGCCGGCGCCGCCGGTATCGACGCCCATGGAAATGTCGGGCGATTGCGACTGGATCAGGTTGTGCACCCCGCAGGTGTGGCAGTCGAATCCGTAACTGGCGTCGTTGTAGCCGACGTACTCGATGGTGCCGCGGGCGATGCGCTGCACGTCCACGTAGGTCTTGGTGGTGATCTCACCGGCCACGATGCACGTGCCGGTTGTGACGAGCACTTCGCACGCCACGCGCCCGGTGGGGTCGTCCGCCAACACTGCGTCGAGTACGGCGTCGGAGATCTGGTCCGCGATCTTGTCCGGATGGCCTTCGGTTACGGACTCCGAGGTGAACAGGTGTCTTTGAGTTTCTGCCAAGTTTAGCCTCCTGGGGTTTTTCAATTCAATGTAACACGCAAGTTGGCAGGCGAAAGCGCCTGCCCCACCTAGTAGCGATAGTGATCGGGCTTGTACGGGCCTTCGACGGCCACGCCGAGGTATTCGGCCTGCTTAGGGCTGAGGGTCGTGAGCTTGACGCCGATCTTCTCGAGGTGCAGCCGCGCCACCTCCTCGTCCAGCCGCTTGGGCAGCGTGTAGACGCCAACCTTATATGTGCCGCGGTTCTTCCAGAGATCGAGCTGGGCCAGCGTCTGGTTGGAGAAGCTGTTGCTCATGACGAAGCTGGGATGGCCGGTGGCGCAGCCGAGATTCACCAGCCGGCCTTCGGCGAGGACGAAAATGCTGTGGCCCTCGGGGAAGGTGTACATATCCACCTGCGGCTTGATGTTGGTCTTGCGGGCATCGGAGCCGTTGAGGCGGTCCATCTGGATCTCGTTGTCGAAGTGGCCGATGTTGCAGACGATGGCCTGGTCCTTCATCTTGCGCATGTGCTCGAGGGTGACGATTTCGCAGTTGCCCGTGCAGGTGACGTAGATATCGCCGCGGCCCAGCGTGTCCTCGATGGTGGTCACCTCGAATCCCTCCATGGCGGCCTGGAGCGCGTTGATGGGGTCGATTTCGGTGACCACCACGCGCGCGCCCATGCCGCGGAGGGAGTGCGACGACCCCTTGCCGACGTCGCCGTAGCCGCAGACCACCGCGACCTTGCCGGCCACCATCACATCGGTGGCGCGCTTGATGCCGTCGGCCAGCGATTCGCGGCAGCCGTAGAGATTGTCGAACTTGGATTTCGTCACCGAGTCGTTGACGTTGATGGCGGGGACCAGCAGCTTGCCGGCTTCCTGCATCTTGTAGAGGCGATGCACGCCGGTGGTAGTCTCCTCGGAGACGCCGCGCCAATCCTTCACCACATCGTGCCAGCGGCGGGGGTTCTCGGAGTGGATCTGCTTGAGCAGGTCCTTGATGACCTCCTCTTCGTGGCTGGCGGACGGGCTGTTGACCCAATCGCTGCCCTCTTCCAGCTCGTAGCCTTTGTGGATGAGGAGCGTGGCATCGCCGCCGTCATCGACGATGAGCTGCGGGCCCTGTCCGCCGGGGTGGCTGAGCGCCTGCCAGGTCGACCACCAGTAATCTTCGAGCGACTCGCCCTTCCAGGCGAAGACCGGCACTCCGGAGGCGGCGATGGCGGCGGCGGCGTGGTCCTGGGTGGAGAAGATGTTGCAGCTCGCCCAGCGGACGGAGGCGCCGAGGNNTCGGCCAGCGTCTCGATGAGGACGGCGGTCTGGATGGTCATGTGGAGCGAGCCGGTGACGCGCACGCCGGCCAGCGGTTTTTCCGCGGCGTACTTGCGCCGGATGGCCATGAGGCCGGGCATTTCGTATTCGGCGATGGAGATTTCCTTGCGGCCCCATTCGGCGAGCGT
The DNA here is from genome assembly GCA_900290305.1 of Candidatus Sulfopaludibacter sp. SbA4. Taxonomy (GTDB): domain Bacteria; phylum Acidobacteriota; class Terriglobia; order Bryobacterales; family Bryobacteraceae; genus OMOG01. The sequence goes on from OMOG01000103.1 coordinate 2,527, forward strand.
CAGGTCGGCGACCTTGAAATCGGTGGTGGTTTGGTTCAGCGTTGCGGTGCCCATGATTTTTCTCTTCCTCTCATCAATTAAAGCCTAGCTCGCATCAACAAATCTTGATAGATTGATATTAGCGAATTCGACGTATGGCGTCAATCCTGAAATCGCTGCGGCTGGCGGCGGACCCGAACCGGCTGCGGCTGTTGCTGCTGCTGGAGCACGAAGAACTGTCGGTGGCGGAGCTGCAGGAGATCCTGGCCAAGGGGCAGAGCCAGATTTCGACGCACCTCGCGCAACTGAAACAGGCCGGGCTGGTGGACGACCGGCGCACGGGAAAGAACGCGTTCTACCGGTTGAAGGCCCCGGCGGAGCTGATGCGGCTGCTGCGCCAGGCGATCCACGAGGTGCCCGAAGCGGAGCACGACCGCGAGGCGCTGCGGCTCGTCCTGCGCAAGCGGCAGGACAAGATGCGGCGCTACTTCGACGAGCTGGCGGGCAAGTTCGGACGGCAGTATGTGCCGGGGCGGTCGTGGAAAGGGGTAGCGGAAGCGCTGTTGAAGCTGATGCCGCCGATGGTGATCGCAGACCTGGGCGCGGGCGAGGGGACCATCGCGCAGTTGATGGCGCAGCGGGCCAAGAAAGTGATCGCGATCGACAATTCGGAGAAGATGGTGGAGTTCGGCGCGGAGCTGGCGAAGAAGCACGCCATCGCGAACCTGGAGTACCGCCTGGGCGACCTGGAGGACGTGCCGATCCGCGCCGCCACCGTGGACCTGGCGTTCCTGAGCCAGGCGCTGCATCACGCGGCGCATCCCGAGCGGGCCATCGCGGAGGCGTACCGGATCGTCAAGCCCGGAGGGCGGATCGCGGTGCTGGATTTGAATCGCCACCATTTTGAGGAAGCGCGCGAGATGTACGCCGACTTGTGGCTGGGGTTCACGGAGCTGGAGCTCGAGAAATATTTGAAGGGCGCGGGCTTTCGGAACGTGGAGACCGCGGTGGTGTATCGCGAGACGGAGGCGCCGCATTTCGAGACGGTGCTGGGGACGGGGGAGAAGTAAGAATGCATTGTGATAGATTGACGTCTTGCCGGTAACGAAATTCCTGTTCTGGAACATCAATCGGAAACCGCTCGCCGGTTTGGTTGCCGAGTTGGCGGAGATACACAGGGTCGATGTGATCATACTGGCCGAGTGCATCATGACTCCCGGCACCCTGCTCCGGGCGCTCAACCGCGACGATCCAGTCTTTCATTTTCCGGAAGCCCGGTCAAGGCGGCTCGCTATCCTTACTCGTTTTCCCCGCGAGTTTCTGGAGGAGTGTTTTCACGACGAGCGGGTCTCCATACGCAGGTTGACCTTGCCGAGACGCATGCCAATCTTGCTTGCCGCCACCCACCTGCCCAGTAAGCCGCATTGGAACGCAGCCAGCTTGGCGGTTGAGTGCTCCGAACTGGCAAAGAACATCGAAAACGAGGAGCAGGTGGCGGGTCATCGGAGGACGATTTTAGTCGGCGATTTCAACTTGAACCCTTTTGATGAGGGGCTTGCCGGAGGGCTGAGCTCGGTGATGTCACGGCGCGTAGCCTCTCGCACGACGCGAACGGTCCAAGGCCGCGAATATCGATTTTTCTATAATCCAATGTGGAACCATTTCGGTGACGCATCGAGCGAGACTGCTGGCTCGTATTATTACAACGCAGCGCAGCATGTGAACCACTACTGGAATATCTTCGACCAGGTCCTGTTGCGGCCGGAATTGGCCGAGTACTTCGACCCGGCTCAGGTGAGCATCATCAAGAGGATCGGTTCTCGGTCTCTGGTTCGGCAAGATGGCAGGCCCGATCGCGATAGTGGCTCGGATCACCTGCCGCTGCTGTTCGCGGTAGAATTCTGATTGAGGAGATTTGAATGGCTGCGCAGACGGATTTTTGGGGAGATATTGCGCCCACCGCGGTGCGTACACCGGTTGCGATCTTGCGGGAACAGGCCTCCCTCCTGGGCGCCAAGACAAAGAACCTGATCGAGGCCACGGTATTCACCGAATCCGTCCGCGGCTCATTCCGTCATGTGTTTAATCTGGTCGTCCCCGCTTTGGACCACTATACCTACAATCTCTTTGCTATCGACCACGGTATCGACTTCTATCCCGTAACCGTTCTGAATCGCGACTTGAAGCTCGAAACAGAAGAGGCTTTCACCAACTGGCTGCGAACGGAGCTGTCGTCGGACAACACTAAGAAGGTCATTGGCAATCTGCTGGCGCAGGTCGCGGTCGATCCACGCTCGCCGTGGGCCGTATGACAAGGCCTCCTTCCATTCCAGGGCGACCGTTTTTGACGCGGGCAAGAGTGAACCCTACTACCCTCCGGGTTGTATGCCGAAATTACCGATTCGTCGCCCGCTGTCACCCCGCAGGTTGCTGTCGTCCTCGTCGCCGAAGGAGATACCAACCGTCCCTTGATTCAAGGCGTTCGCCGCATTCGACGGCGGCGTAACCGTCGTTCCGCTCGCCCCGTCCCCGGTGAACGAAAGCAGTCGCCCATCTAGCTAGCGCCACCTGTAGGTTGATATTGCGCCACGAACGCCAGGCCGCTCATCCCGTTTGTAAGCCGGTTTGAGCCGGTATGGAGGGTTGATGGGGAAAAAGATAGGTGCGATAGACTGTTGGTGGCCATTGCTCGGGAATCGATCGGAGTGGAGGACGGTGTGTGGAAAACGATATGGTTTAGAGGATCTGACCTTGACAAGCTCACGGCAGAGATGAACAGGTGGCTGGCGGAGAGCCAGCCTCAAAAGGTCCAGATCACCTACTGTGGTGATGTGTATGTTTATGGCTCACATTCGACGTATGAGCCATCTGCGATTCTTCTCTACCAATAGAAAGGGTTCACGGAGCTGGAGATCGAGAAGTATTTGAAGGGCGCGGGCTTCCGCAATGTGGAGACGGCGGCGGTATATCGCGAGACGGAGGCGCCGCACTTCGAGACGGTGCTGGGGACGGGAGAGAAGTAGGATCAGTAAGCCTGTCCGCGGTTGTCGATGTCGCTCACAACGATAGTGCCGGGTTGATCGAGGCTGAAAAAGACGCGCCATTTGCCGACTCGCAACCGGTAGCGCCCCTTCAACGCGCCTTTCAGCGCTTTGACGTCGCCAAGACCGGTGGCGGCGAACGGCTCCAACGAGCGGATGATCCGTTCCGCCTCGGAACGGTCCATGCGATCGAGGGCGCGTTGAGCGGCGGGCTTGTAGAGTACGAGGCGCTTCACAGACCCAGTCGCCGCTTCAGTTCGCCATGAGAGACGATCTCCCCCTGTTCGGCTTCGGCGGCCAGTATGCGTGCGACCGTATCTTCGTCGGCTTCTTCCTCGGGAGCTTCGGCGAGCCGGCGCGCGAATTCCTCATCGCCGATGGGCTGCGCCGATTCCAGAAGGGTCAAAAGGGCGTGGACCTGCCGCGGTGGCAAAGTGTCGATGATCTCGTGAAGTCGTTCCAAGTCACTCATGATGACTCCGCTGGCAGACCAGCGTCCTGGCTTCAGTATACCCCGCGATTGCGCCTCGTCTTTGCCTGTTTTGCCGGAGAAGTGACCCACTATCCCCCGGGGTTGTACGCCGAAATCACCAGGTTCGTCGCCCGCTGTCCCCCCGCCTGGTTGCTATTGTCCTCGTCGCCGAAGGCGATACCCACCGTCCCTTGATTGTTCGCGCCCGCCGCATTCGCCGGCAGTGTCACCGTCGTTCCGCTCGCCCCGAACGTCAGCAGCCGCCCGTCCAGCGCCACCTGTAAGTTGCTTCCCTGCGCCGTCATTTGCAGCGTGTGCACCACCGCCGCGTTGAACCCCGCCTGCGCTCCCGTCGTCGCAATCAGGCCAAAGGGATTCAACCCCTTCACCCGCACCTCTCCCGTACTCACCAACTCCACCCAGTAGCCCGCCGACGTGCCTCCCAATATCCCGTCCCCCGCGGACGCCGCGCGGCTGCCGAAGTACGGACCCGCGTCGGTCACATTACTCCCCGTCATCGGCACCAGCAAGTCCACCCGAATGTTCAGATTCTGCGGGAATGTCACTCCGTGAATCCCCAGGTTGCCACAAGCTCCCGAAGCGTTAGTCACTTGGACCCCGCCCAGGTTCAAGCCGTTCTGCTGCAAAGCCCCGGAGACCAGGTTCGCTCCGATCGGGCTGGACACGCCGAAGATTGGCAGATAATAGTAAGTCCCGCTGCCCCCCAGCGCCTGGTCCGCCTGCCCCAGCGAGCACGCCGCCGCGTTGGCGCGCTGGAAGTCGTCGGAGAACAGGACGTTGCCGCCCGTGCCGGTGAGCGGCACCGTCATGGTCGGATGCACCTGATCGTTGCTCCCAATCGTCAGATTGTAATTCGAGCCCGAGTAAGTCGCCGCCGCACCCGGATTGAATTGCACCGTCACCGTGATGCCTCCCGCCGGCACAGTCAACGGCGACCCCGCGGTCACCACCGGCGACACCACCGAGTAAGGCGCGGACGCAGTCAACGAGCTCACAGTCAGTGACCCGCTCCCGCCATTCGAGATCGTCACCGTCTGCGTCGGGAGCGGCAACTGTCCCACCGTCACGGTTCCGAAATTCAGGCCGGTCTGGTTGACCGAGATCGCAGGCGTGCCGCCGCCTCCTCCTCCGCTCGTGCCGGTGACCGTCAGAAGCAAGACGTAGTTTGACGATGTGCATCCGGGCTGTGCCTGGCCCTCGAAAACTTTGCAGGGCACCTGGCCGGCAGGATTCAGATTCGTCAATGATAAGTCCGCCCCACCGGTCCCTTCCCGCGGAAACACGGCTTGGTCCTGGTTGGAGTTGGCCTGGAAGTAAGCGACGTCCGTGGCCCCATTGCTCCAGCCCACCGTGAGGCGCACGTCGTAATTGTAGAGGTCATACGGCCATGCGTACAGAATGTAAGAGTTGGGTGGAAGCGGGAGATTCATCAGTTGGCCGGGGCTATTCAACAACGGATTGGCATAAGATCCGGAATTGGTGACACCGAGGAAATCAACCTTTGTGTTGTCGGTATCCCAGGTGAAGCTATTCGTGAATGATGGAGGCGTGGCGTTTGCATTGTAATTGCCGACCTCCATCCGGATAGAGGTAATGTTGCCGTTTCCGCCCCCGCCGCCGCTCNNAGTTCTGCGCGTCTCCATTGCTCCGCGCCGCCACGTAGATGACGCGGTTGCCCGCGAAGGTCGCCGAGAACGTCAGGCTTAAGATGAGCGTCAGCGTGTTCCCCGACCCACCGGCAGACGATCCCGCCGCCGCCACCGTACACTGGCTGTTGCTCAAGCTCGCCGCCGATCCGTTCAACACCATGCCGCTGCCGAGCGCGGTGCCGGTGTCATTGAGAAGGTAGAGCACGGCGGCCGACCGGCTGTACGCCAGGTAACAGGCGCCGCTTCCGTTGAGTGAGTCGTTGATCAGCACATCCACCACGCCCAGGTCCGTATACCCATTCGTATCGGCGAAAGTGATGGTGTAGGCCGACCCCATCCCGGTCATGCTCGGTGGATTCACACCCGTCACCGAGGGACCCGTCACCGTGCCGCCCGGCACGGCCGCCGTCCCCATCGCCTGCCAACCCGAGTTCGCTACCGTCTCCCGCGCCGCCATGTAGATAATCCGGTTCCCCCCGAATGCCGATTTGAACGTCATCGCCAGAGTCACCGTAAGTGTGTTGCCGCTGCCCGAAATCGAGCTGCCGCTCCCCGCGATGCCGCACTGGCTGTTCTGGATCGTGCCGGAGCCCGGCAGCGACAGCGTCAATCCCGTGAATGGCCCGCCGGCATCGCCCGCATCGTCTACCAGGTAGACCACCGCGGCGCTGGCGCTCGATGGAGCGATGGCGATATAGCAGGAATGGCGGCCATCGATGAAGTTGTTGATCAGCACGTTGGCAATATTGATGGCCTGGTATCCGGCGGTGTCGCTGAACGTGAAAGTGTAGGTCTGTGCCCCCACGTTCCCCGAATTGGGACTGGAAGAGACGGCCGACGGCACGCCGCTTCCCGAGGCGCCCGCGGCCTGCATCACGGTGAACGTCTGGC
>OMOG01000058.1 GCA_900290305.1 Candidatus Sulfopaludibacter sp. SbA4
AAGATTCACCGCTTCGCGAGCCGGCTCAACGCCTGGCAACTGCAGCGCGCGTGTGTCTGGCTCAGCCGCCATGGCCGGCCGGATACCGGACCAGGTTGTCCAGATACAAGTGATGTCATCGACTACCTGCGGTCGGCAGGCCTCGCCAGCAACGTACACCTGGGCGACGTACAGAAGGTGGACCTGCGCGACCTGAAGGGCATCGACGACCTGATCGCGAGCCTCGAGGCCAATGTCGTGCTGCCGCTGGAGAACGATGCGCTGGCCGCGGAGCTGGACTTGAAACCCAAGCGCGGCATTCTGCTGGCGGGTCCTCCGGGCACCGGGAAGACGACCGTGGGGCGCGCGCTGGCGCATCGGCTGAAGAGCAAGTTCTTCCTGGTGGATGGCACGTTTATCGCGGGCACCGCGGGCTTCTACCAGGGGATCTCGCAGGTATTCGAGGCGGCCAAGCAGAATGCGCCCTCGATTGTCTTCATCGATGACACCGACGTGATCTTCGAAGACAGCGAGGAGTACGGGTTGTACCGCTACCTGCTCACCATGCTCGACGGCCTGGAGAGCGAAAGCGCCGGGCGGGTGTGCGTGATCATGACGGCCATGGATGTGGGCAGCCTGCCTCCGGCGCTGGTCCGTTCGGGGCGCATCGAGTTGTGGCTGGAGACGCGGCTTCCCGACGAAGAGGCGCGCGCGGCGATTCTGGGCGAGCATCTCGCGAAGCTGGCGGGGCCCATCGGCGCGGCGGACCCCGGCGAGTTGGCGGCCCAGGCCGAGGGCCTGACGGGAGCCGACCTGAAGCGCGTGGTGGAGGATGGCAAGGCGCTGTTTGCCTATGACAAGGTGCGCGGATTCGACTTGCGGCCGGCGGAAGAATATTTTCTGGCGGCCATCGGGACGGTCCGCGCCAACAAGCGCTGCTACGAGGAGGCGGTGAGACGCGCCCGTGAGCGGCGGAAGGAGCCGGTGGAAACGCGATGAAACACGAACTCAAACTGACACCCACGCAGCAATCCGCGGCCGAGGGCCTGGCGGGCGGGCTTTCGGCCGGCGATGTCTTCGTGCTCGAAGGACAGCCCGGCATGGGGAAGACCATCGTTCTCCAGGAAGTGCACCGGCAAGCCGGCGGAAGGTTCCTGGGAGTGCGGCAGTTCCTGGAAGCGCTGATGGCGCGTGAGCCCGGGGCACTCGAAGAAGCGTTTCTCGATATGCTCGACACGGCCCTGGCCGGCCGCGACATGGTCTTCGTGGACGACCTCCACCTGGTGACCAACATCGTGGAGGGCTGCGATTATCCGCGCACCTACTTGCTGGACGCCGCGTTGACGGCGGTGCTGGGCGAAGCGGCGGCGCAGGGAAAGAAAATCGTTTTCGCAACCGCCGCGGATGCGCCCTGGCCGGTCCGCCGGCGCGCCTTCCGGTGGGAGATCGGCGACTTCACGGAGGAGGACTACCGGTGTCTCTGCGAGGCGTATCTCGATCCGCAGGCGGCCGGCCAACTCGACTACGCCCGGATTCATCGCTTCGCACCGGTGCTGAACGGGTACCAACTGAAGAGCGCGTGCGCCTGGCTGGGGCGCGATCCGGGCCTGGACACCGATCGCCTGATCGAGTACCTGAAGTCGCAAAACATGACCAGCAACGTCGAGATCGAAGAAGTCGCGCGCGTGGATTGGAACGACCTGAAAGGGGTGGACGATCTGATCCGCGCGCTCGAAACCAAGATCGCGCTGCCGTTTGAGAATGACGCTCTGGCGGCCCAGTTCGGCTTGAAGCCGAAGCGCGGGGTTCTGCTGGCTGGGCCGCCGGGAACGGGAAAGACCACCATCGGGCGGGCGCTCGCCCACCGGCTGAAGAGCAAGTTCTTCCTCATCGACGGGACCATGATCGCGGGCGAGCGAGCCTTCTACGGGAAGGTCCAGGAGGTTTTCGAGGCGGCCAAGAAGAATGCGCCGGCGGTCATCTTCATCGACGATGCCGACGTGATCTTCGAGGGCCACGAGGATCGCGGCCTCTACCGGTACCTGCTGACCATGCTCGATGGCCTCGAAAGCGCCAGCGCGCAGCGCGTCTGCGTGATGATGACGGCCATGAATGTGAGCAGCATGCCGCAGGCGCTGGTGCGCTCGGGCCGCGTGGAGTTGTGGCTGGTGCGCTCGGGCCGCGTGGAGTTGTGGCTGGAGACGCGGCTGCCGGGCGCCGAAGCGCGCGCGTCCATTCTGGATGGGAAGCTGGCGGGCCTGCCGCAGCCGGTGGCTTCGGCGGACGTCGCGAAGCTGGCATCCGCCAGCCGCGGGCTGACCGGCGCGGACCTGAACGCGGTGGTGGAGGATGGCAAGCTCTTGTTCGCTCACGACCTGGCGAGCGGAAAGACTCTGCGTCCGGTGGAGGATTATTTCCTCGAGGCCATCGAGACCGTGAGGGCCAACCAGATGAACTATGCCAGACGGAAACCGCTGCGGCTGACCGAGACGGTGGCCTTCGGCTTCCGCGCGGAGACCTGCGCGGGCGAGTGAGCCCGGGGCGGCTGGAGTTTCTACTTTTTGTCGAGCCAGAGGTATTACAGTAGCTCCATTTCTTTCCTCCCTGAGAAGATTTTCTTCAGGCGGCAGGGCCGCCGCATGCTGCACAACTACACCCCGTTCCATTCTGGCTTCTGGCTCCTGATGGCTTCTGGCTCCTGAGTTCTGGCTCCTCGCCCTCCGGTTTGGTTGCGGCTCTGCTGCTCTGCGGGGCAGACGATCGTTTTTTGTCGTCTGCCTCTTGCCTGGGCTTTATCCTGGCAGGGGCCGGCTGAAAGCCGGCTGCAGGATGAAATCCTGCCCCACAATCGGAAGAAGACAGACGACAAAAACCGATCGTCTGTCCCACCTCGGGGCGCCCCGGTTTCACGGATCGATGCCCAACGGCTTTCCGTAACGGGTGGCCAGATCCTGCGGCATGAATTGGGAGAGCGGTCCCAGCTCAAAACGCGAATACAGCCGCCCCCTCATCTGGAGGAACTGCAAGCTCCTGAGGGTGTAGCTTCGGACCCGCATCTCTTCGAACGCATCCGCCACCCGCCGGGTGATGAGCGGGTAGCCCGGCAGGGGCCAGACCATGAAGAAATCTTCGCCGGTCCACTGACTCCAGTCGATCAGCTTTTCGGCATCCTCGAGCGGGCTATAGATCCGGTAGTCGCACCCTTTACAGGTCCCGATCAGGCGGATGCCGGATTCCGGCCGCGCCATGCCTGCCCATCCGGTCACCATCAATTCCGAGTACTCGTGTGAGACGCGGCCTGTCCGAAAGCGCACCGTGCAGGGCCTGAGCCGGTATCCGGTGAACCTGCGCTCTTCGAATTCCGCCAGCAGCTTCTGGTGTACCGCGAGTTCCCCGCGCCAACTGAAGATCAGCCATTCGTCGCGCTTACTGTGCCTTACCTGCAGGGCAAGGTCGTGCAAGCGGCGAAGCGACCGGTGCTGCTGCATGCCCGTTGTCGCCGGACACATCGTGACCTGAAACGGGTTGGGGACGGTATCCGATGCCAGAAGCCCCTCCGATTTAGCGGTCGCGAGCCAGAAGTATTCGGTCACTGCCGCCATCGTATCCGTCAGGAAATAACCAGTTCAATCGGCCACAACCGCTCCCTAACGGGGTGCCCTCTGGGCCCGGCTCTGACAGCGCATCGGAGCCGCGACCGTCAGGGAGCGGTTGGCACAAGTTATTTCCTGACAGGCCCTTAATTGTGGACGGTGATCAAAGCGCCGGCCGGAGAACTCACGCCGCCGACCGTGGCGACGACCGGAGCATCGCCGTTAGGCAGAGTGGCCGGCACCGTGACATTGATTTGATAGAGCCCGGTCCCGATGAGGCCCGAGTAGACCACGTTGGCCGATGTCCCACCAATGGTGACGGTGGGCGCAACCACCAGGGCAGCGTCTCCGGATTGCAACACTCCTTTCGAAACGGCCGGAGTGGTGACGCCAAAGCCATTGCCGTATAGAATAATCGTCTCGCCCGGCGCGGCTGGCGTAGCGGTCGCGACTGACGAGTAGTTGGCGTGCTGCGCGGCGATATGGCCGGCGGTGTCGATCAGGAAGAACGAGGGCGCCACTGCCTGTGCCGTCACATTGACGCTGCCGCTGGCCAGACCATTGTCGGTCACGACGACCGCGATCGGCCCGCTGGTGGGCAGGTCGGGGGGCGTCAGAATATTGATCTGAATGGGGCTGATATATTCCACGTATGCCGGGGCGCCATTCAGAGTCACGCTGATGCCATCGAGCGAAGTCGGCAGGGACGTCCCGCCGGTCCCGAAATCGGCGGTGCCCCAGGTGCGCTTGGTGGCGCCCAGGTCGGTGCCCTTGATGGTGACGTAGGTGTTGGGGGCGATGCCGCCGGCGATTTGCCCGGCGTTGGTCACGGCGCTGGCGCTAATGTTGGGATTCGCCGAAATGCTGCCGAGTATCCCATGCTTCTGTCCGCCCGGGCCGGCGGTGAAATAGAGCGTGTCGACAAGAGCGCCGCTGCCAAAGTTGATGGCCCACAGGCCCGGAATCTTGATGGTGTTGCCATTGACATCCTGCAAAGCTCCGAGGAACGTGCCGGTATTGGGGTTGAAGGCGTTGATCGTGCCGTCTTCGAAATTCCCCACCAGCAGGTCACCGGCGAACGTCCCGAAGGTGGCGGGCGCCAGAGCCATACCCCAGGGGGAGTTCAACGGGGCGCCCGGAGCGCCGAAGAAGCCGGGTCCTCCGGAAAGCAGCGACTGCAGCAGCTTGCCGGTGCCGTCAAACACATCTACGTAGCCGTTGCCGGGACCCGCTACGTCATACTGCTTGTTGGCGTCCTGCTTGGCATAAGTGACATAGAGTTTGCCGCCGATGGCCTGGATGTTGAACGGAGCGAACCCCGCCGGGATCGTCGGATCCATAAATGCCCCCGGCGCCGGCGTGACGGGTTTGAAATTGGCATCGAAGACGTCGATGGTCCCGGTCTTGAAGTTGGCGGCGTAGAGCTGGGGAGCCGGCGTGGTCAGCACGGCGAGCCCCTTGTAGGCAGAGGTTTTGGAATTATCGACCTGGAGAAATGCCTGCGTGGCATCCGCCCCACCCGCCCAGGCGGAGACGGTGCCGTCCTCGGTCACGAAGATGAAGCTCGCCGCTACCGGGCTTTTGCCGGGGGCGGTGACCGGGAAGTTCGGTGGCGTGGCGCCGGCGACGCCGGACACGATGCCCGTGCAGGAGCCCTTGTTGGGAGGACCGCCCGCGCCCGGCACGCTCGGCGCCGTGGTTTGGTTGGGAGTTGCCAGCGGTGTGGTGTTCGTCGCGTTCACGCTGTAGAGCGTCGAAATGCCCAAGTCGCACAACCAGAAGGTCCCACCGTTGGTGAAGCCCCATGGATTGATCATGCGCGTATCGTAGAAATCGGCTTTGGCGGTAGTGGAGGCGTCGGCGACGAGATTGTGGACCCAGTAACCGGTCGCCGCCGGAAGCAATTGAGGCGAGAGTGTCAGAAACAGACAGACAGCAGCTTTCTTCATGGCTCCCACAGGATACAGTAAGATGGCGCTAAACAGCACACCGATTTGACGAATTTTACAATTCTGCCGCCCGGCAGCGAGCCACGGCTGAGCGCCAGCCGGTGTACAAATGCTCACACTCGGCCGGCGGTCCGGGGGCGAATCGTTAACCGCCACGCCGCCATCCACGCGCAACTCGCGCCGCCGGTCTTGACACCCAGATTCCGGGGCCTCCCGATTCGCCGATGCGGATTTCGACGGATTTCCCGAGCCTGGCAACAAAATTCATCAGCTTTTCCAGTGAGAAGAGACTCAACTTTCCGTGCAGTAGAGCCGACACTCTCGGTTGATCGACTCCCATAATCTGGGCCGCGCGCGCTTGAGTCAGGTGGCGCTCTGAAATGATCTGGTCAATCCTGGAAACCAGTTCCGCTTTTGCCCGGCAGTCTCCCGGCAGGCCGACATCGGCAAAAACGTTCCCGCTACTCTCCTCGTGTTTTATCGCGATTTTCTTTGGCATGAAGCGCCCTCGCATCCTTCAACCTGCTTTTTTGTAGACGGCCCGATATGTGTCCGTATCGTAATCACATACGATTTCGTTAACTCCCGCACCCAGCTCCGGCAGTGGTTTGGCGTCCGGGTGACGTCTCCCGGTTTCCGCCAGATAAATCCCGTACGGTGGGCCCAAACCGTCAAGCGAGTTGTAAGGATTGCAGTCGGGCACCTCCGGTCGGAACAGAAGCTCACTGGTTTGGCGCGCGGCATCGTGCCACGGCCGAGCGCCAGCCAGTGTACAAATGCTCACACTCGGCCTGCGGCATCCGGGGTTCGAAGCGCCTTTCGGCACGCCAGAACGACTCCACCTCCTCGACGCTTCTCCAGAAGCCGGTGGCCAGTCCGGCCAGGTACGCGGCGCCCAACGCGGTGGTCTCCACGTCCACCGGGCGCACGATGGGTTTGCCCAGGATGTCGGCCTGAAACTGCATGAGAAAATCGTTGACCGCTGCGCCGCCATCCACGCGCAGCTCGCGCAGCGATTCGCCGGCATCGCCCTCCATGCACTCCACCAGCTCTCGAGTCTGGTAGGCGATGCTCTCGAGCGCCGCGCGCACGATGTGGGCACGGCCGGTGGCACGGCTGATGCCGCTGAGAATCCCGCGCGCCACCGGGTCCCAATGGGGTGCACCCAAGCCGACGAATGCGGGGACGAAATAGACGCCGCCGGTGGAGGGCACCGACGCGGCGATGGCCTCCGACTCGCCCGCGGTGCGGATGATCCCCAGCTCGTCACGCAGCCACTGCACGGCTGCTCCCGCGACGAAAACGCTGCCCTCGATGGCGAACTGCGGGGCCGTGCCGGTATCGGCCGCGCGGGTGGCCAGCAGGCGATTGCGCGAAACGGGCCGGTGCGCGCCGGTGTGCAGGAGCGCAAAACAGCCGGTGCCGTAAGTGTTCTTGGAGAGGCCCGCGCGGAAACAGGCCTGTCCCGCGAGGGCGGCCTGCTGGTCGCCGGCGATTCCGGCGATGGGGATTTCGCCATCCAGGTGGATGGCCGCACTGTGGCCGGCCAGGCCGCTCGAAGGCACGATGCGCGGCAGCATGGCGCGCGGGATGTCGAAAATCCTCAGGAGATCGTCGTCCCAATAGCCGTCGAGATCCATCAGCATGGTGCGCGACGCGTTCGAGGAGTCGGTGATGTGCAGGGCGCCGCCGGTGAGATTCCAGATGAGCCACGTGTCGATGTTGCCGAAGAGCAGATCGCCGGCGCGGGCGCGCGCCTTGGCGTCGGGAACGTGGTCGAGAATCCAGCGGATCTTGCTGGCGGAAAAGTAGGCGTCGATCACCAGCCCGGTCTTGCGGGTGATCTCCGCGCTGGCTGGCGAGCGCGCCAGCTCCGCGCAGAAGTCCGCCGTGCGCCGGCACTGCCAGACGATAGCGGGAGCGATGGGCCGGCCGCTCTGCCGGTCCCACACGACGGTGGTCTCGCGTTGGTTGGTGATCCCGATCCCCGCGATGTCCGATGCGCCGGCGCGATGCCGCTCGAGGAGCCGGCGGGCGGTCTCGATCTGGGTGCGCCAGATCTCCCCGGCATCCTGCTCCACCCATCCAGGCTGCGGGTAGCGGCAGGCGATAGGCGCGGATTCCATCCCGATATTGCGGCCCTCGGCGTCGTACAAGGCGGCACGCGCCGAAGTGGTGCCTTCATCCAGCGAAAGTATGAATGCCATCTACATCCAACATAATATAGGGAGCGTCATCCACGGTTCCCGTCCGTTCGGCCCGCGGTGTTCCTGCGCGGCCAGGATGACAGTCGCCAACGCCGGCCCGGAGTTCCGGCCGGGCGTCACTGCGCCGTCTGTCCCCTTTCCATCTGAAATTCCGCTCTCAATTGTGAAAGGAGCTTTTGCCATGAGAAAAGAAGTTTTCCGTTCCATAGTTGCCACGGTTTGCGCGGCGCTGTTAGCCGCACCCGCGGGACGGGCACAATCGTCGGGGCAGTCAGCGGGACCATCGGCGTCTCCATCTGGAGGACCGAGCGGCGGCGGACCTGCGTCCGCGGCGCCGTCCGGCGGAATTTCCGGCGGAACGGCCCCCATCGAAACCACACTCTTCGCGTACCGGGCATTGCGGTCGAATGCCGAAGAGATCGCCGCGAAGATCGTCGATGCGCGTATTGGCGACCGCTTCGTCATTGGCGCCCAGCCGGACGTCTCCGCTTTCCTGCAGTGGCGCACGCTAATGGGCCAGGCAGACCTGATGAAGAGCCAACTGGATGCCATGCACACCGAACTTGCATACCTGAACGGCAGCTACCGCCGCGCTACCCCGCTCGCCTCCCTCAGCATTGCAAAAACGCATAAGGGCACATTCGTCAAAGGCGGCAGCGGCAGTTACACGATTCTTGTAAGCAACTCGCCGGCCGCTTCCGTCTCCGTGGGTCCGGTGATCGTCAGCGATACTCCCCTCGCTGGTTTGACCGTCGCTTCACTGTCCGGGAACGGCTGGACCTGCAATCCTCCGTCCGGCGGAGTGCCGTCGAACAGTTGCACCCGCTCCGATCCTCTCGGTCCAGGAGCCGCTTACGACCCGATTACGGTCACGGTGAACATCGCGAGCGACGCTCTGGACAGCGTAATCAACACCGCCACCGTGGCCGGCGGCGGTTCGGCGACGGCCAGTTCGAGCGACACCACCGCCCTGACCGCCGCCACTGGGCATGGCGGCGGACGTGGCGGCGCAGCCTTTCTGATGGCGCCCTTGGCCGCCGACACGAGTTCCGGTGGGACGGCATCGGGCACGGGATCCACCACGCCGCCTGCCTCGCCATTCTCGACCGCGCTCAGTGCCATCCCCACATTGACGTCGCTGGCTCAGTTCATCGCCACCTCTTTTGCCGTCAACCAAACGCTGTTGCCCTGGCAGGGTTCCATGACCGACATGCCCTTCATCAACGCGGTCGCGGGCCTTCTGCGCCAACACGGCCGCACCGTGTTCGTCCCTGCAACATATCCGCCGCTTTCCATGACCGACAAGGACCCTTCCAGTACCTACTTCTGGCCGAAGATCACAGCGCTGAGGGACGCGCGCCTCGCGCTGTGGCGCGATCTCGAGAACGCCAACGCGCTGCTCATGGACGCCAACTTCGTGATCCAGAATCCGACGAAGTACGCCGCCAGCGATCTGAACGACGCCCTGGAGTATGCCGGTAAAGCGCAATCGCTGCTCACTTCGGCGCAGACCCTCGCCGCCGGTGTGGATGCGTTTGTCGCCAATCTGTTCGGCGGTCAGGCGCCGGCGGCCGGAGCGGCCCCCGCTTCCGCTACCGGTGGATCGCCCGCCTCCGGCAGCGTCGGCACTTCGTCCGGCGCATCGTCGCCCGCGTCCGGATCCACCGGATCGGCATCGCCGGCTTCGACGCCCGTGTCCACGTCCGCCGCGGCGCCGGCCAACGGGGGAGGCGTGGGTCAGAACCCCAGCTCGGGCGGCACAGCTTCTCCCCAAACAACCATCGCTCTCCAGCAGATTCTCGCTTCCGATCTTCTCGCCCAGCGCATCTTCCAGTTCAAGCCCAACGTCGACATGAACGATATCAACACCATCAACTTCCTCACGCTGCACGCGCTCGAATCGGGCGGCAGTGAGCTGGTCAAGACCAACATCTTCTACGGCACCCACATCTTCTTCAGCGGCGGATCGGTCGTGACCTTCTCGCTCTACCGGCTGCGAGGGGAACTGCAGTGTTCCGGGACGGCGTTCAATTACACCGGAAACGTGCGGGAGAAGGATGTGGAACACACCCTGATGGTGGACGACATCGGACACCGCGCGAAGGTTGCGAACTTCCAGTGCGCCGATATGAACGAATCGGCCCAGCGCCATCCGGTGCATGAGGGCATGACCAGGAGCCAGGTCGAGACCGCTTTCGGAAAGCCGGACAAAACCTACGAGAGGCGGAATGTCTATCTTTACAAGTCGCGCGACACCATCGTGCAGTTCCAAAACGGAGTGGTTAACAAGATCATGGCCGCCGGCGCAGCGCTGGAATCCGGTACACCGTAGTAGCCCGCTCGTAAACCGCCCGCTCCACTTGGAGCGCTGGGGCGGACGGCGAAGCGAACCGCCGCCCGCCCCTTTCTCCGCTGGAATGCGGTGGTAATCGCTGGTCCCTCGTCCCACTCGCAGCCTTGCCTCCTCCGCGCCGTTTCAAGAAAAATCGATGAGTTGCGGAACCACGATAGAATGCTGTTGTGGGCAGCTATCGGCGTCCTCGTGCTCGGTGTTCTTTTCCTGGCGCTAAAGTCGGCTATCGAGGGCCGTTAGACACCGGACCCACGCCCCGAATCCGTCCATCGCGCATGACGCGGGCGCTACGAGCCAAATCAACGCCCACGGCGTCGATACGCGCCTAGCCGGACTGGGTTCGCCCTGAAGACAGGCGCCTCGGGTCTCGCCGCCCGCAGGCTAGCT
>OMOG01000600.1:0-4106 GCA_900290305.1 Candidatus Sulfopaludibacter sp. SbA4
GGAACCGTGTGCGGCATCCATCTGCCGGCGGGTCTGCGCGAGAGCGACCGGCTGCCCGAGCCGATCTTCACGCCCGCCACCAAGGCGCAAAGCGGGCACGACGAAAACATCCCGTTCGAGCGCGCCTGCTCGCTGATCGGTGAAGATCTCGCCAAAACCGTACGGGACCTCACGCTCGCGATTTACACCCGGGCCGCCCGCTACGCCGAGACCCGCGGCATCGTCATCGCCGACACGAAATTCGAGTTCGGTTTCGTGGGAGACGAGCTGGTGCTGGGCGACGAGGTGCTCACGCCCGATTCTTCGCGGTTCTGGCCGGCGGAAACCTACCAGCCCGGCGGACCGCAGTTTTCGTTCGATAAACAGTACGTGCGCGATTACCTGGAATCCATTCACTGGAACAAGCAGCCGCCGGCGCCTCCGCTGCCCGAAGAGGTGGCCGCGAAAACCAGCGACAAGTACCGCCAGGCGTATCGCGTGCTCACAGGCAAGGAATTATGAACTGGCTAAGGAATTATGAACTGGCTTGACGCGGTGTTGCTGTTCATTCTCGCGGCGTCGATTGTGACCAGCTTTCGCAAGGGTCTCACTCGCGAAGTTATCGGGCTGGGGTCGGTGGTGGTGGCGCTGATCCTGGGAATCGAGTTGTACGGATCGGCGGGTTCGCTGGTGGCATCCTACGTCAGTACTCCGGAGGCCGCCAATTTCGCCGGCTTCTTTCTGGTGTTTTTCGGCGTGCTGCTGCTAGGTGCGGTGGTGAGCTACATCCTGGGAAAATTCTTGCGGGTGACGGGACTTTCGTTTGTCGATCACGCGCTGGGCGCGGGTTTCGGAGCGGTGCGGGGGCTATTGATCGCGGTGGCCCTGATTATGGGGATCATGGCATTTTCCCCGAGCAACAAGGCGCCGGAATCGGTGGTCGAGTCGCGGACGGCTCCCTACATGGTGGATGCCGCGCGCGCGGTGGCGGCGGTGGCTCCGCACGAGTTGAAGGAAAGCTTCCGCAAGAGCTACGCGGAAGTGAAGACGATCTGGCAACAAACGCTCGATAAGGGGATTCCGAGCGGGCCCAAAACAGAAAAGGGAAATAATGAAAGAAAAATTTGATGGGCTGGTAGAGCATCTGTTCAAGGGGAATATCTTTCTGCCGGAAGCGATCGAAGTCCTGGAACGCAGTATGATTCATCGCGCTCTGGAGGAGAACGGCGGCAACCAGTGCGCCGCCAGCAAGCAGCTTGGCATCCACCGCAACACGCTGCAGCGGAAAATGACGGAGTACGGCCTGGGCAAGAGCCGTGCCCGCGTGCGCCCGAAGCCCGTGGGCCGTGAAGGGCGCCCGCGCCGGAGAAAAGCCGGCGCCGCCTAGCCGCCACGCAGTTGGTCGTCAAACAAACGATGCACCTTCTGATTTTCGACCTCGACGGCACGCTGATCGATTCCCGGCTGGATCTTGCCAATGCCGTGAATGCCACGCGCCGTCACATGGGGATGGGGCCGCTCGAAAATGAGCGGGTGTACACCTATGTGGGCAACGGCGCACCGGTTCTCATCCGGCGCGCGCTGGGCGACGAGGCCAGCCAGGCTGAGGTGGACCGGGCGCTGGAGTATTTCATGGCGTATTACCGCGCGCACGAACTGGATCACACCACGCTCTACCCCGGGGTGAAGGAGGCGCTCGACCGTCTGCGCGCGGCCGGCAAGCGCATGGCGGTGCTGACCAATAAGCCGGTCCGGATGAGCCGCGCCATCGTCGAAGGATTAGGAGTGGGGGATCACTTCTTTCAGGTCTACGGCGGAAACAGTTTCGAATTCAAAAAGCCCAACCCGATCGGGGTGGAAGCGCTCCGCAAGGAAACGGGCGCGGGCCGCGAGGATACGATGATGGTGGGTGACAGCTCAGTGGACGTGCATACGGCACGCAACGCCGGCATTCGCTGCTGCGGGGTGACCTACGGATTCCAGCCCGAGACGCTGGCCGATCCGGCGCCCGACCTGCTGGTGAACCGCATGGAAGAATTGGCCGACTGGGTGCTGGCGAGGAACGGCGCATGAGATATTTGCCTGGAGCCACGGTGCCGGTCACGGGAATCTACTGGTGCACGGTGTGCAAGTTGCCCGAAAGACTCGCCGCGGGACAGCAGTTTCCGGAATGCAAGAATCTGTGCGGGCGGGGCTTGTGGGAGCTGGTGGAAGAGCAGGGGGACGGAATCACGACTTGATGAACTCCAGGCGCCAGCGCGATACTGGTTGAGAGGATTCGATGTTCAGCGAGTATATCGAGGAGCGCAATGGCGGCTACTATGTCGCGGGTACCCGCATCTCGCTCGACTCTGTAGTGTATTCCTTCGAGCGGGGCAACTCGCCGGAGGCGATTCAGAAGGAATACCCGCTTCTCAGACTTCCGCAGATTTACGGCGCCATCGCATTTTACCTGGACCACCAGGAACACGTCCGCAGCTACCTCGAAGCCAAGGAGCAAGAGATCGAAGCATCCTCGACGCCGCTTGCCGAGGCGAATCCTGAGCTCTGGGCCAGATTGCAGCGTGCTCAGCAGGCCATGAGTAAACCGGGGAGATGAGCGTCCGCTTTCTTGCGGATGCCGACTTGAATCAAGCGATCGTAACCGGTGTGCGGGAACGGGAAGCGGCGCTCGACTTCATGACCGCAAGCGAGGCAGAACTCGAAGGGCGTTCGGATCCGGATGTGCTCGAATTCGCGGCGAAGAAGGGACGCATTCTCGTTTCGCACGATACGAGCACCATGCCCGTGCACTTCTCCGCTCGATTGCGATCCGGACGGACGAGTCCAGGCGTCTTTCTTGTCCGTCAACGGGCCTCTGTCGGTCAGATCGTCGACGCAATTCTATTGGTTTGGTCGGCCTCCTCGCCTGGAGAGTGGGCCGGCCAAATTCACTATTTACCCTCGTTCGCGCGGCACCACTTCCGCCGTTGAGCGAGCGTTGGGATTACGGAATGATGTACAGATCCAGGTCGCGCTGCCGGTCGCTGTGGGCCTCGATGCTTAGGGATGGTGCATTGGCAAGGTCCATGGCGGCGGCATTGGGATTGTTGTATTCGAAGGTGGCCAGCACGCGGTAGGCGCCGGGGGCGAGGTCTTGGAAACGGTAGCCGCCGCGCGCGTCGGTGCGCGTCGTGCGCAGTTCCACCAGGCGCTGGCGGGTGTCGGGATCCCAGGCTTCCAGGTAGACTGGTGCGCCGGCTGCGAGGTTGTTGCCGTCCTTCACGACTCCCGAAAGTGAGCCGCCTCCGCCCGCAAGGGTGAAGCGGACGAACCCTCCGTAGTTGTTGACGAGAATCTCGTTCCAGCCATCGGGGGGCGTGCGGGCGGCACGGTAAGATCCACCTCCGGAGAAACTCGACACGTAGTAGCCGGCAGGAGGAAGCAGCCTGACTTCCCAGCGTCCGGGAGCCAGTTGCGCGCGGCCGTTTACGAATTTGACCGCGACGATCTCGCCTTCGCCAGCGAGGTCCTTGCGCCGGGCCTGCAACTGCACCTGGCCGTTCTCCAGCCCGCGAGCCGGCCCGCCACGGATGTCGAAGGTCACGTTTGAACGGCTGGAAAGCGCGAGGGACACACGCTTCATATCGTCGTGAAGAGTCGAGGAGATGTACACGCCCTGCAACTTAATGGAAGGGTCGGGGGGGACCGGCGCTTCGGCGTAGATTTCGAAAGCGCCAGGCACGAGGGCGGCAAATCGAAAGGGGGCGGGAGGGCCTGTGGAGATGGTGACGACGGACTGGCGCCCCATGTCGGTGGCCAGGGTCACTTTGATCGGAACCGGTGGGGGCTCGGGATCCTGCGGGATATCGGGAATCACCTCGCCCGAGACGGTGAACAGCCTGCCGAGGAAGGGACGCACGTCGATGTTGTTGGCCTGCTGGTCGAGGTCCACGTCGACCAGGCGGGCGTTCTCGACGGGAATCGACTCCTTGCCGAAGGTAGGCAGATAGGCGCCCTCTTCGTATTGTGCGCCGGCGGTGCGGATGAGGTAGGTGCCGGGCTCGAGGCCGGAGACGCGGTAGACGCCGCGCTCGTCGCTTTTGATTTGAGCCACCAGTTGCGGCGGGCGAGTAGCGCGGTAGGCT
>OMOG01000600.1:4116-6873 GCA_900290305.1 Candidatus Sulfopaludibacter sp. SbA4
CACCAGTTGCGGCGGGCGAGTAGCGCGGTAGGCTAACACGTCGTGCTCCGGCAGGCCGATATCGTTTTCGTCGACCACCGTGCCGGAAACGGCGGCCCAGCGGGGCAACCGAATGGCCAGGAACGCGGGCGTGGAGTCGTCCAGCACGAGCGGCATGCCTGCCGAGTTCCATCGTTTCTGGCCGTACTCGACGGGCATGAAGCCGGGGCGCGATACCTTGACCACATACGACCCGGGCGCTAGCGAGGAGAACTCGAAGAGCCCGGAGATGTTGGTGCGCATGGAGACAGAGGCGCCGGGCGTGCCTGCAATCGGCTGTACCACCACGGTGGCGCGGGCCAGGAACTTGCCGGTCTGGTGCTCCACCACGGTGCCGCGAATGACGGCGGCGCGGAGGGAGCAGGCGGTGAGGAGCATGGCAAGGAGGAGAAGAGCGCGACCAGGGGGTCGTGCCCAGAGGGCCCCCAGGACGCGGGCGTCCGCCCCACTGTGGCCCGGGGAGTTGGCAGGACTATCGGAGCACATATAGCTCCAGGTCGAGCGCGACGTCGCGGGACTCTTCCACTTTGACGGTGCGGGCTCCGGCAGCATCCAGGGCGGCCGAGTCCGGCGACTGGTATTCGAATGTGCCGAGGATCCGATAGTTGCCGGGCGGGAGGCCATAGAACTGATACTTGCCCTGCATATCGGTGCGCGCGACGCGCAGGTCGGCCAGGCGCCTCCGTGCGTCCAGGTCGTATGCTTCCAGGTACACGGGCGCGCCCGCCACGGGTTCGTGGTTGGCCCCGGTGACGGCGCCGCGCACTACGCCGGGATTGGGAGACAGCACGAACTGCACGGCGAACGGACCGCCGGCAGCGGCGATCTCGTTCCAGCCATCGGCGCGGCCGCGTCCGGCATTTTCACCTTGCACTACAGAGAACTTTGCGACATAGTACCCGGCGGTGGGGTTGAGCGCGAGGTCCCAGCGGCCGGGGTGAAGAGGCACGTGCCCCCGATTGGGGCGCAAGGTCTCGGGCTTGCCATCGCCCGAGAGATCCTTGCGGCGCGCCAGGACCTGAAAGAGCGTGAAATCGACAGGCTGGCCCCTGGTGTCTTCCACCAGGATCTGCACGTCGGCCAACGGGCCGAGCCGCAGGCGCGCGTCGGTGTGTTCGCGATCCACGACCAGGATCCACGACCAGGGGCAGAAAGGCGGCCTGCATCCCGCCGCCGCGGCGATCGGCGGGAGCTTGCGCGTACAACTCGTAGACGCCGGGGCCGACGGACTCGAAATGAAAGTTGCCGGAGCTGTCGGACACGGTGCTCTGGCTTCCCATGTCCGAGACCAGCGTCACGGTGACGGGAAGCTGCGACCCCGTGTAGGCCTGTCCCGCGATGCTCGAGAGACGGCCGGGGAAGGGACGGACGTTGACGTCGTCGGTCTGGCGATCGAGTTCGACGTCGACGGGGCGGGCCTCTTCGACGCGCGATGTTTCGCGGGCGAAGGTGGGCAGGTAGCTGTCCTCGTCGCCCTTCTTGGCGGCGGTGCGCACCAGGTAGGAGCCGGGCTCGAGTCCCCAGAGGCGATACATGCCGCGGTCGTCGGTGGTGGCGTGGGCCACCATTTGGGGCGGGCGTGTGTTGCGGTAGGCCAGGACCTCATGCTCGGGAAGGCCGACGTCGTTTTCGTCCACCACGGTGCCGGCGATGGAGCCGAATCGCGGCAACCGGAGGCTCAGGGTGGCGGATGCGGCCTCGTCGAGCACGACGGGGACTCCCGCGGCCTTCCAGCGCTTCTGGCCGTATTGCAGAGTGGCGAAGGCGCGGCGGGAGGCGGTGACGAGGTAGGCTCCGGGCGCCAGCGGCGGGAACTCGAAGGCCCCGTAAACATTGGTGCGCACGGAGATCGGGGCTCCCGGCGTTCCGGCTACCGGCTGCACCGTCACCAGGGCGCGCGCCAGGGGCCTGCCCGTCTGATTTTCCACGACCACCCCGCGAATCATGGCGGCCTGCAGGGCGCCTGCGGCGAGCGACAGGAGGAGCCATCTGGGCATAGGTTCTGACACGATGACGCAAAGGGAGGGCGGGGAGTGCAGGGAAAATGACTCGAAAGGAAAATCGGGTGATCCAGCGTTCTAGCTGATGAGTAACTAAAAGGAGTTAACTATGTGGCTTCCGCCATATTTTGGAAACTATGAAGACTTTCTCAAGGCGCTGTTGCACAACCCATTTCTCGGCAGCGGAGGCGGCCCTAAGCCGCTGGCCGCAGGGCCTTCACCAAGGATGATGCATGAGCCCGACGCGGTGGCGTGGCGCGCGGCAAACCCGGAGCCGGTACCTTGGATGCTGACGTTCCTGATTTCCGCTGTCGCGTCGAAAGAGGCGGCATCCGCGATGACGAATCGGCAAGCGGCGCAACAGATCACAGCTACCGCGGAGACGGCAATCTCACAGTTCTTAGACGACTACTGCGGGACGCCGCCCAGGCTCATCCCCTGGCCCTTTCCCGGACCGCCGCCCTGGGTCTCAGTGATCGCGGCTGAACTCACTGGGGTAGCCAATACTCTTCCAGCCGGGGGGCTTCGAAGCGGCTTGCTGCAGGTGGCGGGGCAGATGCTCGACCGGGTCGCACTCAACCCGCAACCGCTGCCTCCAAAGGAATAACCACAGCGGCAGGCCACAAAAGGCGATGGCCTGCCCCACAAAGCAGCAGAGCCGCAACCAAACCGGGAGGGCGAGGAGCCAGAACTCAGGAGCCAGAAGCCAGAACAGCCC
>OMOG01000600.1:6883-9854 GCA_900290305.1 Candidatus Sulfopaludibacter sp. SbA4
GCCAGTTCATGACTGCGCCTGAAAATCTTTCTGGGCGGAAAAGAAATGGAGGTGTTGTAATACTTTGGCTCCCGCTTGCCCGATGGGGTCCGGACAGTGCATGATCAGAGTCATGCATACCAGACTCGTGGTGGGGATCACCGGAGCACTTATTACAGTGCTTCTGTTTGGGCAGGCGCCCAAGAAGATTACGCGCGCGGCGGACGTGCCGCAATTCCAGTATTCCGTCAAGGGCAAAGTGGAAGACCTGGTGAAATCGGAGGAGGCCTTCCGGCCCTTTGCGGCGCAGGTGCGGAAGAACGTGGAATCCATCCTGCGCGATTACGAGGTGGACGACGCCAGCACCAAACGGGGCTTGTTCAGCGTGCTCGCGTCGCTCGATCTGCTGGAAGGGCACGATGAGGACGCGCGGAGGCGGCTGGGCGAAATCAAGGCACTCGAGGAGAAGCCGGCGGCCAAGGCTCTGAGCGGCCTGATCACAGGGGCCATCCTGGAGGCGCGGAGCAGCGTTCACGACCGCACTTCGCCGGCCTACCGGCAGGCCGTCTACGCAGCGGTCAAGCGTGCGCTCGACGGGCTGCCTTTCGACATCGTGCAGAACGATCTGAAGACCACCAAGGCAAGCATCGAGATCGGGTCGAAGGCGCTGGTGATTGGCCAGTTGCGCGCCGCATTCGATCCGGTGGTGGAGAAGACTGGCGGGCTCAGCTCCGACCTGGCTAACGCGCTGCCGGGCGTCCGCGTGATGCTGGTAGAGAGACTTCCGCTGAAGGACACGCTGAACGAAGTGCTGGGCGCCTATCTCGCGGCGCACGCCAAAGAGAAGAAGGACATCTGGACCGATCGCGAGGTCACGCTGGCTGCGGGAAAGAACTACCAGCCGGTCAACCTGGCGGTGTGGGACAGCGGCGTGGACCTGGCCATTTTCGGGGATCGCGTGGTGAAGGACGCCTCCGGTCAGCCGGCCGTGCGAGCTTACGACATTGCTGCGCGCAAGACGACAGGCAACCTCTATCCGCTCAGCCACGAGCAGGCTCGCCGCTTCCCCCAAGCCAAGAAGGAGCTGAAGGGCATTTCGGACCTCCAGGCCAATGTGGAGAGCCCGGAGGCGACAGAACTGCGGCAGACGATGGCCAAGCTGAAGCCGGAAGAAGTGCGTCCTTTCATGGAAGAACTCTCGCTGTTCAGCGTTTATGCGCACGGCACACATGTGGCCGGTATCCTGACGGCGGGAAATCCCTACGCGCGCCTGGTGACCGGGCGGCTCACTTTCGACTGGAAGATGATTCCCGACCCGTGCCCCTCGCGGGCGCAGACGGATCGCGATGCCGCGGCCTCCCAGGACTACGTCGATTTCTTCAAGGCGAACCATGTGCGAGTGGTGAACATGAGCTGGGGCAGCTCGGTAAAGGAGGTGGAGGACGGGCTGGAGAAGTGCGGGATCGGCAAGGACATCGAGGAGCGCAAGAAGACTGCGCGCGAATGGTTCGACGTGGAAAAGAACGCGCTGGAGAAGGCCATGCTTTCCGCACCGGATATCCTGTTCGTGGCCGCGGCAGGCAACAGCAATGCCGATTCGAGCTTCGACGAAACGATTCCGGCCAGCCTTAGGATTCCGAACCTGCTGACGGTGGGGGCGGTGGACCAAGCCGGCGATGAGGCTGCGTTTACGAGCTACGGCCCGACGGTGGTGGTGGACGCCAACGGTTACGAAGTGGAGAGCTACATTCCGGGCGGCGACCGGCTGAAGATGTCGGGCACGTCGATGGCATCTCCCAACGTGGCCAATCTCGCGGCCAAGATCCTGGTGGTGAATCCGAAGCTGAAGCCGGCGGAGGTGATTGGGATCGTCCGGCAGACGGCGGATAAGAGCGCGGACGGGCGGCGGAATTTGATCGACCCGAAGAAGGCGGTGGCGGCGGCGGGCCGGTAGGGTGTCGAATCGCCGGCCTCGTGTTCGACGCGGTTATTTCTTCTGCTTTTTGAACTCTTCGAACTTCTTGCGGTTGGCCTCGTTCAATTCCGGGTACACACCGTAGATGGGCTCGCCCCGCAATAACAGGTATCGCTGGAACTCTTCCTGATCGTCGTGCGCCATGGCCCTTTCCAGCACCTTGTCGACGATCGCAGCGGGAATCACCAAGACTCCGTGATCCTCACCGATCAGAATGTCACCCGGGACGACGGTAACGCTGCCAATGCGGACCGGCACCTGGTAATCCACGCTCATCAGAATCGGGCTGACGCTCGACGCGTGGCCGCAGCGGAGATAGACGCCGATGGGCATCGCGGTAAGGTCGGGAATATCGCGCAGGCAGCCATCCACCATGATGCCGGAGCCGCCTCGCATCACCAATCGCGTGGTGGTGATGGCGCCCGAAACCGTGGAGTGAGTCTCGCCACCGGCATCGAATACCAGTACGTCGCCGGGCAGCGCCTCTTCCGCGGAGCGGTAGTTGAGCTGCGGGCCCTGGGAATAGATTTTGTCGCGCAGGTCTTTGCGGTTCGGCAGGTAGCGGATGGTGCGGGCCCTGCCTACCATGCGCCGCCCGGTATTGAGCGGGTGCAGCTCGTTGATGAAGCATTGCGGATAGCCTTCGGCTGTGACCACCGCCCACGCCGCCTCCAGCCCCACCTGCATCAGTTTGCCGAACAGCACCCGGTCGGAGGGGCTGAGACGGTCGGCGACCGAAGGCGGCAGCTTGGAGGGAGGGGCGGCCACCACCGGCGGCGCCGTCTGTCCGAAGAGGGCGCAGGAGATCAGCAGGAGAGCCAGGCATTTCATGATGAGGAGCATATCGAACGCGGGGCGCTGCGGCAAGGTGTGCCGAAGAAGCGCCGAGACGAGATCTCTGGCGGCAGAAACCTCGCTGGTTGCGGAGCGCCGGCTGAAGCCGGCGGCAGCCATGATTGGCTGCCCCGCAGAGCAGCAGAGCCGCAACCAAACCGGGAGGGCGAGGAGCCAGAATTC
>OMOG01000600.1:9864-10129 GCA_900290305.1 Candidatus Sulfopaludibacter sp. SbA4
AGGGGGTCGGCCGGGCCCAGAGGGCACCCCCAGGGGGCCCGCCCCACCAAATCGTCGCAGGCTGCGGAGACTTGAGGCTGTTGTAATACAAAAAGTGCCGGACTTACAACTCGGCGACGGTCTCGATGACGGCATCACCGTTCCGAAAAGCTTCCTCGCGGATTTCGAGGCCCAGCCCGGGCGTCTCCGGCGGTGTTACATAGCCGTTCACCGGCACCGGGACGTTCTTGAGGAAGTGCGGATACACGTCGTTGTACAGGTGATA
>OMOG01000600.1:10139-10337 GCA_900290305.1 Candidatus Sulfopaludibacter sp. SbA4
AGGATGTAGAAGTTGGTCAGCGACGTGGCGGTGTGAATCGAGGCGTACCACAGGACGGGGCCGCCGCCGGTGTGCGGCGCGGTAGGGATTTTGTAGGTATCGGCCATATCGGAAATCTTTTTCGCCTCGGAGATCCCGCCGCACCAGGTGACGTCGTACATCACCACGCCCACGGCATGCTGTTCGAACATCTCGCGG
>OMOG01000076.1 GCA_900290305.1 Candidatus Sulfopaludibacter sp. SbA4
GCATTCGAAAACTGCCGCGAGGCGGTCGGCTGGGACCACGACATCATGGTCCACTGCCATTGGGAGCTGGATCTGCGCAGCTCGATTCAACTGGCGCAGGCCGTCGAATCCATCAAACCCTTGTGGCTGGAGGATCCGCTGCCCGTGGATTATACCGATTCCTGGAAGCGGCTGGCCGCCAGCTCGGCCGTGCCGATCTGCACCGGCGAAAATCTCACGCGCCGGCAGGGGTTCAAGGATTTCATTCTCAATCAGGGTTGCGACATTCTGAATCCCGATCTGCGCAACACCGGCGGATTCCTGGAGACCAAGCGTGTCGCGGACATGGCGGACATGTTTGGCCTCCCCATGGCGAACCACAATACCGGCAGCCAGGTCTTCACCTACGCCACCATCCAGTGGGCCGCCGCGATTCACGACTACATGACCTGCGAGACCATCACCGGGCTGGGCGACTGGATGGACCAGGTTCTGCTGCTCGACGGACCCTACATCAAGGGCGGCTTCATCCAGGTTCCCGGGAAGCCGGGCATGGGCACCGAATTGAACCCCGACGTGGTCAAGGCCCACTTGGCCGCGGGCGAGAGGTGGTGGGGATGAAGCTCCCCCATGCCTCGTCGCTCTTCGAATCCGTTAAGCTGTGAGGTATGCAGGTCGTCTTTCCGGAGCAGGCGCTCCCAGCCAAACTGACGTTCAATCCGGAGATGCAGATGAGCGACGACGAGTATTTCGAATTCTGCATGGCCAATCCGGATCCATTGTGCCACCAGCGGGCGGAGAATCGAGCTATCGAAGCGGGGATGCTTATCGACAGTTGGGTAATTGGGCCAAGCGGGACGGCCGCGGCAGGGCATTCGAATCCAGCGTGGAGTTCATTCTGCCGACCGGAGCAGCGTTGTCGCCGGATGCCGCCTGGGTTTCGAATCGCCGCCTCTCAATGCTTTCCAAGAAGCAGCGGCGGCAATTCCCGCCGGTATGTCCCGAGTTCGTCATTGAAGTCATGTCACCCAGCGATCGCTTGCGACCCGCCCAGGAAAAGATGCAGGAGTGGAATCGGGCCGGCGTCGATCTCGCCTGGCTGATCCACGGGGACGAAGAGACTGTTTACATCTACCGGTCTGGTCAGACCGAAGCGGAGATGCCGACCGGCATTCGCAAGCTCAGCGGTGAAGGTCCGGTAGCGGGTTTCAAACTGGATCTAGCCGATATCTGGGCGGGTTTGTAATGCGCCCACGGAAGAGCTGGTGGGGATGACCCGCCGTTCTTTCCTGATGCTCGCCGCCGCGGCGGCCGCACAACCGCGTCGCCGGACCGAGATCTCCGTCGATCGCCACCGCTTCCTGATCGACGGCCAGCCCACCTACGCGGGCCGCTCGTACAAAGACAAAACCATCGAAGGCCTGCTCCTCAACTCGCGCATGATCCAGGGCATCTTCGACGACGCGAATCCGGAGACGCGAACCCGCTGGGCCTATCCGGATACGGGCAAGTGGGACCCGGACCGCAACACTCGCGAGTTCGTGGCCGCCATGCCCGAGTGGCGCCGTCACGGATTGCTCAGCTTTACGATCAACCTCCAAGGTGGCAGTCCCGAAGGCTACTCCAAAGCGCAGCCCTGGAACAACAGCGCCATCGCCCCTGATGGCTCGCTGCGGCCCGACTACATGCGGCGCCTCGAATCGATTCTGGACCGCGCCGACCAGCTCGGCATGGCGCCCATCCTCGGCATTTTCTATTTCGGCCAGGACTACCGCGTGCGCGACGAGGCGGCCGTGAAGCGCGCGGTGGAAAACGCCGTCGACTGGGTGTTGAGCCGCGACTACCGAAACGTTTTGCTCGAGATCGATAACGAGTGCGAGCAGGCATACCACCACGAGATCCTCAAGCCGGCACGCGTGCACGAGCTGATCGAAATGACGAAGGGCATCCGGCGACAGGGACGCCGTCTGCTCGTGGGCACGAGCTACGGTGGGGGCAAAGTTCCCTTGCCGAACGTGGTGCGGGCCTCCGATTTTCTGTTGATGCACGGCAACGGAGTGAAGGACCCAGCGAGAATTTCCGAGATGGTGGAGCAGGCGCGCAATACCGAAGGCTACCGCCCGATGCCGGTGCTATTCAACGAGGACGACCATTTCGATTTCGACCGGCCGCGGAACAACATGCTGGCGGCCCTCGGCGCGTACGCGTCGTGGGGCTACTTCGATCCTGAAGGTTACCAGAGCCCGCCGGTGAATTGGGGCATCAACACCGAGAGGAAGCGGGCGTTCTTCGCGCTCCTGAAGGAAGTGACCGGATCATGACCGGAACTAACCCGCATTTCTCACAAGTGTTCGGGTGCCGTGACGTGGCGCAGGCACTCATGCCGGCGCTTGGCTTCTGCAACCTCGAAAAGTGCTCATGCGCCGGGGCGCACAACGGGGGATGAAAAAGAGCGTCCGATGAGTCGGGACGCGGCAGGCACGAGTGCCTGCGCCACGTTCCGGATGGCGAGCCACATTGGCCGGCGGAGTGTGAGATGAGCGACTACACATTCGCCGTCGACGCGGCCTTGGCCATCGCCAGCAGCTTGTCGTCGAATTCGAAACCCGCGGTGCGCGGCTTGTGATTGCGGGTGTACCAGCGGTAGGTGTCCTTCAATCCCATCTCGAAGGGCGTCGGCTTGAGCTTCAGGACGCGCGCCACCTTGCCGATGTTTTCGGTGATCGGCGGCAGGTCGAAGTACTCGCCGAAGTAGAACGGCTCGGCCATGGCGTTGCCGCCGGCCTGTGCGATCATGTCGCGCGGGATGCGCACCAGCGCCGGCTCCACGTTGGCCAGCCTCGCCAGCCGCTCCACCAGCTCCACCTGCGTCACCGGCTTGGAGTCGCCGATGTTGAAGGCTTCGCCCACCGCCCTGGGCTCCACCATGGCGCGGATCATGGCCTGCACCAGGTCGTTTACGTAAACGAACTGCATGAGGCGGTGGCCGTCGCCCGGGATGATGACCGGCCGGCCGGCGCGCAGGCGGTCCCAGAAGAACTGCTCGCGGTAGAAGGGATTGTTCGGCCCGTAGACGAACGGCGGCCGGAACGTGACCACCGGGAAACCCGTCACCGCGCGCATGCGGAAGAGCAGCCGCTCGGTGGTGGCCTTGTTGCGGATGTAGGGCTCAAGGTGGTAGTCGGGAGCCAGCGGGTCGCTCTCCTTGTGGTTCAGCCCGTCGCCGTAAGCCGCCACGCTCGATAGAAAAATATAGCGCGTGATGCGGTTCCCGACGGCCCGCACGGTGGCCTCCACCTGCGCCGCCGTGGTGCCGCGCTCCCAGTCGTAGACGTTGTCGAACACCACTTCGAAGCGCCGGCCGCCGATGGCCTCCTGCAAGGACTCCGCGTCATTGCGGTCCGCCAAGAGGTTCTCGACGCGCTTGGGGAAGTCGTGCTTCGGCTTGCGGTGCAGCACGGCAACGTCGTGGCCCGCCTTCAGCAGCTCCTCTACCAGGAGCCGGCCGATGAATAGAGTTCCCCCGATGACCAGTACCTTCATATGCTCCCAGACAATTGGACGCGGCGGCACGGAAGGCCAGTCCGCCCCGAGCGCCGCGTCTTATAAACCATACAGCGATTAGTCGTAATACTCCAGGCCCAGGTGAGTAATCAGATCCTCGCCCCGCATCCAGCGCAGGGTGTTCTTGAGTTTCATGAGCTGAATGAAGACGTCGTGCTCCGGGTAAACCTCCGGCGCGTGCATGGGGGCCTTGAAATAGAATGACAGCCACTCCTGGACGCCGCGCATTCCGGCGCGCTGCGCCAGGTCCATGAACAGAACGATGTCCAGCATCAGCGGCGCGGCCAGAATCGAGTCCCGGCATAGGAAATTGATCTTGATCTGCATGGGGTAGCCCAGCCACCCGAAAATGTCGATATTGTCCCAGCCCTCTTTGGCGTCGCCGCGCGGCGGATAGTACTCGATGCGCACCTTGTGGTAAAAATCCTGGTAGAGGTCGGGATACAGCTCGCGCTGCAGGATGTATTCGAGCGCCGAGGACTTGCTGACCTCCTTGGAGCGGAACGACCCGGGGTCGTCCAGGACTTCGCCATCGCGGTTGCCGAGGATGTTGGTGGAGAACCAGCCGTTCAGGCCCAGCAGCCGCGACTTCAACCCGGGCGCAATCAGCGTCTTCATGAAAGTCTGGCCGCTCTTGTAGTCCTTGCCGGCCAGCGGCAGATTCATGTTGCGCGCCAGTTCCAGCAGGGCGGGCATGTCGGTAGTCAGGTGCGGGGCGCCGTTGGCATAGGGCACGCCGGATTTCAGCGCGGCGTAGGCATAAATCTGGCTGGGCGAGATTTCGGGATCGTTGCGCTGCAGGCCGCATTCGAAATCCTTCAGCGTGGCGTGCACTGCGGCGGCCTCGTGGAAGACTTCGGTCGAGCCGCACCAGATCATGGTGAGCCGCGAGGCGCCGGACTTCTCCTTGAATTGCCGGATGTCGTCCATGACCATCTCGGCGTGGTCCATCTTGGACCCGCCGGTCTTGACGTTGGGCCCGTGGATGCGCTTGACGTAGTTCTGGTCGAACACGGCCTTCATTGGGGTGATGGCGGAGAGCGGCTCTTTGACCTGCTGCAGCAGCCCCATGTCGAGCACGCCGGCCTTGACCGCGGCTTCGTAGGCGTTGTCTTCGAAAATGTCCCAGCACCCTACCGCCAGGTCTTCGGCGCTGGCCAGGGGAACGAAATCGCGGATGGCGGGGCTGCGCCCTTCGGTGCGTTTTCCCAAGCGGATGGTCCCGAGCTGGGTCAGGGAACCGATCGGCTTCCCCAATCCCCGCTTGATGGCTTCGAGCCCGGCGATAAACGTGGTCGTCACCGCACCCATCCCGGGTACCAAAACCCCCAGTTTGCCTTCGGCGGGCGCGATTCGGACGTTGTCTGGATTGGGCAAAGCGTTTCTCCTTAAACGCGCAAAACAGGAACGGATCGCGCCGCGACCGTTTTGCGCCTGTTCCTCAAAAGTCGAAATGCTATAATAGCAACTCCATGCGAGATCGTGCGACGGCTAGCCTTACGACTATTGTCGTCGATGACGAACAGTTGGCCTGCGGAGAGCTGTCCTACCTGCTGAAGGATTTCCCGGAAGTAGATGTGATTGCAACAGGTTCCAACGGCTTGGAAGCCGTAGACCTGATCCAGAAACTGGAGCCCGAAATTGTTTTTCTGGACGTGAACATGCCGGGCCTGGACGGCTTGGGCGTGGTCCGCCAGTTGCGGGAAAAGGGCACCGATCTGCCGTACTTCATCTTCGTGACGGCCTACGACCAGTATGCGGTGGAGGCCTTCCGGCTGGAGGCGATGGACTACCTGCTCAAGCCCGTGGACAAGGGCCGGCTGGCGGAGACCATCGAACGGGCGCGGCGAATGATCCAGGACAAAAAGGCGCCCGAGGCGGGGACTCCGGCCCAGAGCGCCGCGCCGCCGCGCACAAGGCTGCTGGTGCGGGCCCAAAACCGCCAGTTCATCGTGGATGCCAACGACGTGATCTACGCCACCATCGACAACGGCCTGATCACGCTGGTCACGACCAACCTCGAAGGCCACTCCAGCTACCGCACGATCGAAGACCTCCAGGCCAACCTGGACCGCGACATGTTCTGGCGCGTGCACCGCTCCTTCCTGGTGAACATCAACCGCATCAAGGAAGTGGTGCCGTGGTTCAAGTCGAGCTACCAGCTCCGCATGGACGACCGCAAGCACACCGAGGTCCCGGTGAGCCGGGTGCAGACGCGCCGGCTGCGGGAGCTGTTCAAGCTGTAGGGCGGCTCGGTGCTGACTTGAGGCGTTCTGCTCCGAGTTCCTTGTCGAGCCGAGTTGCAGGTAGGCTTGCTCTGACGCCGTTTCGGGCCGCCAGGATGATCGGGTCGTAAGGGCTGTTAGCGCTAGACGCGCTGGTCGCAGGGCTCATATGGCTAAATTGTCTTCCCCGGCAGAATACTTACAGCCCAGCCTGGGATGGTGATGGAGCGGCGCGGGCCGTCGTCGTTTCCTCAACTGTCTCCGACTTCGCTGGAACAGCTACCAAGTGCCTGATCAGTTCTACCAGCTCATTGGACTTCGGCAGCCATTTATCGGGGGAAACTGTTGGATACTGCTTGGTCTGCGAATCATCGGAACTGAGATCAAACATCGGTTGAAGCTTGTTGAAGAACTTGCTTCGGGCAGTCAGTTGCTGTTCTGTGAGCGTACTACCCTCCTTGGGTGTCCAGCAGGCAAGGTAGAGTTGAATGGATCCATCTCGATTGATCGCGAGCAATGTCTTTCGCGGCACGATGTCAGGTAGATCGACCATGCATGTTCTCAGCCATCTCACCTCGCAGCCGCACGTAGCAATTGCGCTGGGCACGAAGTCGCGTATCTGATCCTTCCATTCCTCTGCGAGGGCGCTAGCCTCTATGCTCGCCCAAAACGCAGCCTCGCCCTTTGGGAGCAAATCGCGCACGGTCTCCGCTTTGGAGTCCCGCTTCGCTACCCGCGCTTCCTCTGTGAAACCAAAAACCCAGGGAACCACGAAGCGAACGTCCCCGTGTTTATACTGGCGGGCCTCGACAATCAAGACTTCCATGTCTTTCAATTGTCCATTCAGGAATTCAACGATGCTCCTAAGTTCAAGTGGCGAGTCCTCCAGAAAGAAGATCAATCGCATCTTTGACCGTTGGAGGTTTTTTTCCATTGCGACGAAGAACTGTTCCGCGTCGATTTCCGACCCGGTCAACTCCTTCAACTTCTGACTCAGTTTCGATTCATCACCGGCTGCATTTTGAGCATGACTCCGGAAATCCGACGCCGTCCAGTAATGGCGCCCGCTCGCCGCGTATTCCAGCATTTGTCCCACGACATCGCGTCGTGATCGAGCGTCGTTTCGCCTCTTGCATTCGACGAGCGTTGGTACCCCGTTCTGATCTACCAGAAGAAAATCGATGGACCACAAGGTATCTCCCGATGATGGGCTCACGACTGGCATCTCACGTTTCACAAGGAGCCAGCGTAGGCTTTGACCAGGACTGATTTGATCCCCAGGCAGGAGGTTGAGGTTGCGCTCGAGGAGCCGCTGAAGGTCCCTGTCCTCATTTGCACACTCAAGCCTTTGCAGTTGCTTCGTACCGCCATCTTCTTCCATCACATAGGCGTGGCTCAAATTGACCTCACATCATCCCAAACTACAAGGATGCCCGACCAACGGACGGGCGCTGTGGTGGCCCCACGGTGAAACCTCATCAACCGGCGAGCGCCCGGTGGAGCGTCTAGTGGCCCACGTTCAGGAGGCTACCTACATAATGGTGGGCAAACACCCAGGAAGTTCTCCAATCTAATTCGGGAAGGCTGACCAGTTTCGCCTCCCAGCGACTGAACATTCCGTCAGGAAGCGCGCCTGTTTGGCGGTACCCCAACTACGAATCACCCGCCTCGAGCAGGCTCTCCAATTCGGCAAGGGCGCTAAGGTCCTTCTCTCGGCCGGCAGCGCGCTTTGCCTGAATGAGCGCACGGAGATCCAGCGTTTGAAATCGACGATCGAACGCCTCCACAACGATGGACCGCGCCTTCGCGTCGCCGTAATCTCCGATGCCGGCGACCTCGGCCAGGAGGTCGATCTCCCCTATGTCCGTCCGTAACGTAAAAACCGTCCCGTTGCGCAGGGTACGTTCATCCCAAAGGAAGGGCAGGCCGTCGGGGAAGTCTCTTGGCCTGGGGTGGAAGGGCGCCAGTGCAGCGGTCAAGCGCCCCAGATTCGAGGACGCGCGCGAGTAGCAAACGTCCAGATCGTAGGTGACCCTGGCGCTGCCGTGAAATGTAGCGGAAACGCCGCCGATCACCACGAAATCGACTCCCGCGTCACAAAGCGCCTGAATCGCTCTTTCGAAGTGCATCAGGAACGCCTACGCGCGATTCCGCGTACCCGTTCCATGGCAGTCGACGCACTCTCCAGCTTCCGCGCCCGTTCAGCGGGCGTGAGCCTCAACTGCTCCACGAGCAGCGTCAAGTCGACGCCATAGTTCCTGGCGGCTTCGATTCGGCTTCCCGGCGCGGGATCGAGCAGACGGCGTTCCGCGCGGGCAAGCTCATCCGGAGTTAGGGGAAGAAGTTCCCTCACAACCCGATTCTACCT
Source organism: Candidatus Sulfopaludibacter sp. SbA4 (assembly GCA_900290305.1). Taxonomy (GTDB): domain Bacteria; phylum Acidobacteriota; class Terriglobia; order Bryobacterales; family Bryobacteraceae; genus OMOG01. The sequence goes on from OMOG01000076.1 coordinate 8,137, forward strand.
CCCGCGCGCACCCGGCCGCCCGGCAACCGGTGGGGCTTTCGCCTCACGGGCGACGCGTACGTTGACGGCTGTCCCGACGGCGTTTCCACAGCCCGCCACGTAGGTTAGCCGATCCGCTGGCTCGGCCGCCGGCAGCGCCTCGATGGTGCCACGTCCAGCACGCGGACCTGCGGCGGGAGATTGCGAACTTCGACCCGGGCGCGGCCTGACGAGGACCCCGCCACCGGGGCCGAATCTGGGGCTTCATCAGAGACGGCTCAACACCATTTGTTTTTCGTTGCCTGGGCCGGTGTGTGATAGGATAACGAGTTGCGCGAGGGGAGAGCGAATGCTCCAGATTCCTTACGATCCAACGGCCAATCCGCTCAATAACAACGAATGGTCCTTCCCGCTGTTCGAATGCATTCACATCGCTATGTTTGCGATGTCGATCGGCACCATCGCGATCGTCGATTTTCGCCTGCTCGGTCTGGCCATGCGACGCCAGAGCCCGGCGGAGCTCATGAAGGCCACTTGGCTGTGGACGCTGATTGGCCTGACCATCGTGATCATGACCGGGCTGGTAATCTTCTCTTCCGATCCGGTGCGTTACTACTACAACCCGGCGTTCCGGTACAAGTGCATCGCACTTGTGGGGGCCATCGTCTACAACTACACCATCCACCGTAAGGCCGCCATGTCCAATGCCGGGCCGGTCGTGGGCGGGCTGGTGGGCAGCGTGTCTCTTCTGCTGTGGATTTCGGTTGTGTTCGCCGGCATCTTCTACTCGTTCGTTTGAGGACCCATGTCACCGGGACAAATCAGTCAGGCGANNGTGCTGTCGAGTCACCTGGCCACAATCGCGATCTTCGGCGGATTGATCCTCATGAGCGATCTTCGACTGCTTGGTCTGGCACTGACCAATATTCCGGTTTCGGACGTCCTTCTGCGGACGCGTCCATGGAAACGGGTCGGATTCGCGATCATGGTGACGTGTGGGATTCTGTTGGCCGGATCGAAGTTCGTAAGTTATTACGACAACCCGTACTTTCAAATCAAGATGACTCTCCTGGCGCTGGTTGGCGTGCATGCGATGGTCTTCCGCCGCAGCGTGTATGGAAATCCCGCGCAGTTTGACGGCATGAAAGTCATGCCTAAGGCCGCCAAGGCCGCGGCCTGCATTTCACTAGCGCTTTGGCTTGGAATTCTCTCGATGGGACGATGGATCGCATACTACGAGCCGCCCAAGGAGCAATCCCCAGTGGCGCTGGCGGCGAATCCATCCAACGACGTCCGCCGCGGCGCGATCCCGTAGCCAATCAAGTTTTGGGAGGGAGTTGGAATGTCTCCGATTAGCTGGTGCCAATGGCTGCAGAACACACGCCTGGCAACTGCGATCGCCGAATCGAGCTGGCTGTTTCCCTTGATTGAAGGCAGCCACATTCTGGCCCTTCCCCTATCGGTTGGTATGATCGTCATCTTCGATCTCCGTCTGCTTGGTTTTGCATTTCGCGGCGGGCCGGCGTCCAAGCTGCTGAATGAGTTTTTGCGCTGGTCAAAGATCGGATTTGCAGTCATGTTCACCACCGGCACATGACGGCGGTGTTCGACTTCAACGACCGTGTCACTTTAACAGGAACGCTGACGAAGATCGATTGGAGGAATCCCCACACGTACATGACGGTGGAAGTGAAAGGCGCTGATGGCGGAATGGAGACCTGGATGATCGAGGGTCCGCCTCCCAGCTTCTTCCGTATTCGCGACCTCGGTAAAGCCGATTTCGAAGGAACTATCGGGAAAACCGTAAAAGTCGAACTGAGCCGCGCACGGGACAAATCCCGTTCGGGACTCATCCGGATGCTAACTTTGCCCACCGGGAAAGTCGTGTCTGCGTGTCCCCAGAATTGTTGAGCTGAGATCTGGAGCGGTGCAAAGGAATGGTATTCGCCGCAAGAGGTTTCCTTATGAAGAATTTTGACCGGATTGCAATCGTTTTCGCGGCCGCCTCTCTCTGTTTGGCTCAGTCCCCGGCTCCCGTGGCGGGACAGGAGTTGTCAGCGGACGCCAAATCCAAAGCTGCGGCGGAAGCCAGGGCCAAACGAAATGCCCAAGCCTTCGAGAACCGCGCCACCGTCATCGCGTTCTACGACCGCTCGGGAAAACGGGTTGGCAGTGTCGGCGAAAGGGCGCTCTACGACGAAACCATCTTGTCTCCGGACCGCAAGCGCGTGGCCGTGGTCAAGGAGGATTTGGCCAATGAGAGCGCGGACCTCTGGGTCATGGATGCGGCGACAGGCGCAACCACCCGGCTCACCACCAGCGCCAGGACTGAGTTTGTCATGGGGCCGGTGTGGTCGCCGGACGGCAGCCGGCTCGCCTACGTCACCATTCTTGCCGGCCAGGAGGGCATCTATGTGCGAGCCGCCAACGGCCAGGGAACCGCGGAACTCCTGTACAAGAATCCCGGCGCTTTCCTGAATCTCTCCGACTGGTCCTCGGACGGGCGTTTCCTGAGTTTTGCCAAGTCCGATCTTTCGGGAGGAACCTTGTTCACTCTGCCGCTCGTAGGCGGCGGGGAGCGCAAACCTGTCGAGATCTTTCACAGTGATTTGCGGATGTTTGGACCGCGGTTTTCTCCCGACGGCCGCTTCTTGTCCTACATAGTGTTAGACAAGGCGAACCGGGGCGAAGTCTTCGTCCGGCCTGTGGACGCCGCGGGTGGAGGCCCCTGGCAGATTTCCGATGGCAGCTTCAGCATGGCGTTCTGGCGCCGCGATGGTAAGGAGTTGTACTATCTGGCCCGCGACCAGTCCGTTATGGTCGCCGAAGTCAGCACCTCTCCGTCGTTCTCTTTTACCAAGCCCAAGGTTCTGTTCCGCCAGCCGAGTGCTGTTCCGGACCGCATGGCATATGTCAGCGCCGATGGGGAACGCTTCCTCGCGCTTCCGCCGCCCCGCGGCCCGCAGCTTCAACAGATCACCATCTTCGATCGCGAGGGAAAGGTTGTGAAAAAGGTGGGCGAGCCCGGGCGGTATTCGCAACCGTCTTTCTCGCCCGATGCCGCGCGCCTCCTCGTCATGAAGGGCGATCTCCAGACCGGGCAACAGGATCTCTGGACCATCGACATCGCCACGGGACAGAGCGTCCGGATCACCGACAGCACGCTCCCGAAAGTCAATCCCACGTGGTCGCCCGATGGAAAACACATCCTTTACGTTTCCATGCGGGACGGCGACTGGCCCGTCTATCGCAGAGCCGCGGATGGAACCGGCGGCGAAGAGCTGTTGTTCCGCTACACGCCCGGTGCCGGTGTGGGTCTCACCGATATTTCCCGGGACGGAAAGCTTCTGGTCTGTGAGTCCGGCGGCGTCATCCTGGCCGTGCCGCTGACGGAGAGCGATCCCCTGGCCCGTAAAGCCATCGAGACCTTGCGGGAAGAGTTCGATGACAGCCTGGGCCGGCTCTCCCCCGACGGCAAGTTCATGGCCTTCCGCTCGGACGAGGCCCAGCCCGAAAGATTCGAGGTTTACGTGCGGCCGCTCGATGCCTCCACGGGC
>OMOG01000323.1 GCA_900290305.1 Candidatus Sulfopaludibacter sp. SbA4
GAAGTCGCCGCGGATGTTGGCGGGCGCATCGGGCTTGGGATCCCAGATATCGATGTGGCTCGGCCCGCCTTGCAGGAAGATCATGATCACCGAGTTGGCGGTGGCGAATCCGCGGGCGCCATCGAACTTGGTGGCGGCGGGGGCGTTCTTCTGCCATGCGAGGAAGTTCGCGAGGTTTAGGCCGAACATTCCGATCGAGCCGGCGCGCAGCAGTTCGCGGCGCGTGGGGCCTTCGCAGGTGTGACAGCGGCGGCCGGGGATGACTAGCATGACGACTCCTTTCGAAAAGGGCCGGCGACAAGATCGCCGGCGTTACCGGTTATACAAGNNGCGAGACCAGGGCCCGCAGAATTGGCAGGCGAATCGCCTGCCCCACCTTTGCTTCGAAGATACTTCAGTCCGCTTTCGAGTTCGGCGGGAGTGGGTGGACGGCTCAGGGACGCCAGGTACAATTCTTCGACGACGTCGCGATCCGGCCGGCCGCTCAGCACTGCCTTGGCAACGCGGCCGCTGCTATCGGCCACTGCGTCCGAGATGGTTTTGCCGTTCACCAGGTTGAGCGCCTGCGGCAGGCTCAGGTCGCTGCGGCGCTCGCACTCGCAGGACGATTCGCGCGACGGCCTCCCGAAGAGATCCAGGAATCCGTCTTTACCGACGTGCGGATCGGTCACCTGCTCGGCGTTGGTATCGGGCGGCGCTTCGGGAAACGCCGGCCTAACGCCGGTCGCCAGCGCCAGGGCGTCCATCAGTTCTTCCGCGCTCAGGCGGCGGGGCACGGCGTGCGAGAAGTTCTCCGCGTCGTTCTCGCTCCATTCGTTGGTTGCGATGCCGGCCTGGTAAGTGCGCGAGCCGGCGATGGTCCGCATGAGGTGACGGAGATCGAAATTGTGATCCACGAAGTCCTTCGTCAGGGCGTCCAGGAGCGCCGGATTGGCGGGCGGATTGGACGCTCGGATATCGTCCACCGGGTCGATGATGCCGCGGCCGAGGAAGTAGCTCCAGACGCGGTTCACGGTGGATTTCGCGAAGAACGGGTTGTCTTTGGAGGTGAGCCAGTCGGCGTAGGCGGTGCGGCGATCAGAAGAAGACACAGGCTTGGAAGCCTGTGCTACGGGAACTATGAACTTGGGGGGCATGACGCGGCCGTCCTTGGGATGCTTCATGTCGAAATCCTGCCGCTGGTCGTAGACGATTTCCTCGCCTACTTCGTAGCCCGGCCGGATCCCCACTCCCGAGAAGAAGGCCGCCATTTCGTAATACTGATTTTGCGTCCAGCGCTCGAAGGGATGGTCGTGGCACTGCGCGCAGACCATGCGCACGCCCAAGAAGACCTGCGTGGTCTTCTCCATGGTGGGCTTGGGCTCGCGGGTCACGCGGTAGAAGTTGGCCGCCGGATTGTCGTAAGAGCTGCCGCGCGAGGTCAGCATCTCGCGCACCATGCGATCATAGGGGCGATTTTCGGCGAGGGATTCGCGAATCCACTCGCGGAACTCGAACGCGCCTTTCTCGCCCAGGTACTTGCGACTGTTCTGCAGCAGGTCGGCCCACTTGAGCGTCCAGTGGTCCACGTATGCCGGGCTCGAGATCAGCTTGTCGACGATGGCGGCGCGCTTGTTCTTCGAAGCGTCCGCGACAAATGCCCGCACTTCCTGGGGAGCCGGCAGTTGGCCGGTGAGGTCGAGCGAAACGCGCCGCAGGAAATCGGCGTCGTCCACGACGGGCGAGGGCTGGATTTTCAGGCGCTGCAGCTTGGCATCGATGAAGCGGTCGATGTAGTTGTTCTGCGGAAGCGGCTTCCAGGCGAAGCCCGGCTTGGGATTCAGCACGGTCACCGGCAGCGTGGCGAAGTTGCCCTGGTAGCGGACCAGCATGGTGGCCTCGCCGACGCGCGCACCTTTTACCGAGGCGTCGGCAACGGAGGCCACATCCGGTATGTTGCTGTCCATCATGGTCTCTCGAGTCACATCGCGCGTGGCGCCGTCGCCGTAGGTGGCGGTCACTTTCACGCCGGCCGTTTCGCCCGGAGCTTTCATGAGGATTTCGGCGGGATCGAGGGCCAGGCTCTTGACGGTGTCGGTGGCCGGGTCGCCAAATGGGACGCCCTGGGCGATCCAGTTGTAGATGGTCTTGTAGTAATCGGACGAGACTTCGAATCGCAGTCCGCCGCCGTGCGCGACTTGCTGAGTGGGCTTGGCCAGCATCAGGCTGAGCGCGGGTTCGGCGCGGTTGAAGCGGCGGCCCGAGAGATCGTAGAGCAGGGCTTCGTAATCGACCTGCGGATCGTAGCCGCGCAGGGAAAGCTTGAATCCGGCCTTGCCTTTGGCTGCGCCGTGGCAGGTGCCTTGGGTGCATCCCACCTTGTTGAGGATGGGGGCCACGTCGCGGAGAAAGGTGACTTTGGGGGCTTCGGCTGCCGTGGAGAGGCAAGGGAGGAGGGCCAGGAGCAAAAAAGGGGTTAGGGGTTGGGGGTTGGGGGTTAGGGGCAAGAAATTACTTATCGCCATTGGTCACCTCAAATGGGATGGGGCGGGAGACTATCGATTCGGTCTCGCCATCTTCCAATCGCAACCGGCCGTTGATGTACAGGTCGTACCGGCCGGGGTCGGTAGCCTTCGTGGTGGTAACCGCAAACGTTCCTTGCATTGCGCCTTGTCCCTTCATGTCGATCACGCGGATGTCCTTGGCTCCGATCACGTCCACCCCCACGTCCTTCGGTGGGGTGCCGCGACCGTGTATCGTCCACTTGTATTCGTATTCGTAACGCACGCCTTCGTCCATCGGCTTGAGGTTGGTCTGCCGTACTTCGAGCGTCGCTCCGGGCGGGTCGGCCAGTGCCGCGGGCAGACTCAGACCGAGCCACGGCGCCGTCACGGGACGCTGCCGGTCGACCACTCCCTGTTCGGTGGCGCCCGCCACGTCGACCACCATGCCCGGACCGCGCGCCGGCCGGCGCAAGACCGTGCCATCGGCGAGCACGCCTTCGCCCCACACCTGCAGCTCACCGGTCGGCAGCGCCGCGGCTACACAGGCAGGAATGCCTGTGCTACAGTCCGCCGTCAGCATGAGCAGCCCACGCCGGTTGAAGGTGCGGGCGTTGCTGGCGTCGACGTATTCGCGCGGGATGATGCCGCCTTCGGCGCGCACGCCCTTGGGCAGATTCGGAATGGTCAGTTGAATGGGACCGTCGTAGCCGCGCCGGTCCGCCGATACCGAGATCGCCACCGTGCCACCGGCCGGGATGTTGACGTACGGGGAATTGATGGACAGCTTGAAATCCTCCGCCTGCCGCCGCGCGATCAGACGGTAGCCGTAGTAGGGCCCGCCGCGCATGGCCAGGTCTTCCACCGTGACCACGATTTCGTGCGCGTCCGGCGGAACGGTGAGATTGAGGAAGGGATCGCTGCTGGTGCGGCTGGTTCCCTGGATGGCGAAGACGTCCTCGGGGAGGGGCTTGTCACCCGCGGAATCGATCTTCTTGCCATTCGAATCGTAGACCGTCAGAATGCCTTCGAGGCGCGACGTGCCCAGCTCGCGGGCTTGCAATTCGAGGAGCAGTTTCTGGCCCGGCTGTACGGCGAGGCGGTAGCGGTCACGCTCGCCTTCTTTCGCGATGCGGCCGTTCACCACGCTGGGGACCGGGACCGCGCCTTCCACCGGTTCCATCAACTCGGGCAGGTCGCTGACCGCGAAAAGGAACGGCAGCGCCGGAGAATCGGGCAGCGTAGCGGCGGCAAATGCGTCGGCCTTCCCGGCCGCACGCAGATCCACGGTGGACTCGACGCCCGCGCCCACGCGCCCTCCCGAGAAGGTCACCGGCACCTGCTGGCCGCGCCGCCCGCCCAGCGGAAAGATGCCATCGGCGTAGCGGTAGGCGCCCATTTTGAGGCGGTAGAAATTCTGCACCTGGGTGCTGAAGCGCGCGTCGGTGACCTCTACGTAATAGGCGCCTTCCTTGGGGAACGTGAAATCGATGCGCGCGTCGAGACCGACGCCAAGGCTGTCATCGCTGCGCGCGAGTTGCTTGCCGGAGCCATCCAGGATGCGCAGGACCGGATCGATGGCAGACCCGCAGCGCCGCGCCTCCACTTCGAAGACGCGCCGCTCGCCCGCCTTGCCGGACACGCGGTAGACATCGCGCTCCGGACCGCGCAGCGTGCCGTTGACCACGACCGGGGTCGCGCGAACGGGTTCGGCGGTCTCGATGGAGTCGTTGCTGTTAGGCGGCGCATTGGGCTGCGATTCCTCTTCGGTGACTTCGGGAAACGTGCCGAGGGTGAAGAGCAGGATGTTGGAGATGCCCGCGGGCGTTTCGATGCGGATGGGATAGACGCCGGGCGCGGCATCGGATTTCGGCTCGACCAGGAACTCGAGGGAGCGGCCGGGGACGGCCATGGTTCCCGGCTTCTGCGAGGGAATGACCATGGTGAAGGAGGCGGCGAGAGTGGAGACGACGCGCACGCCCTCGCCGATGTTGCGGCCGAGGAGTGTGAGGGTGAAGGGGCGGCCGATCTCGGCGCCGCGAGGTTTCAGTTCGGTGATGACGGGCGATGCGGCCAGGGCGGGGTGGGCGGCGAGAAACAGCAGGCAGGGAAGAGCAGCAACCAGAGGAAGCCGAGTCCTTGACGCGGAGGCGCGGAGCACGCGGAGGAAGACGCGGAGAAAAACAAAGTCAAAACCTGAGAGCGCGGAGGGTGCGGAGAGCGCTGAGAAAAAATCGGTTGACAGGCGAAAACGCCTGCCCCACCTCACGCCGAGGAGGCGTCGACACGAGCGGGGGACGATCCCTGGCGGGCGGGGACGTCTCTGGCGGCAGGAACCTTTGGGGCCCGAGGAGCGCCGGCTGAAGCCGGCGGCAGCCAAGATTGGCTGCCCCACAAACGGTTCAGAATCAGCGGGCTGTCCAGAGGTTTCTGGAAAGCCTGAGAGTGCTGAGACAAAGCTGGTTAGCCGAATCATCTGGAACCTCGCGTTTCTCCGGTGGCCTGATCGAGCGGGACGGGGACGAAGGACTTCTTCATGGTTCCTGTGGCGGCGTCGTACAGGCGCACCATACCGTCGAATCCGGCGGCCGCCAGCACCGTGCTGTCCGGACTGAAGGCCACGGTGTAGATTCCCGCGGTGTGCCCTTTGCACTGCGACACCCGGGCGCCCGACTCCGCGTCGTACACGTTCACTTCGGCGGCGGCGCCGCCTACCGCGATGCGCCGCCCGTCCGGCGACCAGGCGAGCGCGGCGATCGCGCCATCCTGGCGGTCCAGCTTGCGGATGAGCGTGGTGTCGTCGGCGATCTTCATGTTTTTCGGGCGATCCATCATATATATATAAGGAACGCGCTCGTCGCCGCCGATCACCACGATCTCTTTCGACGGATGCCGCGCGATGGCCGCCAGTTCGCCGCGCAGCAGGTTCACGTTTTCGAGGAACGCGCCCGAGGCTGCGTCGGTGAGCTTGGCGGCGCGGTCGCGGCCCACCGAGACGATGCGCTTGCCATCCACGCCGAAGACCGTCCCCAGCACCCAGTTTTCGTGCGCGCCCATCTTGTACAGTTCCTTGCCGCTGGCCGCATCGACGATGCGCACCGTGTTGTCGGCGCAGCCCGCGGCCACCCGGGTGCCGTCCGGCGAGAGCGAGGCCCCGAAGACCGTGTCGCCCGACAACGTCACGGAGCGGCGGAGTTTCCCCGCCGCCACGTCCCACAACTGGATCTCGCCGAATCGCGCGGGTGTGCCGCCGCCCGCGAGCAGCGTCGATCCGTCCTTGGAAAACGCCAGGGAGAGAATGCGCTCCGACAGGCCCGGCAAGCGCTTGGGTGGCGAGCTGCCATCCAGCGAGTGGATGAGCACCTCGCGATTGCCGGAGACTGCCAGCGTTTTTCCATCCGGCGAAAACGCCAGCGCGGTCACCACCGGAGGCAGCAGGTATACGACGGGCTTGTCGAGCGAAAGCGATTCGCGCGCCTCGGGCGGCGTGTCGTCCTTGGCTCCCGCGGCTACCCAACTGCGCAGCAACTCGATCTGCTCGGCGGGCAGGGGCGGCTGCCCCAAGGGCATCTGCGGCTTCATCTCGCCGGCGATGTACTTCACGATGAAGTCCGCTGCCGGACCGTGCTTGCCTCCCTTGGCGAAGCCTTCGTAGGTGGTCAGGTCGAGATCGGACGACTTGAGGTTCGGCTGGTGACAGCCCTGGCATTGGCGTTGCAGCACGGGCCGGACGTCGCGATAGTAGCTGGGTTCGGCGGCGAAGAGCGCGCCGCTGAGGCACACGAATGCCGCGGCGATCACACATGCGGGCGATGCGGTGCCCATTTTCCGTCCCCTCCGTGGGTTACAGGTATTGTACTGCGGTTGGGGCCCAGGGGCCAGGGGACGGTGGCCGGGGGGCGGGAGACGCAAATTTTCCGGGCGTGTCAGTTTATTTTTCATGCCGCTGTAACCCCTTCTGTTTCTGCTGGTTGCGGGGATGAGTCGAAATCGGGTGACGCAAATTGAGGGTCATTTTTACAATTTGCGCCTCCCGGATTCCGCGGGGGCCGGCATGCTGGTTTTGTGGGGCGGTGGCGGGTCGGCCGGCGGCGAGATAGCGAGTTGGTCCATAGAAAGCTCCGCAGGCGACGCATCGATGCGTCGTCTGAGATAGTCGTTTTACTGAAAGAAAGAGACTTACCTAAGGTTAGGCGACGCATCGATGCGTCGCCACCCCCTTATGGGGGCATCAACGAAAAACAGCTCCCGAGCGCCGGGAGCTGTTTGGAGAGCGCAAGTCTCTTCCTAATTTGAGAGTAGCATACATGTATGGCGGGAAAGGAGAATCAGTGGTGTGATCACTTGTCTTGATAGTTGATAAGCTATGTTTAGTCAATTGATTATGTTGTAGAGTGCGGTGGCGTAAATTTATTCTCTAATTCTGTGACTCGCAATCCGGCGGGTGGCGGGTTTTCAGGATGTGGTCTGGATCTTTCTGAAAAGATGGGAGTTGGCTTACTAGCCGCGGGGCCAAAGGTGGGCAGCGAGGCGATGGCCTGGCTGCCGGCACTATAATGCAGGCAAGAGGTCGATGGAGACAATAACGATAGAATCGATTCCGATCATAGTGGGGCGGGAAGATGACGGTCGTTGGTGGGCCGACATCGAATCCATGCCGGGAGTAATGGCGTACGGCGCAACTCGCGAGTTGGCGATTGCTGCTGTGCGCGCGCTGGCATTGCGCGTTGCCGCGGATTGTATCGAGCACGGTGGGGAGATTCCCGAACCGTTCACCGAGGTTTTTTCCGTGGCATGAGCAGGTGGAAATCGGTTAAAGCGGGGCAATTGTTGGCTGCGTTGCTGCGGATCGGATGGGAGGTCGCGTGGCAGAAGGGTTCTCACCGCCGGATGCGGCCTCGATCGGCCAAGCCAGGTTGTGAGTTCAACAGCGTGGTGCGTTGGCGATTCAACAGCGCAGTTTCCCGCTCTACAAAGTCAGTCGGCGGGAATGGCGATCCGGGCTGCAATTCCGGGAGGTTCATCAGTTTTTCGACGATCGATTGGTAAAGAGTACGTCCTACCTTTTGCTCCGGAGGAAGGTACCAATGGTTCACGGAATCCGCCATCCTCTGAAACTCCCCAATGAGTTGACCGCGGGGCACGTTGTGACTGCCGGCATCGGACAGCATGTCGCGGGCCAGTTCCACGGCCTGCACCATATTGGACCGGCGCACGATCAACCGAGCCAGCAGGGCCGGGTCACCGGTAGTGGTTCCGTCGGCGAAGACTCCGGCAGTGACGATAGGCGGCTCGTAGAGATCTTCTTCTCTTGCAGACCCCCGAAAGCGAGTCGGAACCGGAACACTGTACACCTGGTTCGGCAGGAGCGGCATCGCCGTGTTGAGCCCATGCGATACCAGCCGATCGGTATCGACCGCCGTATCGACATACACCAGGAGCGGAGAACTATTCGGGGAGCCCTTAGCCACGGGGGCCATGGTGATCGCAAACGCCGTCAGACTCACGGTCGAATTGTTGCGAATCTCGATTTCAGGGGAACGGGCGGGGAATCGGGTCAGGACGGCGGTGATCTGGGCGTTCAGTGAAAAGGCGCACGCGAGTGCGGACGCCCATGAGATAGCGGTTTTCATTCCGACTCTCCCTGCCGGCGTTGCCGAGATCACTCTATTCTACTCCCGAGGATCAAGCGATAATCAGGAGGAATGGCGGCTTCCTACAAGTGGCATCCGGTCACCGATCTGGGCTCCGACCCGCGGGAACTGACCGAGGGCGAGTTGGATTCCCTCCGCCGCGTCTGGGAGAACCAGAAGCGCGAGTTGAGCGGCGAAGGCGCGTTGGACGAGTTCGACAAGCGGTTGCGGCGGGAGTGGGCCATCGAGACCGGGATCATCGAGGATGTATACACGCTCGACCGCGGTGTGACCAGGACCCTGATCGAGAAAGGCATTGACGCCGCCCTGATTCCGCACGACGCAAGCAACCGCGACAGCGCGCTGGTGGCGCGAATCATTCAGGGTCACTACGACGCGCTGGAAGGGATGTTCGACTTCGCCGGAGGACAGCGCCCGCTTTCGACAAGCTACATCAAAGAGCTGCATGTGGCGTTGCTTCGGAATGTGGACACACACGAAGTCGTCGGTCAGTTGGGCCGGAGATTTGAGAAACCTCTCGAAAAGGGTCTCTACAAGACGGCACCCAATAGTCCGACGCGGCCGGATGGCTCGATCCACGAATACTGTCCCCAGGAGCACGTGGCTTCTGAGATGGACCAATTGATCCTGATGCACCGGAATCATCCGGAGAACACACCGCCGGAGGTGGAAGCCGCGTGGTTGCACCATCGGTTTACGCAGATCCATCCGCTCGCCGACGGCAACGGCAGGGTGGCGCGCGCGCTTGCGAGCCTGGTGTTTATCAAGGCAGGGTGGTTTCCCTTGATCGTGAAGCGTGAGGATCGGTTTCGGTACGTCGAGGCGTTGGAGAGGGCCGACCACGGCGACTTGAGGCCGCTGGTTTCGCTGTTCGTCGAGGCACAGCGGAATGCGCTGATTCAGGCGACCGAAGTCGCGTATGATGTCACGCCGGTTACTTCTGTGGACGAAGCGATTACCGCAGTTCGCGATCGGCTGCTGGTCCGCGGCAAGTTACCGCTGAGGGAATGGCTCGGAGCGAAGGACACGGCCGCTCAACTCCTGGCTTCCGCTGGCCAGAGACTCGAGCAAATAGTCCGGAAACTGAACCAGGAGATCCCCAGCGGCCGGCGGACTTCGCTGAGTACAACACGCAGGCTCGGTTATTGCTGAACACCGCTCGTGAGTATGCGCTGGCGCTGTCTTTCCATGCCATCGGTCCGCGCTATCGGGGAATCGTCGGCGTAGTGGCCTACCTGGAAGTGCCGGGCGATGTCCTCGTGCTGGAAGGCGGCACCTTTCTGATCAACTACGAGGAAGACCCGGCCAAGGCCCAGGCGCGTTTTTCCACGTGGCTCGACCGCATCATCGTCGAAGGCCTAAACGAGTGGCGCCGCGTCCTCTGAGGGTGATCAGGTTACTCCCGAAGCGAGACTACCGATGGCCATAGCGGTCGAGAGCCGCCTTGAGCAGAGCCGGAGAGTATCGGAAGTTCGTCTTCCTGAGGCGGTCGATTGCAGGCGCCAGTTCAACGAGCCCTCGAGCTGCGGCCTCGCCCAGCACGCCTAGTGTGCCAGTGACCCGGAGGCCGCGATCGCTGGCAACACGACGAGCAGACTTTTCGTCAATGAGGATCATGTCGGCCGCGATCGATTCCGCCAACAGGATCGCGGCCTGCTCGCCCGCCTGCAGCTTCTCCATGCCCACGGTCAAGCCGACGGGATTATCTTGCGCGGAGATCCACGGCGGGAGCTTGGAAGCCCAACCGCGAACAGCTTCGGGAGCATCCTCATGGAGCAACTCGGCAATCACGGCGCGCGGCACCACCACTTGGGCGAAGAGTTTGGGAAGAAGGTCGATTTCACGGATCACAACGAGATAGGAGATCGGCGAGGTGTCCGCGACGGCGATCATTGCCGGGATTCGTCGCGAATTGCCGCGATATCGCGTTCCAGGTCGTCCATCGTGTAGTCGTGATATGCTTCGGCACGCCGCAAGAAGGACTCCGTCTCCCAGCGGGAGCGTAATCCGAGCATCTGTTGTACCTGGGCGGGTGTGATGGTACCCGACCGATAAGCTTCGATGGCGACAGCCTCCAGTACAGCCCGCGAGACGTCACTGGCCCGGGCTCCGAGCGCGCGCCCGATATCGTCCGGAATCTCAATGGCGACGTTCACGGCCATCTCCCTCCTATTACTCTAGCGGAACCTGCGATGCGTGGCTACCACGGCTCAGCGCCCGGGCGATGAAGAGTATGTCGTTCCGCGGCCAGTGCGATCCAGACTTTGACATCAGGCAATCAAAGTCGAACTGGGACAGGCCGGGCGTGGACGGCTGCATTGAGCGAATCGCGGCAAATCGACTTCGCGACCACGATGAGTCCCAGTCCAGAGGTCACCTTGAACCTCCTCTTGGACTGCTTCGACGATAAGCTGTTCCACCCCGCCTGCCCCACCTCTGGCTGATTTATCACTTGGAAGAGAGACACTCTCGAAAAACATCCGCCCTCGACTCGGCTCAAAGAAGCGCCGAGACGAATCTCGGCGCGGCACGCAAGAGTGCGTGCGCCACGGTTGGTGTACTTAGTCGATCGCCGGTCCGAAGTAACCTTGGGCCAACGCGGGCTCGGCGTCCAGCGCCTTGGTCCAGCAATTGCGCGCTTCGTCCGACTTGCCGGCCGCTTCCAGATTGCGGCCCAGATTCAGCAGGGCCTCCGGCATGTCGGGGCGCTGCGCCAGGGCGTCGCGATACAGCCGCATGGCCTTGTCCACCTGACCCGCCTTCTCGTACATCAGGCCGGCGTTGTACAGCACTTCCGCCGAGCGCTCTCCGAGATCGATCAGCCGGACGTGCAACTCCAGCGCGGTATCGAAATCCGAAGCCTGGATCGCCAGACCCGCCAGGCCCCGCAGCGCGTCCAGACATTTCGGATCGGCCTCGAGCATCTTCTCGTACAGGCGCTCCGCCCGGTCGCGCTCGCCCAGGCCGCTGTAAGCCAGGGCCAGGTTGGAGTGGGCCTCCGGCCATTGCGGCCGATACTTCAAGCAGCCCTCGAAGGCCTCGACGGCGCCGCGGAAATCTTCGCGCTGCAGCCGCAGGTAGCCCAGCCGGAAACGCGCTTCTTCTTCCTTGGGGGCCTTTTCCAGCACCATCTTGTACCAGCGTTCGGCCTCCTCGGCCTGGCCCGAATGTTCGAGCAGCAGCGCCACGTTCCACACCGGCGCCAGCGCATCGGGATTGGACTGGATGGCGCGGTCGTACGCCGCGCGTGCGCCGTGCAGGTCGCCGATCTGCTCGCGCACGATGCCCAGGTTGGTGTACGCCTCCGAGGATTGCGCCCGCTGTTTGATGGCTTCCTCGTAGGACTCGATGGCCTGCTGCCAGCGGCCCGACTTCTGGTGCGCCAGCGCCAGGTTGAACCAGCCTTCGAAATGCCCGGGCACGGCCGAGACCAGGAGCGTGCAGAACTTGGCGGTGAGCGCGTGATCGCCCGCCGCGCAGGCCCACGCGGCCAGCCCTTCGAGCGCCACCGTCGATTCCGGATGCAGCTCGAGCAGGCGCTCCGAGAACTCCCGCACCATGTCGAAGTCTTCCTTCGCCATGCCAATCAGGATCAAGTTCGACAGCGATTCCTCGGACTCCGGATTGCGCTCCAGGATGTGCTGGTAGAGCTTGGAGGCGTCGTCGCCGTGGCCCAGAGACTGTAACGCCGCGGCCTTTCCGAACAGCGCGTCTTCGTGCTCGGGCGACAGCTCCAGGCACCGCTCGAAGGAGAAGAGCGCCGACTTGGGGTCTTCCAGGCGCAGATGGCAGACGCCCAGGCCGAGGTGCGCGTCGAGGTGCTTGGCGTCCAGCGTACAGGCTTTGTGGAACGCCTCGGAAGCATCGTCCCAGCTCCCCTGGCGCTCCAGGCACACCGCCAGGTTGAACCACCCCATGGCGTAGAGCGGCTTCACCTGGGTCAGGAGGCGATAGCTCTTGCCGGCCTCCCGGTAGTCGCCGGTCTCGAACTGGATGTGGGCCATGGCGCGGTAAATCTCGGCCGACGCCTGGTTGGTGGCCACGGCGCGCTGCAACTGTTTGAGCGCTTCTTCGCGGTTGCCCGCCAGGTGCAGTGCGACGGCGCGCGCCAGGTAACCCGGTCCGGTGGTCTTGTCGGCCGGATCGACGTCGGCAGGCCGAAGGGCCTGAACCTTCGAGGTTCGAATGGCTGTGGTACTCATCTTTTTGGCAGCTCCTTGGCCGGGCCCGCCACGGGCGAGACCCTGACCCAATAAATTCGCGCCCGGTCGTCCGGGCCACCCATGAAACCAATGCCGCCGATGGGAAGGCGGTTCTCCGTCCAGTTGTCGATACTCTGGTCATCCACCCACACGGTGAACTCATTACCCGCGGCGCGCAGACGGACAGTCAGTGCAGTCTTGGCTTTGACCTTACGGATCGGTGCAGTCACTGCCGGCCCGCGCATGCCCCCGATCACCGTGCGGCGCTTGAAGTCATAGCCGCCGTTGGGCGAAACCTTGATGGAGCACATGTGGTATTCGCTGAAATTCGAAGCCCGAAACACCCACACCACGCTGCGGTTCTCGATGCGCGTCAGAAACTCCATTTCGTAGTCGCGCAAATCCAGCGACGGAGTGAACAGGGCCAGCGAGCCGGTGCGCACGCCGGCGGCGTCCACGCACCAGTCCTCCACGCCGCCCACCCAGTTCTTCCATCCGGAATCGAAGCGCTCCTCCATCTTCGTGCGCACGGTTGCCGGAGTGCGTTCCGCGGATGCCGACATGGCCGGCGAGTAGCCGACATGCGAATCCTGCGGCTCCCAGGTCACCTGCGCCACCTGCCTGGCGGCCGATCCGTAGGCCAGCCTCTGCGGAAGCCGGACCAGGTCAGCCGCGGCCCTCTCCTGGCCGCCGTGCGCAATCGGGCGCGGCGCCGCAGCCTCCCCCTTGGACCAGAAGGCTTCCGGGCCGCGCAACGTCAGCCGGGCACTCTCCACAGGCCCGACTCCGCCCGGCATGGTCCCCGGCCAGACCATGTCCGCGCGCCGGCGCGCTTCCGGAGACTCCGGACCGGTGGCATCGCGCACCGGAAAACTCACTCTCAGGATGGTGGAGTCCGCGGGACGATCGAAGACGTCACGATCGCTTTCCAACAGGCGATCGGGCCACCGCATGGAGGCCAGCGGATGGCGGGCCGCGGGGAAATGGCGTCCGCGCTTGGCAGGCAGCTTGAATCCGGCGCTGGCCGAAACCCGCAACGCGCTGCCGTGCCTGCCGGGTGTCCGGACAGGCCGCGGCTGCCGCGTCTTTTCTAAATAGGTTGCGCCGGGCGGCTCGATCTGGCGCGTGCCTTTGCTCAGAACCACGCGCGCGGCTCCGGAATCCTGGCCGCGGAGGATTCCGCATTCTCGCGGCTCACCGTTCTCCGCTCGCGTGCGGTATCCCTGCACCCAGCTACGCGCCGCCGGGATGCGCACGGGAGGAGACCACTTACTGGCCGGATACCGCGGTTTGATTCCGCTGCCCGAGAGGCGGATGGGAGCGGGATCCGTGACTCGGGCGGCGGCAGTGCCTGCCTGCAGCGTGGCCGATATCGGTTTCGGCTGCTCCCGGCGCCGCATCAGGCTGGCCACCTTGTTGGCTTCGAGGAGGCGGTCCATCCCGCGCCGCAAGCGGTACTGGTTGCGGTGCTCGCGCGAACAGAAGTCTTCGCCGGCTCCCACCCAGATTCGGCTCAGCGGCTTGCCGCAGAGCAGGCAAGTTCTTGGGTTCATTCCGGGGTCATTGTATGTGCTTTATTGGGAAAATGCTAGAGTGCATGCCGGGAGTATCCTACTACTATCCAAGGTTAATACTTTTTAGTACCTTCCGTTAGAAGGTTGATAACATGGTACCTACCCGAGTACTAATTTTGGATAATTTTCGCAATAGTGACTAGGAAAACGCGAATAACTTCGTGTAAAATCGTGCGTGAAAAACGGCTCGTCCTATACCGGGCCGCTGGAGGACCACCGATTATGGAGTCGACCGCACGCGCAGAACGCTTCGAGTTGCAGTCTGCCGCATCGCCCGCCTATGCTTGGGAAGTTCCGCAGAAACCACTCATCGTGCGCATCCCCTTCGCCGTGATCGACCGTCTCGAAGGCGAAGTCGTGGAGACTTTCCGCTCGCTCGACGCGCGCGGTTCGGAGATTGGCGGCGTGCTGTTCGGCAAAGCCGCGACGGGAGAACCAGTCATCGTTTCCATCGAAAACTACGAGCTGATTTCCTGCGACTACAGCCGCGGCCCGCTCTACCGGCTCTCGGATGCCGATCTCGGGAGGTTTGACAAGGTCATCGCCCGGCACGCGGCGGGCGGCGAAGTGCCCGTGGCGGGCTTCTTTCGCAGCCATACGCGCAAGGGCCTCGCGCTCGACGCCGAGGACATGATCCTGTTCGAATCGCGTTTCAAGGATTCCCGCAAGATCGCGCTGCTGATCCGGCCGTTCGCCACCAAGCCCTCGAGCGCCGGCATCTTTTTCTGGGAAAACGGTGTGGTGCGCGGGGAGGCCAGCTACCTGGAATTCCCCTTCCGCTCGTCCCAACTGTCGGCCTCCAAGCAAGCGCAGGCGTCCGACAGCGGAATGGCCCCCGTCGGCTTGGGAGGCGGCGCCCTGCCCGCGCCCGCCGTGCCCAAAACCGGGGCGCGCGCGCAGATCGTACCCATCGCGTCGCGCCGCGAAGCGGCTCAAACTGTTCCGGCGCTGGCGGTGGAGACTCCCAGCGCTCCCGTGGAAAAAGCCGAGCCTGCCGCAGCCGTCGTCGCGGCAGCCGCCCCGGCGCCGGAAGTGAGCAGCCCGCCTGCCCGCCCTGCCGGCAAAACGGAAAAGCCCGCGGCCGGCGAACCGGCCCCTGCAGAGGCAAAGCCAGGGAACAGCGCGCCCGCGGCAAAGTCCGCTGCGCCCGCGAGTCCGCCGGCCGGAAAGGCCGCGGAGCCGCCTGCCCCCAAAACCGCAGAGCCTGCCAAGCCGGAGAAGGCGACGGCATTGGCCACCACCACGGCATTGGCCACCACGAACCTGGAAGCCGCGGCGCCGCTGCGCCGGGGCGGCAAGCTCATCTGGATTGCCATTGGAGCCGTGGTCCCGCTCATCCTGATGGTGGTCCTGTTCATCTATCCCGCGCTCCTGCATCGCGGCAGCCGGGCCCCCACTGTTCCGGGCGGCGACACCTCCGCGCTCGCCCTCCGCGTGGAACGGATCGGAGGCGAAATGCAACTGAGCTGGAATCGCGACTCCGACCCGATTCGTAATGCCACAGCCGGCGTGTTGTCCATCTCCGACGGCAGCCAGCACCAGGACGTCGCCATGGACATGGCGTTGCTCCAGAAGGGCAGCATCAACTATACTCCCGCGACCTCCGACGTGGAGTTCCGGCTCGAAGTGAGCGGGCGCGGGCAATCCAAGACGACCAGCGAAATGGTCCGGGCGCTGATTTCCCGTCCTTCACCCATTCCCGAGGCCGACCCGCTGGCCGGCAAGCCCGCGGCCGCCGCAGTCGCACCAAAGACGCCCGATACGCCTGCGGGCCCGCCGCAGCCGGCAGCCACCCAACCGCCGCCGCAGGACGAGACTACTGCTGCCAGTCCGGCAAGGCCGCTGAAACCATTCCGCGCGGATACGCTGTCCGAGCGGCTGCATCCCGGGCCGGCCGCCTCCGCCGATCTGCCCGATGCCCCCAGTATGGGCGGCATCAGCACTCCCGGCGTCGCTCTTCCCACGATCGGCGGAAATCCCATCGCGCCGCCTCCCCCGGCTCCGGTTGCGCCGGCTCCCGCCAAGTCGGCTCCGGCCACGCCGCCGGCCGCGCAGAAAGCCGCCGCGACCGGTGGGCAAATCCAAGCCGCGGTGTTGATCCGTCGTAAGGAGCCCGACTATCCCCGGCTCGCCCGCGAAACCGGCGCCAAGGGAGTCGTGGAGTTGATGGCCACCATCGGGGTGGATGGCAAGGTCAAGAAGGTGACTGTAGTGAGGGGCCATCCGATGTTAGTGAAGGCCGCCAGTGATGCCGTCATGCAGTGGCTCTACAAGCCCACGATTCTGAATGGCGTGCCGGTGGAAGCGCAGACTCAGGTGCTCATCAACTTCATGGGCGACCGATAGCGATCAGCGATCAGCGTTCAGCGTTCAGCTTTCAGCGTTCAGCTTTCGGCGACCGGGAGCGTGCACACCTGTAGCGGCACGCGGTACGCTGGCTGAGTGCTGACCGCTGAGTGCTGACCGCGTCCATGGCCGCGATCCTGATCTTCGTCGCCGTCTACCTGGTGCTGGCTATCGGCCGCTTGCCCGGATTTCGGGTGGACCGGGAAGACCGGTCCCCGTGCCGCTCGGAGGCTTCTGCCGCGACGGGTTAGGGTTAGTGAAGTTTCAGGCGCGCGGCTTTTCCAGCACGGCCATCAGGTCGAGCAATTCGCGGACGTGCTCGGGGGCCTCGGCCAGGGGCTCGCGGGAATCGGAGAGCACCCAGCCAAGATCAGAGGCGTCGATTTCGAGTACGGTGCCGTCGGACTTCACGCAGTAGCGCCCGCAGGCCATCGTGTCCGTGAGGTGGGCGTGCGCGCCGACGCGCGTGTAGGGGAATACCAGGCTGCGCACCACCTCGGCGCCGCTTTCGATCGTGCAGCCCGCGTCGATCAGGGTGGGGCCTTCGATGCGTACCCCGGGGTCGATGCGGCAGCTTCCGCCGATCACCACGGGCGGGATGACGGTGGTCCTGGTCAGATCCACTCGCGTGTTGGGACCCACGCGCACGCCGGGCGCGATCTCGCGGCCGTGCGGCTGGAGGTGCGAGATGCCTCCGCGCAGGGCGTGCTGCAGGACGCGGTAGTAGTCGGCGGTCTTTCCGATGTCCAGCCACTCGAAGGGAATGTGGACGCCCAGGAAGGGCTGCTTGCCGGCTACCAGCGCGGGGAAGACCTGGCTGCCCAGGTCGTACGGGAATGTGCGCGGAATGCGGTCCACCACGGCGGGCTCGAAGAGGTAGATGCCGGTGTTCACCAGGTTGCTGCGGGCGGCTTCCACGCTGGGCTTCTCCTGGAAATCGCGGATCCAGCCATCGGCGTCGGTGACCACCACGCCGTAGCTCGAGACCTCCTGCCGGTCGACCTCCGCCAGCGCGATGGAGGCGATGGCGCCGCGGCGGCGATGCTCCTCGGCCATGCGGGTCAGATCGAGGTCGATGAGCGCGTCGCCGCACAGCACGAAGAACGTCTCGTCGAAGAAGCCGGAATGATCCTGGATGCGGCGGATGGATCCGGCCGAACCGAGCGGCTCGTCGTGCAGCCTTCCTTCGCGCAGCGAGCCTTCGAACGAGTAGGCGATCTCCACGCCGAACCTCGCCCCGTCGCGGAAATACGATTCGATCTCGGTCGCCAGGTAGCTGGTGTTGATGACGATCTGCGTCACGCCGTGCTCGCGCAGCAGATCGATGAGGGTCTCCATGACCGGCTTGTTCAGGATGGGCAGCATGGGTTTCGGAATGCTCC
>OMOG01000079.1:0-559 GCA_900290305.1 Candidatus Sulfopaludibacter sp. SbA4
GAAGAAAAAGGCCCCCGCCAAGAAGAAGAAGTAGGCTGGGCGAGCCCCGAAACGGGCAAGCAATAAACAGGTTCAATCCAAAGGCCCCGGTTTCCGGGGCCTTTTTCATTGTTTCGGGCTTTTCCCTCCGGTTCTCGAATCCCCCCAGTGTTCGTCCCGCAGTGCTCCCTGACCCGCCGACGTCCGAACCAAACGGGAAAACCCGGCTCACCGCGGAGGCGCAGAGCACGCGGAGGAAGACGCGGAGAAAACCAAGAGACAGTCAAAAGCTGAGAGCGCAGAGGAGGCGGAGAGCGCGGAGAGGCCTCCGGTTCTCGAATTCCCCCCAGTGTCCGTCCCGCAGTGCTCCCTTGCCCGGCGAAGGCGCAACCAGAGGCAGCCGCCTTCTTGACGCGGAGGCGCGGAGGGCGCGGAGGAAGACGCGGAGCAAACCAGGAGAAAGTCAAAACCTGAGTTAACGGAGGGAGCGGAGAGCGCGGAGAGGCCCGCGCTGTGGGCCGGGCGGGCCGGTTCACGCGGCGGTACGGCGCTGCAAGAGCACCCGGAAGGTCTCTCCCAT
>OMOG01000079.1:568-6200 GCA_900290305.1 Candidatus Sulfopaludibacter sp. SbA4
GCCGCGGCGAACTGGTCAGCTTCGCCGGCGCTCAGCAACGTCTGCGCCAGGGTTTCGAAACGCTCGCGCCGTAAGCCGCACGCGGCGCCGCGCTCTTCGAGGGCCGTAAAATTGACGTGCGCCGTGATGTCGCGTTCGCCCGGATCATCCAGCACATTCTCGTGTGCCGTGTGCCGCCGGTATCCCATCAGGGTTCCGGCGGGGAACCGGACGGACTCCGCGCGCGTGTAGCCGTAGTCGATGGTCATCAGGTAACCGGCGTCCAACGCGCGCGCGATTCGCTCCATCCATTCCGCCGCCGCGCGATTCGCCTCGTACCGGCGGCCTTCGTCGGGCGGCGGGAAGTAGCTCCGCAAATATGCGTCCACTTCGGTGTGCACCGCGGCGCCCGTCTCCCACACGAAGCGCCCGGCTTCGAGCGAGACCAGTTGCTCGCGGAAGGCGCCGTCCTGGTACACCGCCACATCCACCGGCAAGGCGTCGAAGAACTCGTTGCAGAAAACCACGCCGCGGAACCTCTCCGGCAAGTCGCCGCCATCGATGTCCACCGGAATGTACGGCCAGTCGGAGAACGCTTCGGCCATCTCGCGGCGCCCCGCGCCCAACTCGACCACCACGAAATCCCGCGGCCCGCCCATTTCCCGATAGAGCCGCCGGACCGACGCCGCCATCAGGATTCCGAACACCGGCTGGATCTGTTCGGCGGTGAAGAAGTCGCCGGCCTTGCCGAAGGGATCGCTCCCGGTAAGATGGCGCCGCCGGTAGTAGCCGTGCTCGGGATGGTACAGCGCCACCTCCATGAAGCGGCGGAACGTTACCGGACCGTGGCGGCGGATCTCCTCGGCCAGCAGCGCGCCCGCGGCGGTCATGGCGCGGCGTCCCGGCTTTGCGGCGTGTGGAGGAACATCTCCACCAGGTAGTCGTGCATGCAGTCGTAGAGATAGCGCTGGAAGGTCCAGGGGAACTGCGAGTGCTCGATGTCGCGCGGGTGGATGGGCGCGTAGTAGGTGTGGAGTCCGAGGCCCTTTGCATTTATTGAATCAGAGTCTTTCAGCTCGATCACCAGTTCGATGGCGCCGTTATGCTCCCGCGCGGAGAAGCTCAGGAGCGCATGCTGGTAGCGGCCAATCTCCGCCCGCACTTTTTCGAGAGGCGTCACGGACTTATGCTAGCGTAAAAAAACATGGCGTTGCCCGCGACCGTCCGGGTCAAACTGAGTTCCGAAGCCGCCGAGTCCATTTCCCTCACGCCGGTGGTGGTGCAGGAGATTCCTGTCCGCGAGCTGATCGAGCACATGCTGGGAATTACCGGGAAAGACGAGCCGCGCATCCGCGACCTGCTGCTGCGCGGAAGCCTGGTGGCCGGCGCGTCGCGGTTTCGGTGGCAAGGTTGGGCGGCGGACCCGGAAGGACTGCGCGAAGTCCTGGCGAGCTTTCCCGACCCGGACCCGGCGCGGGCCTTTGCCGCGGAGCGGTGCGTGCGCGCGATTCTCCGCGGAGGCCGCCAGCCGATCGAGCTGCGGCGCGAAGCGGTGGCGCGAAAAGGGCTGTTCCGGCGTGAAACGTTCTGGGATCTGTTGATGGAGGTGGTCGGGCCGGCCGCCGCCTATGCCGGGTATTCCTACCGCGAACGCGCCGACCGGTTTCTGCGCGAGTTCAGTTTATCGGAGACGGAGAGGCTGCGGGGCGGCAGCGGGGCGATCCCCTACAGCACGTTGAAGGATCAGATTCGTTCGGTGGCGTTTACGCAGGCGGAGTTGTATGTGACGCGGTAAAAACCGAGTTCACCGGACCCAGAGGGTACCCCGACGCGGAGCAACGGAGATAAGCGCGGAGAAGAGCAAGAGAGAGCCAAGACCTGAGGAAGCGGAGACTTCCGCGTAGACCACGCCTCAGTGCGGCGGCGGGACGAGGGCGTCCCGCGCGGACCAGGGGGTCCGCCCCACCGATCCCGGTGACTTCGATTTTTTCTGGCGAGATTATTCCTCCGGGCCCTCGCCGGTATCCTCGGCGCGATTCTCGAACTTGGTCTGCGAATGCAGGAAAACCAGGTTCACCGTCCCCACCGGGCCGTTGCGCTGCTTGGCCACGATCAGCTCGGCCAGCCCGCGCAGGTCTTCACGGTCGCGATGGTAGACCTCCTCGCGGAAGATGAAACCGACCACGTCGGCGTCCTGCTCGATGGAGCCCGATTCCCGAAGATCGCTGAGCTGCGGGCGGTGATCGCCCTGCCGCGTTTCCACCGCGCGGCTCAACTGCGAGAGCACCATCATGGGAACATTCAGCTCCTTGGCCAGCAGCTTCATGCCGCGCGAGAGCGCGCTCACCTCCTGGTTGCGGTTTTCGAAGCGCCCCTGCCCGCTCATCAACTGGAGGTAGTCCACGATCACCAGCCCCAGCTTCCGCTCGCTCTGCAGGCGCCGCAGCTTGGCGTGCATGTCCATCAGGTGCAGCCCGGGAGTGTCGTCGATGTAGAGCGGCGACTCCACCAGCTCATGCAGGGCCTGGTTGAGCTTGCGGCGCTCCTCCTGCGTCAGGTAGCCCGCGCGGAAACGCTGGCTGTCCACGCGCGCCGCCGTGCAGAGCATGCGGGTCAGCAGCGACTCCTGGGACATTTCGAGCGAAAACACCGCCACCGTCTGCTTCAGCTTGAGCGACACGTGCTGGGCGATGTTGAGGGCCAGGGCGGTCTTGCCCATGGATGGCCGCGCGGCGATGATCACCAGGTCGCCGCCGTGCAGGCCGCCCGTGTACTCGTCCAGCTTGGTGAAACCGGTGCTCAAGCCCTTGATGCGCTTGCTCGGATCGAGGAAGGCATTGATGCCGCCTTCGTAGTCCCGCAGAATCTGCTCGGGGTTCAGCAGTCCCGACTTGACGCGCGCTTCGCCCAGCTTGAGCAGGGTCTCCTCGGCGCCGGCCAGGATTTCGTCCGGCTCTTCGGCGTCCAGCAGGCAGCGGTTGATCATGTGCTGCGAGGCCAGGATGATGCGCCGCAATACGGCCTTGTCCTTGACGATGCGGATGTAGCTGTCGACGTTGGGCAACTGCGGCAGGCCGTCGTCGAGCGAGACCAGGTAGCTCAACCCGTCGCAGGCCTCCAGCTCGTTGGCCTTCATCAGCTCGTTGGCCACGGTGATGCGGTCGATCTTCTCGGAGCGCTCGTGCAGGTCGCTCATGCGCTTGAAGATGCGGCGGTGCTTCTCGAGGCTGAAATCCTCGGGCTCCAGGCTGCCGGCCGCCTGGATGTAGAAACTGTCGTCGAGCAGGATGGAGCCGAGCACGAATCGCTCGGCGTCTACATTCGTCGGCAGACCTTTTTCGGTGGTGTGAGTTGCTGACATGGCACGAATGACCTAGCTTAGCCCCGCGAACGCTCTTCGCGCGACTGAGAATTTGCGCTCCATTATGAGCGGTTTAGCCTCCGGATAAAACATAGCTTCCAGGGCGAGACCGGCCGCGGTCCGAAGTACCTTGGTTTCAGCGGAAACGAAATCGATTTCCGCGGATATCCCCGATCGTCCACAGCGTTTCCACAGGTCCGGGACTCCGCTTTGGCAAAAAACTCCCGCCATTCTATTTGTTTTACCGGATTCCGCGCCGGAAGCCAAGAGTTTTCCGCCCAAACTCATGGAAACCGGGGATAATCGGCAGTGAGGAGACATTCAGGATGGCCGGTTGGCTGGTTTCGAGCAGCATGTGGAAAGACATCTTGGTGATGGGAGCACCCGTGGTGGAGAAGATCCTCCGGCCTGTGGTGGTTTATTTTTTCCTGGTCGCGGTTCTCCGCGTCTTCGGCAAACGAGAGCTGGCGCAGCTCAACCCCTTCGACCTGGTGGTGCTGCTTTCGCTCTCCAATACCGTGCAAAACGCCATCATCGGGAACGACAATTCCCTTACCGGCGGCCTGCTCGGGGCCTTCGCCCTTTTGGGGATGAACTACCTGGTGGTGCGGTTCCTGTTCCGGCATCGCAGGCTGGACCAGATCTTCGAGGGCAAGCCGACCGTGCTGGTGGATCATGGCCACATCGTGAAGCATGGGCTGAGCAAGGAACTGCTCACGCGCGCCGAGCTGATGACGGTGCTGCACCGCCAGGGTTTCGACAGTATCGACGACGTGCAGAAGTGCGTGCTGGAGCCGGGGGGAACGTTTTACGTGCAGCGCAAGATGCCGCCCACCGAAAAAATCGAGCACGACGAGGTCATGCAGGGACTCAAGGGGATCCAGGAGCGGCTGGATCTCCTGCTTCAGTATAATAAGGAAGGCCGGAGGAATGGGTGAGTGGTTGAAACCGGCGGTCTTGAAAACCGTTTGCGGGGCGACTCGCACGGGGGTTCGAATCCCTCTTCCTCCGCCAGGGTTACTCTGGTTTCCAGTATGGGCTCGGAACTTCTTAATCTAAACCTCGAAGCGGCCATTTGGGCCCGGCTGATGCAGGCGCAAAAGAATGAACTGTCTCCCCAGGCCGCCGAATTCCTGCTCTCGATTGATTTTGAGGAAGGTGACCGGCAAAGAATGATGCAACTGGCGGACCGGTCGGAGGCTGGAGCTTTGACGGCTGAGGAGCAGGCAGAGTTCGACGGCTACCTGCATATTGGAAACCTGTTGGCGGTCATGCAATCCAAGGCCCGGCTTGCCCTCAAGAAGAAGCCGCAGGATCGCCTCCCCTCGTGAACCGGGACGTTGTCCGGAACGTCCGGCAGCGCGCACAAGACCGATGCGAGTATTGTCACCTTCACGCTTTCGCTTATCCTTTACCTTTTCACGTCGATCACATCGTTGCGCGTCAGCATGGAGGCCAGTCTGTTCTCGATAATCTCGCCCTGGCGTGTCTTCACTGTAATCGGCATAAAGGTCCGAACATTGCCGGGACAGATCCCAACACGGGCGAGGTCGTTCGGCTCTTCCATCCACGGATAGACCGGTGGAACGACCACTTCGTGTGGGCTGGGGCAACGCTGGCCGGCAGGACGGCCATTGGGCGGACCACCATTTCCGTGCTCGCTATCAACGATCCGGATTTTCTCGCGATGCGAGAGGCCCTCATCCAAGAGCAGGCATTTCTCGAATAGCGTTCCCCGTTTGCGGCCCCGATCAGCGATACGCCGCGGCCTGGATGCCGTATAGCTCTGCGTACACCAACTGGAGAGCGCTGGCGATCTGATACCCACTTGTGCCATCTGCCGGGAGCCGCGTAAACTGGAAGAGGAGTTTACGGCCATGCAGGACTACGTCGAGCAGCGTGAGGGTGGATACTACATCGCGGGGACGCGGATCTCGCTTGACAGCATTGTCCATGCTTTTCAGGATGGGGAATCGCCAGAAGGAATTTTGCGGTCCTTTCCGATGGCCGGTCCTCTGGTCCGAATATACGGTGTGATCACCTTCTATCTCGAGAATAAGGACGAGGTGGAGGCGTACCTGAAAGATCAGGAACGGCTCTGGAGCGAACTGGAAACCACGCAAACGGAGCCGGCTGATTCCCTGGCAGGTCGACTGCACGCGGCTAAAGAGCACGCGTACCCAAGGCCAGCTTGAAAGTCCGTTTCCTGGCAGACGCCAACTTCAACCAAAAGATCGTGGCGGGTCTGCTGCTTCGCGAGGCGGAGATCGATTTCGAGTTGCCGCAGAACGG
>OMOG01000079.1:6210-24650 GCA_900290305.1 Candidatus Sulfopaludibacter sp. SbA4
CTGCTGCTTCGCGAGGCGGAGATCGATTTCGAGTTGCCGCAGAACGTGATCCCCGAGCGAATGAAGGACCCGCAAGTACTGGAACTCGGGGCGGCGCTGGGCAGGGTGATCGTCACTCACGATGTGAGGACGATGCCCGGATGGTTTCTTAACTTCGTAGAGCGTCAGGTTTGCTCGGGGCTCATCCTGGTCCCTGACAGGATACCGATCCGAGATGCGATTGAAGATCTTTTGCTGATCTGGCATCTTTCGGAAGCCGAGGAATGGATCAATCAGATGCGGCGTCTACCGCTCTGAGGGGTACCGCGTGACTTGGCAAGCCGCCATCAGCGATATGCCGCGGCCTGGATGCCGTATAGCTCGGCGTACTGCCCGCCTTTGGCCATCAGCTCTTCGTGACTGCCCGCTTGGACGACGCGCGCGCCGTCGAGCACGACGATCTGGTCGGCCATGCGGACGGTGCTGAAACGGTGCGAGACGAGAATGGTGATACGGCCATCGCCGCGCGCGGCCGCGGCGTAGCGATCGAACAAGGCGTGCTCGGTTTCGGCGTCCAGGGCGGCGGTCGGCTCGTCCAGCACCAGCAGCAGCGGGCCATCGCGCATGAAGCCGCGGGCCAGCGCGAGCTTCTGCCATTGGCCGAAGCTCACTTCCACGCCTTCGGGCCAGGTGGCGCCCAGTTGTGTATCGAGTCCCGCGGCGAATTTGCCGATCACGTCCTCCGCTCCGCCTCGGGCCACGGCGGCCATCACCGCGGGCGTGTCGTCCAGCCGCGGCATGTCGCCCAGACCCACCGTGTGGCGCGCCCGAAACTCGAAGCGGAAAAAATCCTGGAACGCCCCCGCCAGACGCGCGCGCCATTCGTCTCCGCGGATGCGCGCGAGGTCCACACCATCCACCAGAATGCGTCCCTGGCCGGGTTCGTAGAGCTTCGACACGAGCTTCACCAGGGTGCTCTTGCCGGCGCCGTTTTCACCGACGATAGCCACCACCGAGCCGGGCTTCAATTCCAGGCTGACATCGTCGAGCACGCGCCGCTCGGTGCCGGGGTAAGCGAAGGAGACGTGCTCGAAGCGAATGCCTTCGACGAGCCGGTCGGGCGCCGGCGTGTCGGCGTGCTCCACCAGCGACGCGGCATAGTCCTCCAGCCAGGCCAGGCGCCGCGAACCATCCAGCCAGAAGCCGCGAAGGAATCCGATCTCGCCCACCGTGGCCGCGATGTAGGCAGAGAGGCGACCGCCCGCGGCCAGCACCAGCAGCACCTGCCCGGGTGTGGCGCCCGGGCGCGAGGAAACGAACACCACCGCGCCCACGTAGGATGCGCCGAAGATCGCCCACGCCAGCGTGTACCAGACGGCGGTAGCCCAACGCGTTGCGGCCACCGGCCCGTACCAGCCCTCCCAAGCCTCGCGGCGCTGTTTCACCAGGCGGGCGCCGATGCGCGTGACGCGCACCTCTTTGCCGGGCGGCGCGGTAGTGGCGGTATTGAAGAGGTGCCGCGCCAAACGGTTGGCCGGCGCGACCCGCTCCTGGACCGCGCGCTCCACGCCGGGCCGCCACGTGGAGGTGAACACCGTCGGCAGCGCCAGAACGGCCAGCAGCGCAAGCACCGGATGAATCGACATCAGGAGCGCCAGCGTCACACCGAGCCGCAGGATCCATCCGCACGTGGAGAACAACGACATGTACATGTGGTCGAGCACGAAGACCTGGTCGCGCAGCATGGCAAGGCGGTCGAGGTAATCGGGACGCTCGTGGTGCGCGATGGTAGCGATCGAAGCTTGCAGACGCGCCACGTGGGATTCCAGCGCCACCGCCACGCGGTCGCGGAAGCGGCGTTGCGTGCGGTCACTGGTGACTCTGAGAAACCACGTGGCCACCGCGGAAACCGCCAGCCCGACGGCCGCCGCGATCACCGAAGTCCGGTTGCGCTGGATCACGCCATCCGCCAGCAGCTTCATCCACAGGGCCAGCAGCGCGTCGGGGAGCGCCGCGAGCAAGGCCAGCGCGAGGGAGACTCCCAAGAGCCGCGGCTCGGCCTGGTGCGCGCGTTTTAACGCACGCCACATGGAAGGCAGGGCAGGGGGCAGTTGGTCAGGCGAGGGCATCCAGCGCGACTCCTTCCTCCTGGTCGCCCGCGCCGAAGCGCGACGCCTGCAAATTGAACATGGTGTGGTAACGGCCCCCGGCGGCGATCAGCTCGTCATGCGTACCGAGTTCCACGACGCGGCCGTGCTCGAGCACGCAAATGCGATCGGCATGGCGTACGGTCGAGAAGCGGTGCGAAATAAGGATGGTGGTGGTGTGGCGGGTGGCGGCCAGCAGGCGCTCGAAGATTTCCGCCTCGCCGCGTACATCGAGCTGAGCGGTGGGCTCGTCGAGCAGCACGACTCCGGCGCCGAGCCTGACCGCGCACAATGCGCGCGCCAGCGCGATGCGCTGCCACTGTCCGCCGGAGAGATCGGTGCCGCCCTGGTATCCGCGGGCAAGGATGGTGTCGAGCGCTGCGAGACCGGAGGCGCCGGCCTCGGCCAGCGCGGCCTGGATTGCCTCATCGGGCGCTCCCGCAGGCGCCACGTTGTCGCGCAACGGCAGCTCGAAGCGGATGAAATCCTGGAACACCGCGGCCAGGCGGCCGCGCCAGGCATCCAGGTCGAACTCGCGCAGATCCACGCCATCCACCTCGATGCTGCCTTCCTGCGGGTCGTACAGGCGGCACAGGAGCTTGGCCAGAGTGGTCTTGCCGGCGCCGTTCTGCCCCACGATGGCGAGCGACGATCCGGCGGGAATTGTCAAGTCGAAGCCATCGAGAACCGGGTCCGTGGTGTTCGGATAGGCGAATCGGACGTTGCGGAATCGGATCTCCCGCGCGGGCGCTCCCTCGACCGCGCGAGTGCCGCGAGCCAGCGCGCCTGCCGGTCCCATCGCGGGTTCGAGGCGCAGCACCGCGCTCACCGGCGCCGCCGCGCCATCCAAGGCCCACGACAATCCGCCGAAAGCGATGGTGCTGGTGCTCAGGGCGGCGCTCGCGAAGGTGACGGCCCGGGCCAGCGCCAGGCGTCCCGCGCCGGCATCTTCGGCCATCATCCAGAACACCAGGATGTTGGCGGATAGCACCAGCAGCAGGCTCCATAGCACGGGCCGCTCGCGCAAGCGCGTGGCGTGGAACTGCAGATCGAGCAAGCGTCGGCGGCCCGAGGAGAATCGCTCGACGGTCCAGTCGGCGAGTCCGAAGAGCCGCAATTCCTTGGCCGCGGGCGGGTCGACCGCCAGGCGATAGGCGTACTCGGCGTGACGCTGCGCGGAGCGGACCTCGCCGGTATTGCGGTCGCGCCACACACCGCTCTCGCGCAGCAGCCAGTGTGTGCCGATCCATGCTCCCGCCAGCAGCAGCGGGGCCCACCAGGCATACGCGAACAGCACCACAGCCGACGCCAATCCGCCCACCAGCTCCACCATGCCCGAGGCGATGAAGTCCATCGCGATCGAAAGCGGCGGGCCGCTGATTCCGAGATCGAAATCGCGGGCCATGGTGAGGTCGGTGGTGAGCCGCGGGTCTTCCAGGTGCCCCATGCCGGGCGGGCCAACGCAGGCGGTGGTCAGCTCGTCATTGAGCCAGGCCGCCAGGCAACTGCCGAGATTCGCGCCGATGGCCCGATGGAGCGGCGACAATACTTGAAGCAGCAGGAAGACCACGCCGGCTAACGCCAGCGGCAGCGCGAGAGAATCGCCGCGCCCGACCGCCCCGACCAGCAGGCCCATGGCGATGGCGAATAGCGCCGGCAGCGCCCCACGCAGCACCAGCACCATCCACCAGGCCACCGCGAGCGGGCGGGAGGCTTTCGGTAAAACGTGAAAAAACTTCCACTCGTTACGTGCCCGCAAGCGCCGGAGCATTTTCACATCCTCTCATATGCACGGGCGTTGTGGGACAGTCCTCCCGGCCTGTCCGGCGCTGCCGACCCCCGGCCGGTTTTCCGTCCGCCCTGCCGGCCCGCCTTCACAACCTTTTCCATCTCCCGTCGTATAAAGAATATGATCTTCGACCTCCGGTATGCGTTGCGGACGCTGGCCCGCAGTCCCGGCTTCGCTGTCATCGCGATCCTCACGCTGGCGCTAGGCATCGGGGCCAACACCGCCATCTTCACCGTCTTCAACGGAGTCCTCTTGAAGCCGCTCTCCTACCCCGAGCCCGGCCGCCTCGCCGCCATCGAGGAAGTCGTACCCAAGTTCGCGCGCTTCGGACCTGCGCTGCCCGTCACCGCGTGGCATTTTCGCGAATGGCGCAAGGGCAACCACTCCTTCGATCAATTGGCATTGGTGGGCAACCTTTCCTTCACCCTGACGTCCGCCGGAGACCCCGTGCGCGTCTTTGGACAGCGCGTCTCCGCCAGCATCTTCCCTCTCCTCGGCGTTCAAGCAACGGTGGGACGGACGTTTCTGGAAGAGGAAGACCAGCCGGGGCGCGACCGCGTGGTGATCCTCAGCGACCGCCTGTGGAGCCAGCGCTTTCACCGCGATCCGTCCGTAGTCGGAAGCAAGATCGTACTCGATGGCGTGCCCTACCAGGTGGTGGGCGTTCTGCCCGCAGACGCCCGCATCCCCTCGACGGGCCGCCTGTGGAGCATGGCCGGGGGCGACGTGCCCGGCGATATTTGGAAACCGTTTGGCATCTCCGATAATGACCTCGCCATCATGGCTGAGTTCAACTATGGCTGCCTCGGGCGGCTCAAACGCGGTGTCTCGATCGCCCAGGCCACCGCCGACCTGAACGCGATCCAGAACGGCATCGTCGCCACGATGTCCGAGAAGACCGAATTGCGCACTGCGATCTCCGGTCTTCAGGAACAGATGACCGGCAGTTCGCGCACGAGCCTCACGCTGCTGCTGGCCGCGGCCGCTGCTGTCCTGCTGATTGTGGTGGTCAACCTGGCGAACCTCCTGCTGGCGCGCGGAGCCGGGCGGCGCCGCGAGTTGGCCATCCGAGCAGCCATCGGCGCCGGCACGGCCCGCCTGCTGCGCCAGATGCTCGCCGAGAGCCTGGTGCTGGCCACCGCCGGAGGACTCGCCGGCGCGTTGGCGGCCAAGTGGGCCCTCACCGCCATCACGCTGAAGGCGCCGCTCGACATCCCCGGCATTCGCGACCTGCACATGGATGCCGCCGGCTTCTGGTTTGCGGCGCTGGTCAGCATCGCCAGCGGCGTTTTGTTCGGCGCGCTGCCCGCCTGGCGCATGGCGCGCACCGATCCGCAGGGCGCGCTCAAGGCCGCGGGCGCGGCAACCACCGAAAGCCGCGGCGGCGGACGCGCACGCGGCCTCCTCATCACCGCCGAAGTGGCGCTCACGGTATTGTGCCTGGTGGCCGGAGGGCTGCTCCTCAACAGCTTCGTGCGACTCATTCACGTCGACAAAGGGTTTCAACCCGAGCGCGCCATGGCCATCAATCTCGGCCTGCCCGGTGGCCGCTACCGCGATTCCGCCGCGCACGTGCGGTTCGTGCGCAGCCTGCTCGATCAAGTCCGGGCGATTCCCGGCGTGGCCGCCGCCGGTATCTCCAACCGCGGACCGCTCAGCGGCGAAGGCAGCAACCTCAGTATCGAAGTGGAAGGCGTGAACATGCGCTCCGTGGACCGGCCCACCGTGGACTATCGCTGCGTGACTCCCGATTTCCTACGAGCCATGGGGATCCCGCTGATCGACGGCCGAATGATCGCCGAATCCGATGGCGACCGGCCCGTGGCCATGGTCTCCGCTAGCGCCGCGCACAGCCTGTGGCCCAATCAAAATCCCATCGGCCGCCGCTTCCACCTTGGCACCGATCAGTGGATTGAAGTGGTCGGTATCGCCGGCGACGTTCGCCACACCATCAGCAAGCCTCCCAACCCCACCGTCTACATCCCTTACTGGCAGCGCGATCGCTCGGACTTCACGCTGGTGGTGAGAAGCGCGATGGACCCGCTCTCCATCGCTTCGCCATTGCGGGCCGCCATCCACGGTCTCGATCCGCAGCTTTATGTCCCCCAGGCGCGCACGCTCGAAGAGGTCGTGGATGCGTCGGTGCGGCAGCGGCGTTTCCAGTTGTCTCTGGTGCTCGGCTTTGCCATGGCAGCGCTGCTGCTCGCGGCCATCGGCGTCTACGGGGTGGTGTCGCAGTCGGTCACGCAACGCACCCGCGAAATCGGAATCCGCCTGGCGTTGGGCGCGTCCCGCCGCCACCTCTGGATGGTGGTCGCGCATCGTGGGATGACTCCCGTGGCCGCCGGACTAGCGCTGGGGATCGCCGCCGCCCTGGCGGCCTCC
This sequence comes from Candidatus Sulfopaludibacter sp. SbA4, assembly GCA_900290305.1. Taxonomy (GTDB): domain Bacteria; phylum Acidobacteriota; class Terriglobia; order Bryobacterales; family Bryobacteraceae; genus OMOG01. The sequence goes on from OMOG01000079.1 coordinate 12,511, forward strand.
CACTTCCTGGCCAGCCTGCTTTTCGGTGTTCCTCAGACCGACCCGGCCACCTACGTGGGGGTTACCGCGGTATTGCTCGCCGCCGCGTCCCTGGCCTGCTACCTGCCGGCGCGCCGCGCGACCCGCGTGGACCCCCTCGTCGCGCTGCGCCACGATTGATGGGGCGCTGGTCAAAGGTTGGCAGGCGGAAGCGCCCTGCCCCACCAAAAGCGCGCGCCCTCTTAGGCCTGTCAGGAAATAACTGTGCCAACCGGCCGATTGAACTGGTTATTTCCCGACGGTGACTTTAATCCGGATTTCTTATCGGTCGTGGGCAAGAGGCGTCGGCATGAGTGCCGACGCGGAACGCTGAGAGCGTGCGCCACGTACGCCACACGACAGTGTGTGATCACTCTCACTGAGGCTGCACCGTCATATTCGCCGCCTTGCTCGCGGCGCTCCCCACCGTCACCACCACCGGCTGCACTCCTGTAGAAACCGAGGCCGGCACATAGAAATTCACCTGCGTCACGCCGAACTGGCCGGGAGCCAGCCCCACGAACTGCAAGAAGGCCGGAACTCCACCGACGGTCACGGTCAGCGGCAGCACGGGTTTCGGCAAACTGGCCGGACTGCCGGTGGTAGATGCGGCGAAGGCCGTCTTCAGCGCGGGTGAAACTTCCCCGGCGCCGGTCAGATACAACGTGGCGAGCCCGCCCTGCTTCGCCGCCGGAGTCGAGGCCAGCGTGCCATTCGCATCCACAAAAATCCCGGGCGCCGATGGCGAAACCTGAAATTGGAAACCGGCGATCTGCCCGTTGTTGTTGATCCCCACGACCGCCGGTCCGGCCCCCACAGCATAGGGAATCTGCAGATTGATCTGCGCCGGCGAGATATAAAGCAGGGGCGCCGCCGAGCCGTTGATGGTGGCCGTCACGCCGGCAATCGGCGAGTACGAAAGGGGGCTGGCCGAGAGCGTCTGTGTGGTGCTCGCCAGGTTGGCGCCGAAGACCGACAGGATCATTCCGGGGCTGGCGATTGGCTGGTACGTCGCGGGATTCGCGATGCCCGTGATGGCCGTCCCGGATGTGCTCCCGCCCAGCACGAACATCACCGGGACATTGATGTACTGCGGCATGGCGTTGGCGGATTGGATCACCACGGTGGCCCGGTACACGCCCGGCGCAAAGCCGCTGCCGTTGGCCGTCAACACGATCTGGCCGGGCCCCGTGCCGGAATACTGCGACGCGGTCAACCAGGTGGTGGTGCGATTGGTGGGAAAGATGGATGCCGTCCACGCCTGCGTCTTGTCGGAAATACCCACCGAAAGCGTGGCCTGCGTGGTCTGGCTCGTACCGGCCGCCAGGTTGATGGTCGCGGGCGAAGCCGTGATCTTGACCGGGTTGGCGGGCGGCCCGGCGAAGCTGATCGCCACTTCCTTGCTGATGCCAGCGCTCAGAGCTACGCTGATCACGTCGCTCGACGGCGGCGTGATCCCTCCGAAACACAGCGTGCCTTGCAATGAACCGTACGCATCCACCCGGGTCGTACCGAAGATGGAGGGCACCTGGCTCACCATGCTGACGTTACCCACGGTCAATCCGCTCACCAGATTCAAATAACCGCCGAAATCGTCGATGTTCAGTTGCACGGCCCATTGGCAGGATGGGTCGGCCGCCGTGTTCTGGATCACGATCAGCGGCGTGGCGGTCAGGTTGAAGTTCTCGCCCGGGAACATCGAGTTATAGTTCACGGAAAACTGCCGCGACCACGATTGGCCCGTGACATCGATTCCGGTGAAGGCGAACGTGCGGGTCACCGGGGTGACCAGGTTGCGGAAGACGATGGTGACCGAGACCGTACTGTTGGGAGCGATGTTGGGCGAGGGGAAATATTGCGCGAGCGGCTGCGCCTGGCCATCGATAGTGAAGCTCGTGATCATGGCGGGAACGCCCGAAACTTCGCGCAATGTGAGGGTGGTCTGCCATGACAATCCCTGCGCATCCGGCGGGGAGGATGGCCAAACGGTATCGGGCCAGGACGGAATGATGGTCGCGGTAGCGGTGGGAATCGTCACCTGAATCAGGGCGGTCGCGCCGCCGCTGCTGAAGGCCGCATCGCCCGAGTATTCGGCTGTCAGCAGGAACGTCCCGGTGCCCAGCAGGTATGCCGGGAAGAATTGATCGGCGGCCAGTTGGCCGGCGCGCAAAGTCAGGGGCGCCGATCCCAGGGGAGTGCCGCTCGAGCTGAAGCTCACCGTGCCGGTGGGGGTACCGCTGCCGCCGGCCGGCGCCACGATCGCGGTTATCGCGACCGTGTCGTTCGGAGTGGTCTTGGCAGCGCCTACGACCAGGTTTACAGTGACTCCGTTCGTCTGCGTATTAAACTGCGTGACCAAAGCGTTGGCGTCCACCGAACCTAAACCGGTGGTCATGTCATAGCCGGCGCCGGCTTTGTAGCCGAACGATCCGGTCTGGCAGTCCGGGCTGCTCTGCATGCAGTTGACAATATTGTCACCCGCGGTGATGTCGTGGAATACCGAGGGCGCGCTCTGCGCCAGGCGGTAGAGTTGCGGGTTGATATTCCCCAGGCCCGGCTGCTTTTGAAAACCCTTGGACACCTGGTATTGGTTTAGCAGCGCGATGATACCGGCCATGGACGGCGTCGAGGCCGAGGTGCCGGCAATCCCGACGTTGCCGCCGAGGTAGTTGATTTCATAGGCGTCGTGTCCGGCCGCACTCAGGGCGATGTCCGGGACATGACGTACGCCGTCATTGGGTACGCCCGGCCCGTTCTGCCAGGCCGGCTGGCTATAGAAGACGCTGGCGCCGCCGCCGGTGGAACCAAGGCCCGTGGTGCCGGATTCGTTCCATGCCGCCTCCGGAATGTACGACAGAGCCGAACCAAAATTCGGCGAGTTAGTGGTGGCCCAGTAGGTTCCGGTGCCTTCCACGAATTGCGNNACTCACCGCCTTGCCGTGGGCCGCCAAGGGAGCCGACGATTGGGAATCGCAACTCGCGGCGCCGGAATCGCCGGAAGCATTGAGCCACGTGATGCCTTGAGCGTTGGCCTGTTGGCCTATCGAGCGGTAGTAGGATGGGGCGTAGTCGATTTCGCAGAACCCATAGCTGACGCTCATCACCGGGGCGACGTTCAGGTCTACGGCCGCGAGGATGGAGTTGAGAAAACTCGTGGAGATGACGAAATAAATCGTGGCATTGGGGGCGATGGCGCCCGACCACTCCAGGTCCAGATTGCCTTCGGCTTGGGCTCCATTGAAGCCGGGATCGGTGCCGAACGGCAGCATCTTGGGATCGTTCGCCGGAAGGTTATAGCGGGTGCGGAACGCGCGAATATCGGTCAGCGAGACGTCCGAGGTTCCGACAATCGCGATGCTCTGGCCGGTGCCGTCGATGCCCCCCTTGTACAACGGTGCGACGTTGTAGATGGTGGCGAAGTCCTCGGGCACCAGGAAGTGGGAGGTGCCGGAATTGAAATCTGGTGGAACCAGCCTCGCGAAACTTTGCGGCTGGAAATCGTTCAAGCCGAGGAACCCGCCGGCCACGTCGCTCAAGGCCTCCGGCACGGAAGGCTCTGTGGTGTTGGCGAAATGCATTTCGCCGTTGACGCGGAAACGGTGGATGGGCGTCTGCAGCGACCGCGACACCTGCCCCGCCGTGCCGCTGAAGGCCACCCAGTTTCGTGCCCGCCCGGATTGGTTCACGGTGAACCCTTGGGAAGTCAGCCAGGCGACCGCCTTCGAGTGATCGCTCGCGCTCAGGCCGAAGCGATTGCCGAACTCTTCCGGAGTCAGCCATTGACGAAAGAGCGGCGAGGAGGGATTCTGCTGGTCGGCGAGCAGGCTGTCCAGTTCGGCTTGTTGCGCGGCAGAGGGCTTGAAGACCAGAATCATGTAGTCCATGGGCATCGCCGGGTCGGCCGCGCCCTGGTCGAATTGGGGATCGGCCAGGCGGTGGAGGCTGCCGCCGACCACGCGGGTGCGCCCGGGGTCCACGGGCCGCGTGATGCGGTTCGGAACTGCGGCATTGGCTGCAGACGAGCCGAGCACCAGCCAGGACAATACTGTCGAAGACAGCAGGGGTATCAAGCGTCGCACGAAATGACTCCTTGTCGAGCCATTAGAGTACTACATGGCACACGGCGACGGCTGACTAACTGCCTTGTAACATTCCCCGAATGTAACGAATGGGTTGCTTAACCGATGTGGGGAAACTGAGCCTGGCCAACCGCTCCATCACGGTCGCGGCTCTGGAACTCACGCTGAAATCGGCACAACCGCAACGGAGCCGCGACCGTCAGGGAGCGGTTTCCTGGACCGGGCCGCGAAATTCCCACATCTGTTAAGCACCCTAACGAATGTGCCGGCCCCCTGCCCTATGCATCAAGCTACAATGGCGTTTGCGCTCCGGAATCCTCCCGCTTCTTTTCCCCCTCGCAGCCGGCCTCAGCCTGGCCCAGCAACCGCAGCACGAAACCATCGTCGTGACGGGAAACGTTCGAGCCGCTGTCGCTGGATGAAATCGACCGCGCCATTCGCGTGCTGCCGGTGCGCGACAATGCCCTGGTGCTGAATACCCTGGTGGACGTGCTCAAGCTCGACCCCACCATCGATCTCGAGGAGCGCGCGCCGGACGGCGTGCAGACCGACCTGTCCATCCGCGGATCGAGCTTCGGCCAGACGCTGGTGCTGCTCAACGGGCTGCGGCTCAACGACGTGCAATCGGGCCACCATAATATGGATATCCCGGTGCCTCTGGATAACGTCTCGCAGGTGGAGGTGCTGCGCGGGTCGGGCTCCACGATGTACGGCTCGGATGCAGTGGGCGGAGTGGTCAACATCATCACCGCGCCGCCGGAATCCACCGAGCTGCGCCTGCGAACGGCAGTGGGGAATTTCGGGATTAACCAGCAGCGCGGCTCGATCGCATTCAGTGGCACAGGCATTCCTGGTAGCACAGGCATTCCTGCCTGTGTGGTTTCCGAGCAATTGAGCTTCGCGCGCGATTTCTCCACGGGCTTTGAGCCCGACCGCGACTACCGGAACCTGCAACTGGCTTCCACCACCCGCCTGACATCGGGGCTCGGAACGGGCAATCTCACGTTGGCGTACATGGACCACCCCTTCGGCGCCGATCAGTTCTACGGCAACTTCAACTCGTGGGAAGACACCAAGACGTGGATTGCCGGCGTCGCGCAATCGTTCGGACCGGACACCTCGGCGAGTTTCAGCTACCGCCGCCACAGCGATCTGTTCGTACTGTTCCGCGACCAGCCGGAGATCTTTACCAATCACCACTCCGACGAGAGCTACCAGGCGGATCTCCGCCGCCACCAGACCATTTCGACGGCCACCACCGTATCCTACGGCATCGAAGGCCTGCACGAATCCATCGTGAGCGACAATCTGGGCAACCACGCGCGCAGCCGGGGCGCGGCCTACGCGGCGGTGGATTTCCGCGCGCTGCACCGGTTCTCATTGACGCTGTCGGCGCGGGAGGAGGTCTACCGGAGTTTCTCCGCCGAGTTCGACCCGACGGTCGCCGGGGGCGTCTGGCTTTCGCAGCGGGTGAAATTGCGGGCGTCGGCCAGCCGCGCCTTCCGCGTGCCCAGCTACACGGATCTGTACTACCACGATCCGGCCAACCTGGGCAGCCCGAGCCTGCGGCCCGAGCGTGCCTGGACGTACGAGGGCGGCATCGATTGGAACCCCGGCGGGCGGGTCCGCGGCGACGTGACCCTCTTCCAGCGGCGGGAGCGCGATGGAATCGACAATGAGCGCGCATCGCCCGACGACATCTGGCGCGCCATCAATATTCAGAATCTCAACTTCACCGGCGTGGAGGCCTCGCTGGGCTGGGCCCCCGCACGCGCGCAGACCATCGACTTCCGCTATACCGGCTTGCGGGGAGCCCAGGACACGGTGCCGGTGGAAGAGACCAAGTACACCTTCAATTATCCGGTCCATTCGGGCGTAGTCGCCTGGCAGGCGAGATTGCCCGGCGGTTTTATGTGCCGCACACGAGTCGGTGTTCTGGATCGAAGGGCCCGCGACCCATACGCGCTGTGGGACCTGTACGCGGCCTCTTCCCGCGGCCGCGTGCATCCGTTCCTGCAGGTCTCGAATGTGACGAGCACGTCCTACCAGGAGATCCAGGGCGTTCAGATGCCCGGCCGGACGATAATCGGCGGAGTGGAGCTGGTGGTGCGAAAGCACTGAGGCCAACCAGGAAAAATCAAATTCCACCGCCGAGACGCCGAGGCGCCGAGTTTTAAGAGGGTCGTGGGAAGCTGGGGCTTTCGGGTCTTCCCCGTGGTTGGCGCGCCGAGGGAGCAGAGGGAATCCGTTCGTGGAGCGGCACAGGAGCGAAGGGCGCCGAGTTGAGCCACCCCTCGTCTGCCCTCTTCTCGGCTCCGGCGTTTACCCGTCGCGGGCGCGCGAACCACGTCAACGAAACTGAGGCCGCCACTTCAGTCGAGGTCTGTTTTCCTCCTTCCCTCTCCGCGCTTTCTCGGCGCCTCCGCGCCTCTGCGGTGAATACTGGTTTTTCTTTTGCCGGCCACCCGGAACCAAAGCGCCTCAAGTACGCTAAACTGGGAATATTCTAGGCGGAACTACTTGTATCGGTTAGCCTTTGCAGCCTACCTGGCGATAGCCGCCGCGGCCCATGCAGCCGCGCCCGAAACAGGGCAACTGGATGCCAGCCCCACGCTGTTTACCGTGATGGCGGCCATCAACGCGGTGGGCTACGATGCCGACTTGGCCTCCCCGAACAACCATCCGTTGCGCAATGCCATCCGCCAGGAACTGGCCAAACGCAATATCCCATCGCTCCCGGCTCTCAAGGATTTCTTCCTGAGGCATCGCCAGCGGAACGACACCCTGGAGCTGAGCCAGTACATTTCCTTCGGCCTCACCGCGGGGCCCCCGCCGGATTTCGCCATCCGGATGCGCGACGTCGAAATCCCGCCGGATGTCAGCTCCATGCAGGAACTAACGGGATTGCTGGCCGCATTCTACAAGGAAGCCAATATCGAAGACCTGTGGAATCGCTCGCGGCCCGCCATCAATCAGTACATCGGGCGCTACCACGGGCCGGTCACCGATGCGGTGCTCCAGGTGAACGCGTACATGCGGCAGCAGACGTCGGGATTCAAGGGGCGCCATTTTCAGATCTTCATCGAGTTGCAGGCGGCGCCCAACCAGATCCAGACGCGCAGCTACGGCAATGAGTACACCATCGTGATCGCGCCCTCGCCGGAGCCGCGCATATTCGATGTGCGGCACGGCTACCTGCACTACCTGCTCGACGCGCTGTCCACGCGCTACGAGGAGATTCTGCAGCGCAAGAAGTCCCTCGTCGACCACGCCCTGCGGTCCAAGGTGCTGCCCGATTCGTTCAAACAGGATTTTCTGCTGCTGACCACGGAATCGCTGATCAAGGCGGTGGAGGCGCGGCTCGACCGCCAACCGGGGCACGTCCAGCAAGCGCTGCTGGAGGGCAACATCCTGGCGCCCTACTTCGCCGAACAACTGCCGGCCTACGAAAAGCAGGAGCAGTCCATGGTGCTGTATTACCCGGCCATGGTGGGGGCCATCGATCTGGTGCATGAGGACGCGCGGCTTTCCAAGGTGGATTTCAGCAAGGAGGCAGCCGCGCGCGCCGTGGTGAAAACCGCCGAGCCGCCGCCCCCGCCTCCTCCCACCGGCACAGCGAAAACCCTGGACGATGCCGAGAAGCTCTACCGGTCAAACGATCTCGACCAGGCCAGGAAGCTTTTTCTCGACGTCTTGCAGCAGACCGACTCAAAGCCGGTGCACGCCGCGGCCTACTACGGCCTGGCGCGCATCGCCGCGAAACAAAAGGACCCCGAGACGTCGCAGAAGCTGTTCGAAAAGACGCTCGAGCTGGAGCCCGAACCGTTCGTAAAAGGCTGGACCCTGGTTTACCTGGGACGGCTGTCTGTCGCTTCCGGCGATCGTGAAGCGGCGGCCAAGTATTTCCTGGACGCCCAGCAGGTGCCAGGCGCCTCCGACGACGCGCGCAAGGCGGCGAAAGACGGTGCGCAATTGATTTCGAAATAATAAGGACCATCGAAGGAGTTAGTAATGACAAGAATGAGACTCACCGGCATCCTGGCTATGGCCGCCGGTCTTTCCACCCTCGGGCTTTTGCCGAGCCTCGGCCTGCCTGGCCTCGGGCTTTTGCCGAGCCTGATGGCACAGCAGGCCCCCCCCGCGAAGCAGGGGCAGCCGGCACAGAAGGGGCCGGCGCCCAAGTCACAGGGCGAGGCACAGGCCGTGCAAGCGCTTGTCAGTGCGCAGGGCAATGCGGACGCTACCATCAAAGCGGCAGACGATCTGGTCACCAAGTACGCGGATACCGATTTCAAAGAGATCGCGCTGTACATGGAGGCCACCGCCTACCAGCAGAAGGGCGACGCGGTGAAAGCGCAGATTTACGGCGAGCAGGTGCTCGCCATGAATCCCAAGAACTTTCAGGTCACGTTGATGATGGGCGAGATTCTCGCGCAGAAGACTCGCGAAAACGACCTGGACAAGGAAGAGAAGCTGACCCAGGCCACCAAGTATCTCAATGACACCATCGACAACCTGAAGACCGCCGCGAAACCCAATCCGCAGCTCACCGACCAGCAGTGGGAAGACGGCAAAAAGTTTGTCACGGCCGAGGCCCACAACGGCCTCGGATTGGTCGCGCTGACCCGCAAGAAATACGATGTGGCCATCACCGAATTCAAGGCCGCGGTCGACCTGGACCCGCAGCCGGCCTACTCGGTGCGGCTGGCATCCGCCGATCAAATGGCCGGCAAGAACGACGAAGCCATCGCGATTTGCGACAAGCTGCTCGCCGATCCGCAGCTCCACCCGCAGATCAAGGCCGTCGCGCAGAACGTGAAGGCCCTCGCATCCAAGAAGTAGCGCAGTCCCATGCGCGCGGAGCTGGCATCGCTGGAGTCGAGGATCGACTACTGCTTCTCCGACACGGAGCTGCTGCGCCGTGCGCTGGTCCATAGCTCGCTCGCCAACGAATCGCGCAACGGGCCGGGTTCGCCGCTGCACGACAACGAACAACTGGAATTCCTGGGCGATTCCGTGCTGGGCTTTCTGATCGCCGATGCGCTGGTCCTTCGATTTCCCGAATTTCACGAGGGCGAGCTTTCCCGCATGAAGGCGCACCTGGTGAGCGCCGCGCATCTGCACGGCGTGGCGCGGCGCCTGGACCTGGGGAGCTACCTGGAACTGGGCCGCAGCGAGGAAATGAGCGGCGGGCGCGCCAAGAAAACCCTGCTGGTGGATGGCCTGGAAGCGGTGATCGCCGCGATGTACCTGGATGGCGGCCTGGAAGCCGTACGCAGCTTCGTGGCCGCGCACGTTTTGGACGCCCCGGTCTCGAGCGACGTGGACGCCGGCACCGACATCCAGCCGGCCATCACCAATTTCAAGAGCGCCCTGCAGGAGCTGGCGCAATCGCGCCGGCTGCCCCAGCCGAAATACTCGGTGATCCGCGAGCGCGGCCCGGAGCATTCCAAGATGTTCACCATCGAAGTGCGCGTGGGCAAGGATTGGAGCGGCCAGGCCGACGGGCGCACCAAGAAGATCGCCGCGCAACGCGCCGCGCGGGGAGTCTATGAGCGGCTGCTGGAGGCGCCGGAAGCGGATGCGGCGGCGGCGGAGTGACGCCCACAGGCAGGACAGACGGCCTGCCCGTGCGAGACGCGGCGCAGGCATTCCTGCCTGCATTGCTTGTCAAAATTCGGTGAGCAGCCCGCGCGCCGGGTCGTGTTAGAATATGGCCAGTGATGGAGAGACCGACCTCTCACGGCGTTTATGAGATTCTGGCGCAATGGGACAGGGAGGCTGGCGTCTGGGTGGCAGAAAGCGAGGATGTCCCCGGCCTTGTTGCTGAGGCCGATTCGCCCAACGTCCTGGCTCAGAAGCTGAGAACCCTGATCCCCGAGTTGCTGGAATTGAACGGCGTCCCGAGCGACCGGACGGCGAGGTTTCACGTACGGTACCAACACGAAGATAGTGATGTCCTGGCTTTCTGATGGCCAGTTACACGCCAAAGGTGAAGGAGATTCTCCGTGCGCAGGGGTGTTACTTTGAGCGGCCGGGCAGAGGAGACCACGAAATCTGGTACAGCCCAATCACGCAACGGCGTTTTCCTGTAGACCAGAAAATCCTGTCCCGGCACACCGCCAACGCGGTGCTGAGACAGGCCGGTATCGCGAAACAATTCTGACCTGCACGTGTCCGGGCCACCGCAACTTCTATCTGCTCTCGCCCGGTTTGCGGGCGAACACATTGGCCCCGCGGACGCCGTACCTCCTTGCTGTGTTTTCTTTCTTCGTGCCACGGAAGCAGTCGAAGTGCGCTGTTACGTGAACCTCCTCAAACCCGAGGCTGCGCAAGAACGGCACGAGCTCTGCCTCCGGCAGAGCGCCCGCGATTCAACCGGTCCATAGGTCTATGTTGCGGCGGACATCCTCCCCCAGTGCCGCATCGAGCACAATGTCGGCAAGCTGTAACCGCCCGCCGGGACGCAGAACGCGCTTGATTTCAGCGAACGCCCTCTCTTTTTCCGGGACGAGGTTGAGCACGCCGTTTGAGATTACAACGTCAACGCTGGCATCCGGTAATGGGAGAGCCGTGGCATCGGCCCGATACACTTCTACGTTGGTCAAACCAGCGGCGGCAGCGGAGGCGCGTGCCCGGTCCCGCATAGCTTCCGTCATGTCCATTCCGATTGCGCGGCCGCCAGGACCAACGCGGCGGGCGGCCAGCAGCAGATCCATTCCGGCGCCGCAACCGATATCCAGAACTGTTTCGGCCGGTAGAATCGGGGCAATCGCATGCGGATTCGCTATCCCGGCAAACGACGCCGTGCATTGCGCAGGCAACGCGGCCAGCTCATCCGGATCATACCCGAGGAACTGCGCCGCGTATTCGGCGCCGCGGTGGAAATGGAAGTCGCCGTTTGGATCGGCGGCAACCCGCGAGTAAACCTTGGATATTTCGGAACGGAGCACCTCCGTATCGAGATCGACGGGACAGGCAATTGCCATGGCAGCACTCCTTTTCTGGCGTTTGTCCTTTGCTCCAACGACCTTTCTATATTAGCCGATTCCCCCGAACCTTCGAAGCAAGGTGTACGCGGCGGCTGCCGCCACGGGCCCGTACTCCAGTATCGTAATCCGTACGGGAACCTGCCACGGATGACCGAGCGCGTAGAGATGCCAGACGATGTAAGTGGAGAGGACACTGACGCTCCAAACGACGAGCGGCAGTGCCCGTGCGGACCCCAGGAACGGTACCAGCCAAAGCAGGTACCAGGGATACAAGACCGGCGCGCAAACCAGTGACGCCGCCATGGGCCACACCCACATCTCCAGCGGGCCGCTTGGGTGCTTGCGTCGCAGCCACGCTGCCGTAGCCAGGCCCGCGAGGACTGCCACGCCGGCCGCCACAGACGGGCCTGCCACCCGCTCCAGGGTGGCGAAGACCGGGTCGTTGAAGCGGAACCGCTGTACGTAGACTCCGAGCGATCCGACCGGAATGCGTCCGCGATCGAGAAACGGCAGGTACAGCATTCCGGCAACCAGTGCCGCCATCAATCCGTCGCGGATGCGTACGCGCCGCCAGTAGAGCGGCGTCAAGACGACGGGGAGAAACTTCACCGCGACCGCCAATGCGAACGCGATGGCGGCGGCCGTTCGCCAACGGCGGCCGAGCGCCACGACGGAGACCAGCAATAAAAGCGCGCCCAGAATATCAAGGTGGCCGGTGGCCGCTACGTCGGTGGCGAGCAGTGGGTGCCAGGCGTATGCCAGAACCCAGTGCTCCCCCTGGCCGGCGCGACGCAGCGCGGCGAGCAGCACAAGCACGATCGCCGCGTCGCAGGCGGCGAACGCCACCTTGAACGCGAAGGCGGACTCGCGGATGGCCGTAACGCCCCGGAAGAAAAGCTGCGCGCCGGCAGGGTATGGGCTCGGCACGTCCGGGTTGTTCAATCCGCGGGTCTCGGGGGTGTGCAGCGCCGCGAGCGCGGGATCCGCGGGAACGGCGGTGTAAGGGTTGTAGCCGAGCCGCTGCACCCGCCCGTCCCACACATATCGGCGG